>JBCBDZ010000311.1:0-507 GCA_038529225.1 Pseudomonadota bacterium | reverse complement strand
ACGGATTGGTGCGCGGGCCACTGGACAGCAACCGCGTTTCAATCCACTCCCCGCCGCGCCGGATGTTCTCGGCATGCAACACGGCCCAGATGTCGTCCTCGCTCGTCTGTCCTTGCGGCACGGCTTGACGCGCGAACGCTTCCATCTCTGCCACCGCGATTTCACAGGCATGGCTGGCACAACGCATGGCGAGGATCTCATCCGCGCCTTTCACCGCGCGGCATTTCTCCGTCAGCTCTTCGCCTTCCATCACTTCAAAGCCCTGCGCCTCCAACGCGCGCAGCCCGTGCAGCATGATCTTGTCGACCGCGAGGCGTTTATTGCCACCCGCGTGGCTCTCCAGCAGCACCCGAACCTCATTGGCGAACACATCCGCCGCCACATCCACCTTGTCGCCGCGATCAAAGTAAAACAGATCCGCGCCAGAGCGTTGTTCACGTACCAATGGATTGAATTCGCTCAGGAAAGGGGAGTTCTTGTAGTCCCACATCACCATGTAACCATCCG
>JBCBDZ010000310.1:0-548 GCA_038529225.1 Pseudomonadota bacterium | reverse complement strand
GCCGCATGGGCGGTTCATTCCAGAGGGAAAGTCATTTGTGCCCATGGAATCGCGGGGACTTGAGCAAATATCAGTTTGTTCTATATTTGTTCTCATGTCATTTTCACCGCCCTGGCCCCGCCCTCCGGCCTGTTTGCCGCATGACCAGTTGGACCTGCCTCCGAACGGGGCGCGCATTGCAGTGGCCGGGCTGGTTCTTGTGCGTCAGAGGCCGGGAACGGCGAAGGGCGTGATCTTTATCACGCTTGAGGACGAAACCGGAATTTCGAACGTCATCGTCTGGCGCAAGATGTACGAGCGGTTTCGCCGGGCCGTCATCGCTGGGCGGGCGTTGAAGGTCACCGGGCGGGTGCAGCGCGATAGCGGTGTCACCCATGTGATCGCCGAGCAGATCGAAGATATCTCGTGGATGCTGGATGATCTGGTCAAGCCCGAACCCACCCGCGCCGCTTATCAGCCCTGAGAGCACGAAAGCGCCCCTCTCCTGCCACGCCCGCCTCCAGATGGTGCCACAATGTTGCACCACCCTGACCCCGACTGGAAAAATC
>JBCBDZ010000309.1:0-694 GCA_038529225.1 Pseudomonadota bacterium | reverse complement strand
CAGGACCTCGAGACCGCGCGCCGCATGGTCACGCTGACCAGTTTCATGGTTCCGGAAAACGGCGTTCTTCAGGACATTCTGGGCTGGGTCGAACACGCCGAGGGCAACAGCGCGCAGGCGGTGGAAACGTTGACGAACGCGTTGGTGATGGAACCTGATGACGTTACGATCCGGTACCATTTGGCAGCGGCCCTCGAGGCCGTCGGGGAACTTGAATCGGCGGGTGAGTATTACATCAGCGCGTTACGTGGCGATATGTATGCGCACTATTCAAGCGCCGCCCGCGAGGCACTCGCGCGGCTTGGCGATCCGGATATGGTAGAGGCTGTGGTGCACCGGATCGATGAAACGGGTATCCAGGAAGAGCTTGGAACCGTCACGTTGCAGCAAACGGAAGATGGAGTGTCCTTTACACCGGAACTCGTCGGATTGCCCGCGGGTGTCAACGCGGTGCATGTACATGTCTACCCTGATTGTGGCCCATCTGATGGTCCCGAAGGTCCGGTGGTCGGCGGACGCGCTGGCGCGCATTTTGGTCACGACGAGCATGCGCATCACATGCAGGCCATGGCCAAAAGCGGAGAGACCGGAGGCATGGCTGAAGCCATGGCAGGAATGACCGCTGAAGAGCACGCGGCGCACATGCAGGCCATGGCAAAGAGTGAAGAGAGCGGTGGCATGGCCGAAGCGATGG
>JBCBDZ010000308.1:0-1061 GCA_038529225.1 Pseudomonadota bacterium | reverse complement strand
GGGGTGCTGCCCCTCGCGCCGGAGGCGCGGTCGGGTAAGTGAGGGGTGCTGCCCCTCGCACCGGAGGCGCGGTCGGGAAAGTGAGGGGCTCTGCCCCTCGCACCGGAGGCGCGGTCGGGAAAGTGAGGGGCTCTGCCCCTCGCGCCAAAGGCGCGGCTTGATGGTTGAGGGGCTC
The DNA here is from genome assembly GCA_038529225.1 of Pseudomonadota bacterium. Classification (GTDB taxonomy): domain Bacteria; phylum Pseudomonadota; class Alphaproteobacteria; order Rhodobacterales; family Rhodobacteraceae; genus Tateyamaria. Next base: position 886 of record JBCBDZ010000308.1, on the reverse strand, counting down.
TGCCCCTCGCCCTGCGGGCTCACCCCGGGATTTATTTAAAACAGAGAAGAGATATGTCCTGACCGGTGCGCCACAGCGTCACCGCGCCATCGGCATGGTTCCACCGATCACGGGAAATTTTCTGGCGCCTGCCGCTGGATGCGCCATCATCGTGCGACCTTCAGAGAGGATGGATTCATGAAAATACTGGCAATGGCAGCAGTGATGATCGCAATGGCAGGGGCCGCCCTGGCCGGCGACAGCGGCATTGTGCGCAAAGAGGCCACGGCTGGCGTCACCGAAACTGTCGACGCTTTGGTCGAAACAATGGAAGGCGCAGGCCTGACCATATTTGCGCGTGTGGATCACGGGGCCGGCGCGGTATCAGTGGGCGAAGAAGTGGGGGCGTCCCAGTTGCTGATCTTTGGAAGCCCCAAGGTCGGCACACCAGCCATCAAGGATGATCCCGTCTCGGGCCTCTACTTGCCGCTCAAAGTGCTGGTCTATGAAGATGGAACCGGCAAGACCATGATCGCCTATGAGGACCCGACCGAGATGCTGTCACCCTTGGGCGGTGTGTCCGAGGACGCGCCTTACCTCAAGGTCATGACTGGCGCGCTCGCCAAATTCACCGGGACGGTGTCCACCGAATAAGGGCTAGCCCTTAAGCAGCGCAAGCGCGGTGGCCAGATCAATGGCCCCGTCATAAAGCGCGCGGCCCGAAATCGCGCCCGAGATCACACCCGTGGTCTTCAAAGCGGTCAGATCGTCCACCGATGACACCCCCCCCGAGGCAATCACGGGGATCGAAACAGACCGCGCCAGCGCCTCCGTGGCCGCGATATTGGGCCCGCCCATGGCGCCGTCACGGTTGATGTCGGTGTAAATGATCGCCGCCACCCCTGCG
>JBCBDZ010000307.1:0-1469 GCA_038529225.1 Pseudomonadota bacterium | reverse complement strand
ATCCTCACCCGTGCGCACGGGTGAGGATGGCCCGAAAGGCATCTCGGCCCTGATTGTCGAAGACGGCGCGGAGGGGCTTAGCTTTGGCGGATTGGAAGACAAGATGGGGTGGCGCAGTCAACCCACGGCGCAAGTCCAATTTGACAATTGCAACATTTCCAGCAGCAATCTTGTCGGCGAAGAGGGCCATGGTTTCAAATATGCGATGATGGGGCTGGACGGGGGCCGTCTGAACATCGCGGCCTGTTCGCTGGGGGCTGCACAGACCGCCCTGAACAGCACGCTGGCCTATATGGGTGAGCGCCGCGCCTTTGGCCAACCCATCGACCAGTTTCAGGGGCTGCAATGGCGCCTTGCGGATATGGAGATCGAGTTGCAGGCGGCGCGCACCTTTTTGCGCCAGGCGGCGTGGAAGCTGGACACTGGTGCGCCGGATGCCACCAAGTTCTGCGCGATGGCCAAAAAGTTCGTGACCGAGGCCGGATCAAAGGTGGTCGATCAGTGCCTGCAACTGCATGGCGGCTATGGATATCTGGCGGATTACGGGATCGAAAAGCTGGTGCGTGACTTGCGCGTCCACCAGATCCTCGAAGGCACCAACGAGATCATGCGTGTGATCGTGGCCCGTGAGATGTTGAAAAACCGATGACCGACATCTCAATACGCATTACGGGCCGCACGGGCCGTATCACTTTGCAGCGTCCAGAAGCGCTCAATGCCATGACCTACGAGATGTGCATCGCCATTGAAGCGGCCATGGACGCGTGGGCCAAGGACGACGCTGTGGCGCTGGTGATCTTGGACGCCGAAGGCGACCGTGCGTTCTGTTCGGGCGGTGATATCGCTGAACTTTACGAAACCGGCACCAAGGGCGATTATGCCTATGGGCAGAAATTCTGGGCCGATGAATATCGTTTGAACCACAAGATTTTCCAGTATCCCAAACCTGTTGTGAGTTTCCTGCAGGGTTTTACCATGGGCGGCGGGGTTGGCCTTGGCTGCCATGGCTCGCACCGGATTGTGGGCGAGAGCAGCCAGATCGCGATGCCGGAATGCGGGATCGGGTTGATGCCGGATGTGGGGGGCACGCTGATGCTGGCCCTCGCGCCGGGGCGGCTGGGTGAATATCTTGGGACGACCGCGGCACGGATGGATGCGGCGGACGCGATATTTGCCGGATTTGCCGACCATTTTATCCCGCAAGAACAATGGCCCGACCTGATTGCAACGCTGGAGAAGACCGGCGATGTCGGTGGGATCACAGGCGACAGCCCTGCCCCCGGCCCCTTGCAAGCCGCGATGCCGGACATTGACCGCCATTTTCACGGAGCCGCCTTGGGTGACGTGCTGACCACACTGCGCGCTGAGGACAGCGATTTTGCCCGCGACACGCTGAAACGGATGGGGCGCAGTGTGGTCAGCACGTCACCCAAGGCGGCTCCGTGAAAATGGCGGTCAATGTCCGGCAT
>JBCBDZ010000306.1:0-1529 GCA_038529225.1 Pseudomonadota bacterium | reverse complement strand
CAGCACGTGAAAGGCACTCGAAAATCGGGGCCCGTTACGAGCAAAGACTGTGAATTCCAACCGGACCGATGCGCTGTGGCAACGCGGCGCAAACATAATCGGTTTGCCTCGAGCAACAACATGGGACGGGCATTCCCGGCGAGCCGATGATCGCCGGACAGAGGTGGCGGAAAGGGATTAGTGCACATATGACACAACAAGAATGGGGACAGCTGAGAAAACGGCTGCTTAAGACAGTAGGTCAAAACAATTACACAACGTGGATCGAACCGCTTGAATTTAGGGGGCTGAGTGACGGGATCGTCACCTTTGACGTGCCGACGAATTTCATGGGAAACTATGTTAGCCAGAACTTTTCGGATCTGATTTTGCACGAATTGAAATCCGAATATGACAGCGTGCGCCGCCTGAGCTTTTCTGTTGCCGCCAACTCACAATCCCGCCCAACTGCACTGGACATATCCATGCCTGCGCCCACAGCTCCTGCCGCCCAGTCCTCCACGTCAGGATTGGCAGCCGCGGCGCTGGACAAACGGTTCACTTTTGACAGCTTTGTGGTGGGCAAACCCAACGAACTCGCTCATGCCGCTGCGCGCCGTGTTGCCGAAGGCGGGCCGGTGACCTTCAACCCGCTGTTTCTATACGGTGGCGTAGGTTTGGGAAAAACGCATTTGATGCACGCCATCGCTTGGGAACTGCGCGCCCGCAAACCCGGCATGAACGTTCTTTACCTGTCGGCCGAACAGTTCATGTACCGCTTCGTGCAGGCCTTGCGTGACCGCAAGATGATGGATTTCAAGGAAATGTTCCGCTCTGTCGATGTCTTGATGGTGGACGATGTACAGTTCATCGCCGGCAAGGACAGCACCCAGGAAGAGTTCTTTCACACCTTCAACGCGCTGGTGGACCAGAACAAGCAGATCATCATCTCAGCAGATCGTGCCCCGGGCGAAATCAAGGATCTCGAAGAGCGCGTCAAATCCCGCCTGCAATGCGGCCTGATCGTTGATCTGCATCCGACCGACTACGAACTGCGTCTTGGAATCCTGCAGTCCAAGGTGGAACAGCAACAACTGGTCTATCCCGACCTCAAGGTGGAAGACGGCGTTCTGGAATTCCTCGCCCTGCGCATCTCCAACAACGTCCGCGTGCTCGAAGGCGCTTTGACCCGCCTCTTTGCCTTTGCCAGCCTTGTGGGTCGCAAGATCGACCTGGACCTCACTCAGGACTGCCTTGCGGACGTGCTGCGCGCCTCCGAACGCAAGATCACTGTCGAGGAAATCCAGCGCAAGGTATCCGAACACTACAACATTCGTCTCAGCGACATGATCGGCCCCAAACGGTTGCGCAGCTATGCCCGGCCACGACAAGTGGCGATGTACCTGTGCAAACACCTGACGTCGCGCAGCCTGCCCGAGATTGGCCGCCGCTTTGGCGGACGCGACCACACAACGGTCATGCACGGCGTCAAACGGATTGACGAGTTGCGCCAGCAAGACGGTCAGATTGCCGAGGATCTGGAACTGCTG
>JBCBDZ010000305.1:0-1529 GCA_038529225.1 Pseudomonadota bacterium | reverse complement strand
CTGCCTATGCGGGCACGGCGGCCATCGAAGACATCGAGGACGCCGAAGCGATTATGCTGATCGGTACCAACCCTCGTGTGGAGGCCCCCGTTCTGAACGCGCGCATTCGCAAGGCCTGGACACGCGGGGCCAATGTGGGTGTGATCGGCGAGATGCCCGACCTCACCTATGAGGCGAACCATATCGGGACGGATGCCACCGTCATCAATGATCTGCTCAAGCGTGATCACTCTGACGTGGCCGAAAAGCCATCGGTGATCATCGTAGGCATGGGTGCGCTGACCCGCGCCGATGGAGCGGCGATTTTGGCGGCGGCCCAGGCGCTAGCCGATTCCACGAAATCGGGCCTGATGATCCTGCACACAGCGGCGGGCCGCGTCGGCGCGATGGATGTCGGGGCGACGAACCCGGACGCCATGGCCGCCATTGGCAAAGCGGATGTGATCTACAACCTTGGTGCCGATGAAATCGAAATCGCCCCGCGCTCAAGCAGCGAAGCGGTAGCGCAAGAAAACAGCGGTGCCTTTGTCATCTACCAAGGCAGCCATGGCGACCGCGGTGCACACCGCGCTGATGTGATCCTGCCCGGTGCCGCCTATACCGAAGAGCCAGGCTTGTTCGTGAACACCGAAGGGCGCCCCCAACTGGCCGCACGCGCCAGCTTTGCCCCCGGTGAGGCCAAGGAAAACTGGGCCATCCTGCGCGCGCTGTCCGGTGAGATGGGCAGCGTTCTGCCCTATGACAGCATCGCCGCCTTGCGCCAGCAAATCGTCAAGGCCCACCCGCATCTGGGTGACATTGACGTGGTCGCGGAAAACGCGGGCGAGGCTCTGGAGCAGGGCAGGATCGAAGGGGGCGTGCTGACCTCGCCCATCAGCGACTTTTACCTGACCAACCCGATTGCCCGTGCCAGCCAGTTGATGGCCGAACTCAGCGCAAACGCCAAGGCGCGCAAGACCGAGGCGGTGGCCGCTGAATGAAGGCCGCGTGGCTCATAACGCTCGCGCCCCTTGCCGGCTGTGACACGGTGCCCACGGCAGAACAGTTCATCCCGGACTATCGCGGGGTGGAAACCATGTTGCTGGCGGATGATCTGGTGCAGTTCAACGTGTCGATGACCAATGCGCTAAGTGCGCAGGACGTCAAAAATTACGCCGAATGCGCGGCGGCGGGCTATACCCTCATCCGAGGGTGGGGATTTGCACGTCACTTGCGCACAAATGTTGACGAAGAGGCTGGCGTGTGGACGGCGGATGCTGTTTACACCATCTCGCCTGCCTTGCCGCGTGGGATCAGTACAATCGACGCCGAAGTCGTGTCTGCTGCCTGCGTGGAAAAAGGGATACCGACCGTGTGAGGACAGATGCCTGATTTTTTCATAAGCAACCCCTTGGGCATCGGCCTTCTGATCGTGGGGCAGGTGCTCTTGGTGGTGGTGCCACTGCTGGTCGCGCTTGCCTTCCTGATGTATGCGGACCGCAAGATCTGGGCCGCCGTGCAGATGCGGCGGGGACCCAACGTTGTTGGCG
>JBCBDZ010000304.1:0-1601 GCA_038529225.1 Pseudomonadota bacterium | reverse complement strand
CTCCTCAAAGAGCACATTCCCCAAGGCAACGGGCACTCCCAATGCTCCGATGCCGCGTTTTGCGCTGCGCACAGGAGTCACGCCCAAGGCTTTGATCCCAGATCGACCCCGCCAAGGCCCGCGCATCACGCACAACGCCGTTGATCACGATACCGGCCCAGCCGTGGACCGCAAGCAAATCTGCATTCAGATCGCCGAGCATCGCGGAGCGAAACGAGCCTCCGCCATCCAAAACAACAACCGCACCTCCACCAGGGGTTTTGAACAACTCCTGTTGCACAAGCTTTGCGTCTTCCATCGTGACAGCGGTTTTGATGCGTCCTGCAAACATCCGCTTTGCCCCGAAATCCTGAAACGGCAACATCACCTGGCGCACCTTGTCTGAGTTGGCATCGTTCAGATCCGTTGTGGGGTAAGCCTTGAGTGACCAGGTCATCCCAAGGTCTCCAGAGCTTCTGGATAAGGCAGATAGCCCTCCATGATGCGCCTTTGTGTGCGAAAGGTGGTTGCCGAATGCGCAATCAAACCATCAGGGCCGTCCCCAACATCGGCCTGTACGGGCAAAACACCCGACGGGTTTCCGATCAGCACATCGCCCAATGGCGGAACATGCTCGGCAATCAACGAATCTGGGACGCGCGCCGCAACCGCAACGCACATCGCGCCGGTCAGCGTAATCGCGCGATGGAAATTGCCCATCGACACGAGCCGCACGGACACATGGTAATCAGACGGACCATAGTCCCGACCATCAAGCGCGGTGAACGTCGATGGTGCGGCAACCAAAGCTACCTTTGGGGTCGACAGTTGCGCGATTTCAGGGGCGTTCGCCAATCCCATGGCAACAGCCCCTTGTCGGCGGATCATGTCAAGTTTGTCCATCAAGGCTTTGTCGGCATCCAAGTCCACCGGGTTTTCGTTGCCTTTGACGCCCAGATCACTGGCATTCACAAAGACAACCGGGTTCGACGCATCGACCATCGAGGCCGTGAACGTGCCAAGACCCGGGACCTCCAGGTCTTGGACGGCGTGACCGGTTGGCAAAAGCTGACCTGTGCGCGAGCCACCGGGGTCGAGGAAATCGAGCTGCACTTTCGCGCCGCATTGCGACACGCCCGGGATCTCAAAATCGCCCTCCTCAATCGCGCGCCCGTTCTGCACCGCGAATGTCGAATGGAAGACCTTGCCTGTATTTGTGTTGTGCACACGCACCATGGTGGCGTTGCCTGACGCGCTTACCAATCCCTCTTCCAACGCAAAGGGACCAACCGCAGACGACATGTTCCCACACATCTGACCGTAATCCGCGACGGGCTCGCCAACGGCGATTTGAACGAAGGTATAGTCGATATCGGCATCATCACGCGGGGACGGCTCAACGATCACGATCTTGGACAGCGACGAGATCCCGCCGCCCATGCCATCAAGCTGCCGACCGTAGGCATCCGGGCTACCCATCACAGCTAGGAAAATGCGGTCCCGCAACTCCTTGTCGTCAGGAAGATCAACCGCATTGAACATCACCGCCTTTGACGTACCGCCCCGATAAAACGCAGCTTTGACTGTCTTCCGGGCCATCATGCAGCACTCCCCAGGAAACT
>JBCBDZ010000303.1:0-1711 GCA_038529225.1 Pseudomonadota bacterium | reverse complement strand
GTTGACGGACCAAGATATCGCACGGCTGAGCTATTACGAGGCGGGCTTTGACTACGAGATTCAGGATGTCACGTTGGCCGATGGCAGCTGCGCCGATGTTTACATGCCCAACCCGGATGTCCTTGCCACCGACACGCCTTGGGATTTCGAGACGTGGGCGTTGCACTGGGCCGACCTGAGCGTCATCTCTGCCCAAGAGGTCATGGACGGGTTTGGCACCCTCTCCGCGGACGAAATCGCCGCGCGCTTTCCCCAGATCCGAAAACGCGCGTGGAGCCGCGTTCTGGCTCAGTCCGGGCACAATCGCACAGAGGTGCTGAACGGGCGCATCGAAATGATCAAAAGGTGGCGTGCCCATACCGGTTTCTTCGGGTTTGACGAACTGCGCCTGCGCCATGAAACCTTTGAAGGCGACATGTCCGATGTCCTGGACCGATGCGTTTTTGTCTCCAGTGATGCGGCGCTTGTTCTGCCCTACGACCCGGTGCGCGACCGCGTGCTGCTGGTTGAGCAGGTACGCATGGGGCCAATCGGGCGGTATGACCCCGTGGCATGGCAGTTGGAACCGGTTGCAGGCCTTGTTGATCCCGGAGAGTCGCCCGCCGACACGGCGCGGCGCGAAGCGCGCGAAGAGGCGGGCCTTGAGCTACCGCATCTAGAAACGGTCGGCGACTACTACGCCTCCCCAGGTGCCACGACCGAATACTTTCACATGTTCGTAGGTCTGTGTGATCTGCCCGGCACCCATGCCCGGATCGGCGGAGAACAGGACGAGGGCGAAAACATCCGCGCCCATGTCATGCCGTTCGAGACGCTGTTGGACATGGCTGATCATGGTCGGACCGGCAATGTTCCTCTGACCATGCTGACCTACTGGCTGGCCCGCCATCGTGACCGCCTGCGCGCGCACGCTGCGGGTTGAGATCGCAAGGCCTGCCCGCTACACCGATAAAGCAACATCACCCGAAAGGATCGCCGCCCATGCGCTTTGCCCCTGATCTGGCTGCCGCCGTTGGAAACACCCCGCTTATCAAGTTGCGCAAGGCCAGTGAACTCACGGGCTGCACCATTCTGGGCAAGGCCGAGTTCATGAACCCGGGCCAGTCGGTCAAGGATCGGGCCGCGCTTTCTATCATCAAGAGCGCGGTCGCCAGCGGAGAGTTGCGCCCCGGTGGCACGATCGTCGAAGGCACGGCCGGCAACACCGGGATTGGCCTCGCAGTGGTCGGCGCCTCCATGGGGTTCAAGACGGTGATCGTCATCCCCGAAACCCAAAGCCAGGAAAAGAAGGACATGTTGCGTCTTGCCGGGGCGGAACTGATTCAGGTCCCGGCCGCGCCCTATCGAAATCCAAACAATTTTGTGCGCTATTCCGGGCGTTTGGCGGCCGAACTTGCCAAAACAGAGCCCAATGGTGCGATCTGGGCCAACCAGTTTGACAACGTCGCAAACAAGCAAGCCCACATCGATACCACAGCCCCCGAAATCTGGGACCAGACCGACGGCAAGGTCGACGGCTTTATCTGTGCCTGCGGGTCGGGTGGCACGCTGGCTGGTGTGGCTGAAGTGCTCCAACCAAAAGGCGTGAAGATTGGCCTTGCCGATCCGGACGGTGCGGGATTGTTCAGCTATTACACCACCGGAGAGATTGCGATGCAGGGTGGGTCCATCGCCGAAGGGATCGGGCAGGTGCGCATCACTAAGAACCTCG
>JBCBDZ010000302.1:0-1759 GCA_038529225.1 Pseudomonadota bacterium | reverse complement strand
GACATAATCCAGCGCGTTCAATATGTTGGCCGCAATCAGGATAGCATCGGTGCGTTGGCTGGCGCTCAGGCGCGCAGGCACGGTCGTGGTGTGAAGAATGCCACTGCGATGCACGTTTTCGCCCGGATCAAAGCAGGCCACGGCCCCGTCCAGCCCGCGCGCCGCGATCACGGACACCTCGTGGCTGAAGTCGACGAACCCTTCGAGGATGGCAGGCGCATCGCCCATATCGGCCAAGGCCCTGTCGGACTGGCCCGGGTCGGTGATCCGGACCTGCCCCTTGCCATCATAGCCGAAGCGGCGGGTTTTCAGGATCGCAGGCGCGCCGATCCGCGCAAGAGCAACGGCAAGCGCCGCTGCGTCGGGCACATCCGCGTAAGGCGCGGTGCGCAGCCCCAGTTTGCCAAGATAGTCCTTTTCCACCAGCCGGTCTTGGCTGACCCGCAGCGCCTCGCGACCCGGGCGGATCGGCGCGTGATCTTCCAGTGCATCAAGGGTGAGCGTGGGAATGTTTTCGAACTCGTACGTGATCACATCAACGGTGCTGGCAAAAGCAAAAAGGGCGTCATTGTCTTCGTATTCGGCTGTGGTCACCAGATGGGCGACGTCGCCAGCGGGCGGATTGGCACCGGGTTCGAAAATGTGGCTGCGAAAGCCCAGACGAGACGCGGCCACGCTGAGCATGCGCCCCAACTGGCCACCGCCAAGGATGCCGATGGTGGATCCCGTTGGCAAAGGCTCAGTCATCAAGGGGGACCTCTGGAATCGAGGCGGACAGGTCTGCGCGCCACGCATCAAGGCGTGCCGCCAGCGCAGGATCGTTGAGCGCCAGAATACCCGCCGCCATCAACCCGGCATTGGCCGCGCCCGCCGCACCGATGGCCATGGTCGCAACCGGAAAGCCGCGCGGCATCTGAACGATGGAATACAGCGAATCCACGCCCGAAAGAGCCTTGGTCTGCACCGGCACGCCGATCACCGGCACGCGGGTCTTGGACGCCATCATGCCCGGCAGATGGGCCGCGCCCCCTGCCCCTGCGATGATCACCTTCAGGCCCCGATCAACCGCGCCCTTGCCATAGTCCCACAAGCGATCCGGCGTGCGGTGCGCAGAGACGATAGCCGTGTCGTAAGACACTTCCAACTGGTCCAGAACCTGCGCTGCTTCGCGCATGGTGGGCCAGTCGGACTGGCTGCCCATGATGATGCCGACCTCGGTTGCCATGGATGAGGCTCCTTGCCAAGAAAGCGCGGAATATAGGTGTTTTGCGGACAAGCGCAATCCATTCCTCAGACCGCTTTTTGCGGGCGGTTCAGGCGATGATGTCGGGGGTCAACCGGTCTTCGATATTTGCAATCCGGTCCTTCAGGGCGAGCTTTTTCTTTTTCAGGCGCTGGATGGTCAGCTGATCTGCGGTGCCTTGTTCTTGCAAGGCGCGGATCGCCGCATCCAGATCACGGTGCTCTGCGCGAAATACCTCAAGCTCAACCCGCAAAACGTCGTCCGATTTCATCGACATATTTGAAGGTGCATTCATGAGCGCGATTCCAACCTGTTGCTGCGCCTTCAATATAATCACGACACGTGCTCACGCCTACCCCTTGTTCCGCGCGCGCATTCTGCCCATATTCATGACAGCCGCTGCCGATATCGGGGCGGGCCATTGACGGTCGCTTGAACTAAAAGGACGTGTCGCATGACGAAAATGACTCTTGGCTCATACCCGCACATGCTGGGATTTGAGCAACTTGAAAGCCT
>JBCBDZ010000301.1:0-1806 GCA_038529225.1 Pseudomonadota bacterium | reverse complement strand
TCCTCGACTTGCGTGCTGTTGACCGTTCGCTCGCGGCCATTGTTGTGCTGGAAGATCGCGGGAACGGGCGCGTTGCGGGGAAACCGGAAGTAGGTGAATGTGCCGTCATCCCACACCGAAGACGGTGTGAAATTCGTGCGATTACTGGCGGCGTAGTTGTAGTTCGGCGCGCGCTGCGCAACCGCGTTTGTGGGTCGCCGGTTTTCGTCGGGATAGCGAAACTGGACCACGTAGAATGTGGGCGACGCGCTTTCTGTCACATTGAAGTAATAGCTGCGGCGGTTGGTATAGACGGTGATGTTGGTGTGAACCCCTCGGGCATTGGGTTTCACCGCAAAGGCCCTCCCGCCGGGCACCCCGTCGAGTTGAAACCCTTCTGTGTCACCAGCGATAATGGATCGGATGGTTTCGCCTTGTCCAAACTCTACCGTCGTTACATGGGTCAGGCTGACTTTGAGGCGATAGACCTGCCCGTCCTGGTAGGTGGCCACACGGACGCGGTTGTCATTTGGTCCTGATCTTGGAATGGCCTCGGCAAAGGCGACGGTGGCGGCAACGGACACTATGACAGACAGAAGAGCGGGGAGGATCAAGCGCATGGTCAATTCTCCAGCCTGTCGGAGCGAATGGCATACTCAGTGACGGTGAACCCGAAAGGGTTGGTCCAAACATCGTCGATGGACCGGCGTTCTTCGGGACGGAACTCAAAGAGCAAGGTGGCTGTGAAGAGACCGGCCTGCATGCCCTGAGGCGAGGTCAGGCGCTTGCGCAGGCGGACTGTCGCGCGATTGCTTCCAATCCGGTTGATGCTGAGAATTTCGACATCGAGGCGGGCATTGGCTCCGTAAACCTTGGGTGGATAGGCATCGGTGTTTGCGCTGTTCCAGATGTTGCGCATGGACGCTTCTGCCGCCCCGTCGGAGCGTTCGAGAATGCTGCGGACGCGCACATCGTTGTCGAGTTGATTGTAGGTTTCGCGGTCGGTCACGTAGCGAAAGACGGCACTTTCGATGATGGCCTGGTTTTCCGTGACTGAGACTGCACCAACCGACGCATTGGGAAGCGCCAGACCGGTCTCGGGGTCATAGGGAACGACAACAGGAGCCGGATCGACGTCGAGGATTGAAACGAGTGCGGCCGACAGACAGCCCAAAACTCCAAAGATCAGACCAGCGAAAGCCAGTCGCTGCCACAACTGTTCCCGACGGCGTGCCCCGTAGATCAGTTCTTCCTCAACGATTTCGGCTTCGCGCGTCACTGGCCAGTTTCTCCTATCTGGCCTCAAGCTCGGGCAGGGTGAAATCCATGTACCGTTGTTCTTCGGCGATGGTGGCTGCGTCGATGACGCCGGTTTGCCCGGTCCCAACCGTTTGCACGGCTTCGAGTTGCCACATGGCGACCAGCGCGATCGCCAGTTCCGCCGTAACGCGCGTGTTGAGATCAACACTGTCTTTCAGCTCTTCCATGTCTCCGATCATGCCAACAAGGCGGTCCACCCGTTGCAGAGACTGGCCCGCTTCCTCGTAGGAGGTCTGGGCAGCGGCAGACACAACGGCTCCGGTGGTGGCCCGCGTCGCAGTGCGACTTGCCCCGTCATTTCCGCCGGTCGCCATCTCGCGCAGCGTGTCTTCGTCGAACCCGGCTTCGGCCAGGACGCGTGTCATCTGGGTTTCAATCCGGCCTGCGCTGTTGCCCGCAAGCCGGGAAAAATCGCCTTCCCGGATGGCATCGATGGTTGCCAGGATGTCGCCAAACTCCTGATCAAGAAGCCCGTTCAACTCGTCCTCCATTTCGGTGCGGATGACA
>JBCBDZ010000300.1:0-1813 GCA_038529225.1 Pseudomonadota bacterium | reverse complement strand
CGGATTTCCGAAGCTGTTGTGGATGGGATGACAGCACGTATTGAACCGGGTGTTCCCAAGAACGAGGTCGTGGCAGAAGCTTTTCGCGATGCCATAGCAGGCGTTGACGGGGCTTGGGGAGATTACCCGGCCATCGTGCCGCTCGTTCCCTCGGGCGCCGATGCGTCAGCCCCGCATCTGACGTGGGACGGGCGCCCGTTCAAGAAAGGCGAAGCAACCACCATAGAAATTGCAGGCTGCTATCGCCGTTACCACGTCCCCTTGTGCCGGTCCGTGTTTCTCGGTGATCCGCCAGATGAAATGAAACGGGCAGAGGCCGCCTTGATCGAGGGGCTCAATGCGGGGCTCGACGCTGCGCGGGCCGGAAACCAGACCCGCGATGTCGCGGCTGCATTGAACAGATCGCTTCGCAAAGTCGGTATCGAACGCACCGCCCGTTGCGGTTATCCCATCGGGCTCAGCTATCCACCCGATTGGGGGGAGCGTACAATGTCATTTCGGGCAGAGGATGACACGGTGCTGGCGCCGAACATGACGTTTCATTTCATGCCCGGTCTTTGGATGGATGGCTGGGGCCTGTCCATAACCGAGAGTATCCGCATAACCGAAAGCGGCGCAGCGGAGTGCTTTTGTGATCGGCCACGGCACATGATTGTAAAGTCCTGAGGGGGCTGTCTGCCCCCCGCCTTGCGGCGGCACCAGTCAAGCGGCAGGTCTGAGCATGTCCTGTTCTTTCAACTGCGCGTAACACTCATCGAGTGCGGTGCGCGCCCGTTTGCCCAATTCGGCAATCTCTTCCGGTGTAATGACCAGGGGCGGAGACACGACCATCCGGTCATAGACATGACGCATGACCAAATGATTGGCAAAGGACCGTTCACGGCACATGAATCCGGCAGTTCCGGCATCCATCGCGAACTTGGCCCGGCTTTCCTTGTGCGGCGTCAGGGCAAGCGAGGCCATCATGCCGACAAGCGTTGTCTCACCGACCAATGGGTGATCGGACAGGCCGTGCCAAGTCTCGGCAAGGGCTGGGGCGGCCACATCGCGCACGTGGCCCACGATATCCTCTTCTTCAAGAATTCGCAGGTTTTCCAATGCCACAGCACTCGCAACGGGGTGACCGGAATAGGTATAGCCGTGATTGAATTCGTCGGACCCGATCACCTCGGCCACTTCGTCGCAAACGACGGAGCCGCCAATGGGCTGGTAGCCGGAACTAAGACCCTTGGCGATGGTCATGATGTGTGGCTTGATCCCCAGCGTTTGCGTTCCAAACCAGTTCCCGGTACGGCCAAAGCCACAAATGACTTCGTCTGCAATCAACAGAATTTCGTACTTGTCACAGATCCGCTGGATTTCGGGCCAGTAGGTGTCGGGCGGAACGATCACGCCGCCCGCCCCTTGTATGGGTTCGGCGATGAAGGCCGCGACGCGGTCTTCACCATGTGAGAGGATCGCGTTTTCCAACTCTTGCGCGCGCGCCAGACCAAAGGCGTCGCGGTCCATGTCGCCGCCTTCAGCCCACCAGTTGGGCTGGTTGATGTGATGGATGTCCGGGATTGGCAGGCCACCCTGGGCATGCATCGGGGCCATGCCACCCAGACTGCCAGACCCCACTGACGATCCGTGATAGGCGTTCTTGCGGCTGATGATGATGGACTTGGTCGGCTTGCCCTTCAGCGCCCAGTAGTGGCGCACCATGCGGATGTTGGTGTCATTCGCCTCTGACCCTGAACCGGCAAAAAACACGTGGTTGAGATCACCGGGGGCGAGTTCCGCAATCTTCCCCGCCATTGCGCTGGCCAGGAAG
>JBCBDZ010000299.1:0-1817 GCA_038529225.1 Pseudomonadota bacterium | reverse complement strand
CCCCGGCTCATTGCGCTTTGCCCGGTCGGCCATAAGCGGCAAAGAGGGCAGCAAACAGGACTGTGATCAGCGTTACCACCATCGTCACCGCCACCACAGAGGCGCGCGGCCAGTTGTTGCCCGATTTGGTCTGATCCACGATCAGGATGGACATGGTGGGGGGCGAGCCGCCGCCAAGGTAGCTGGGGCTGACATAGTCGCCAAAGGTCAGGATAAAAGCGAATGTGGCGGCAAGGATCAGCCCGATGCGCGCCGCCGGGATGGTCACCTTGAACGTCGTGCGCAAGGCGCTGCACCCGAGGTTCTGGGCCGCCCCGATCAGGGACCGATCCACGTTGGAGAGCGCAAATGTCTGAATGATGATGGTCAGCGGCAGGCACAAGGTCAGGTACCCGATCACTGCGCCTGTCATGTTGTTCAGCATCTCGAACGGGCCAAGGCCGATCCAGCCCAGCATCACGTTGATCACCCCTTCGGTCGACAGAATGATCTTCCACGAATAAATGCGCACGAGGTAGCTGGTGAAAAACGGGGTCACCAGCAAAAAGATGCCCCAGCGGCGCACCTTGGGAGAGGCCTTGAATGCAAGGTAATGTGCAGCGGGAAAGGCGATCACACTGGCAAGGACCGCGACCAGCAATGCCACCTCGAATGTATAAAGGTACGCCGTCCAGAAATAGTCGCGCGTCAGCATCCTGTCCCAGTTCTTCAGGACAAAATCCGGGGTCAGACGAAAGCTTTTGACCACCCAGAACGACATCGCGAACACGAGTGCGAGCGGTGCCAGAAAGAACGCCGATTGCCAGATCAGGGCCGGCGCGCGCCAGAACCAGGCAAAGCGATCAAACGCTGGTTTTGAAGGGTTTTTGACTGTCATTTCAATGCGGTGCGCACCGGTCTTAAGGTGCGCACCATCAGTGTTCGTCAGGCTTTGAAATCAGTCCAGACATCTGTCCAGTCTTCGATCTCTTGCTGGACGGGTGTTTTGCGGATGTTGATTTTGCCAGCCGCATAGTCATCCATGACGTTGTTGTCCTCGAACGTCATGCGCAGGCGCGCGGCGTCATCGGGCATGTTGGCGTTCAGGAATTCCCAACCCGCTTTAGACGGCACCGAGGCGTTGTAGGCAGGCATGACGGCGGACAGCGCCTGACCTTCGGGAGACGTCATGTACTGGATGAACTGCTTGGCCATGTCCTGCTTGGCCGACCCTTTGCCGATACACATGGATTCGGTCCATTGCACACCGCCCTCCTTGGGCACCCAACTGGCCACTGGAACGCCGTCTGCGGCAAGCAACTGGGTGATCCAGTCGCCCACGCCGGGGATGATCGCCGCATCGCCATTGGTCAGGGACGAGAACGTGTCGGCCATCGAATAGAAGCCGCTGGTCTGTGCCTTGACCTGATCCATCATGGTCTTGAGCGCCTCGAACTCGACATCGTTGATGTCGTAGGGGTGACCGATGTTACCCGCCCCGCAGGACAGGCACCCCATGGAGGGCAGGTACCAATCGAAGTAGCCGACCTTGCCCGTCACTTTGGGGTGCAGCAGGATCTGATAGGTATCGACCTCTTCGAAGGACAGGATGTCGGTGCGATAGGACACGCCGAGGAACCCGTAGCGGATAATCACCGAATAAAGCTCATCGTCCAGCCAGTGACCGGGGAATTTCTGGAACTCAGGAAAGAAATCCTCGAACGGGTAGTCTTCGGGCGTCATCGGGTCGATGAAGCCGCCATCGCGCAGCTGGATCACGAATTCCGCATCCGACAGGATCACGTCATAGGTGCCCACGGGCGACTGGTTGACCAGTG
>JBCBDZ010000298.1:0-1827 GCA_038529225.1 Pseudomonadota bacterium | reverse complement strand
TGGGTCTGGCTACGGCGCGCTTTCCGTGGCCGATCGCGGCACGATCGCCAATATGTCCCCTGAATACGGCTCGACATCCGTGTTCTGCCCCTGTGACGACAACACGCTACGCTACATGCGCGAAACGGGCCGCTCGCCCGAACATGTGGCATTGATCGAAGCCTACAACCGTGCGCAAGGGCTGTGGTTTGATGCGCAAGAGGCCAATGGGTTCGACTTTGACGAGGTTGTCGAACTTGATCTGACAAAAATCGGCCGCTCTGTCGCCGGACCCAGCCGTCCTGAGCAGCGTCTGGACCTGAGCGCTGCAACGGCTGAATTGACCAGCGATGAAGAACGCAGCACAGCCCGGCGGGTTCCGGTCCCGGGCAAAGACCATACGATTGGCGACGGCGATGTCATCATCGCGGCGATTACAAGCTGCACCAACACCGCCAATCCGCGGAACATGATCACGGCTGGCCTGATCGCCAAAAAGGCGGTTGAAAAGGGCCTCAAGGCACAGCCCCACGTGAAGACCTCGCTTGCACCGGGCAGCCGGGTGGTGGCGAAGTATCTAACCGAGTCCGGCCTGCAAGAGCCGCTCAGCGATTTGGGCTTTCAAATCGCGGCCTTCTCCTGTTCGACCTGCAATGGCATGTCCGGTCCGCTGGCCCCGGAGCATGAAGAAGCGATCAAGGGCGACGATATCAAGGGGATTGCGGTCCTTTCGGGCAACCGGAACTTTGCGGGTCGCATTCACCCGCTGGCCAGCCGCAACATGATCGCCGCCCCTCCGCTTGTGGTGGCCTATGCTTTGTTCGGCACCGTTTTGCGGGACATCACGACCGAGCCGATCGGGCACGACACCGACGGCAACCCGGTGATGCTGTCCGATCTGTGGCCATCCCGCGAAGACGTTGACGCGATCATCGATGCGCATATTCAGCCGGATGACTTTCTTGCGAACTACAACGCGATTTCGACGGTCAATGAAAGCTGGAACGATCTGAGTGTAGCAGCGGGCAATTACGACTGGGTGCCGTCGACCTATGTCACTTTTCCACCCTTCGTGAGGGCGATCGAAGGCCAGCCGCAGCCGGTGCCCGCGCTCACTGGCTTGCGTCCATTGGCAATCCTTGGCGACTCCATCACGACGGACCATATTTCACCCTCGGGTGCGATCCCGATGGACAGCGACGCGGCGCAGTTCCTGATCGACCGGGGTGTTGAGCCGCGCGATTTCAACTCTTTCGGCACGCGGCGCGGATCATCTGATGTCGTGATCCGCTCGACCTTTTGCAATGTCCGCCTGCGCAATGAAATGACGCCCGACAAGGAAGGCCCATGGGCGCGGATCGAGCCCGAAGGTGAGGTCACCACGATGTTCAAGGCGATTGAGACCTATCGGAGCAGAGGGCAGGGCCTGATCGTCATTGGCGGCAAGGAATACGGCTGTGGCTCGTCCCGGGATACCGCGGCGAAGGCACCGTGGCTTGCCGGCGTTAAGGCGGTTGTCGTCGAGAGCTTTGAGCGTATCCACCGCTCCAACCTTGTGAACATGGGGATTGCACCGTTGTGCTTTCCCGAAGGAGTGACGCGCGCGACGCTTGGTCTGGACGGCAGTGAAGTCTTTGACATTCAATTGTCCGAAGACCTCACTGCTGCCAGCATGACAATCACGCGCAAGGATGGCGCACAGGCAAAACTCGACCTTGATCTGCGCCTTTGACGTACCGCCCCGATAAAACGCAGCTTTGACTGTCTTCCGGGCCATCATGCAGCACTCCCCAGGAAACTCCGGAATGACCGGGGCAACAGCCCACCATTACGGAACGTCTCGCGCTC
>JBCBDZ010000297.1:0-1827 GCA_038529225.1 Pseudomonadota bacterium | reverse complement strand
GTCTTCGGACACTTTGGCAGCTGCCACAGGGTCTTCGGAAAAGGTCAGAACGGTCATGCCCGTCAGATAGTCGGCGATGCTTGCGCATGGCTTCCCATCAAGGGCGATTTTGGCGAGCCTGTTTTTGGCAACACGAACGCTCGACCCGTTCTCGCGCGCACGGGCACGCAGGTCTTGCATTTCGGCAACTGTCAGACCGGCGTAATGGGCAACCACAACGACGCCAGAGCTTTCAAAGATCTGGCCGAGTTCCTCGACCACTTTCTCTTTCTGGGCTCTATCCACAGTTTTCTCCAGTTTTTGAGGGGCGAACCCCCCGGCTCAAGTAGCACCGGATCACTCCGGCGGTTTGGTCCTCGAAATACACGGGTCCAAGACCGCCAGAGGCTCGAACGGAGCATCTGGAAGAAAGGTCTGTTCCCGCCTCGGGCAGGATTTATGAGGTACGCCTCACCCACCGTCTCGGACGAAATGCAGGGACTGCCGCGAATCGCGCCAGGCCCGACAACGGGTCGAATAGAGGGTTTGCGGCGCGTTGTGAAGGGGGAAGGTGTCATAGCGCATTGCAGGATGGCCATTGTGCATGTCGCGCAGTGCGCAGGCCCGGCTCAACACGGCCCCCCTCCAGCCCTGTGATCTAAACCTTTCTCCAATCACCCTCCGTGGTCTCGGGGCCGGGATGAGTTGGGGTCCGTGATACCGAACCTGTTTGCCCGACGCTCTTGCCGCGCGGGCGGATATCCCTGCGCGGGTCTTCGGCGAATTTCAACCCAAGGTAGGGAGTTCCTTACTTGGTGCGCTGGTTAACGTTACTTACATTGGTGTCACGAAGACGATGACATTTCGCTCTCGCCTTGTGAATAACCAAATTCAAGATCCGCAGGCCCATTATTCCGGGCTTTGAAGACACACGTTTTAACGCCTTAAACTTGCTTTTTCGCAGGAGATTTACATGAAACGCCATTGCACAATGGCGCGGTTTTCCATCGCGCTGCCCGTCCTCTTACTGTTATCTGCACCGCTCAACGCCCATGAGGCGTGGCTGCTGACACCTACCGAAATCGAAGAACTGTCACGGGCCCCGGTCCCATCACTGTTTCGCAGTCAGCTCTGGCTTGGCCTTGCTGCTTGCATCGGATTTGCACTGACCATTGCCGCGCTGAAATGCGAACCCGTGTTCGCGCGCATCGAAGACCGTGTGATCGCGCCGGTCTGGAAACGCCACGGTGATGTTGGACCGCTGGTCTTGCGCCTTGGCCTGGCAATCATGATGGTGCTGTGTGCCTTTGGCGGCCTGCCCCGCCATGGAACCGCCCCTTGGGGCACGCCGACCTTTCTGGTTCCAGACATGCAATTGACGAATGTCGCGGGCGCCGAGACGTTGATTGCGATACAGGTGATCCTTTCAGGCTTGCTGATCGCGGGGTTCGCCACACGCGCCTGTGGTGCCGCTCTTGTCGCGTTGTCGCTGGCCGGTCCTGCCCTTTTCGGACCTACCTTTTGGTCTTATACCCCACACTTTGCCGCACCCGGTCTGATCCTTGTGGCGTTGGGGGCTGGGCGTTATTCTCTTGATTACGCGTTGAACTGGGATGTGGCAGAGCACTTTGTCGCACCGCACCGTCAGGTTCTATGGCGTGCCGCGCAAATCCTGATCGGTGTCGGGTTCATCTATCTGGGCCTTGCCTACAAGCTGATGCAGCCCACGCTTTTGATTGCCATACTCGAACATGGCAACATGCCGACCTTCGGGCTGCCTATCGCCGTTATTGCATTGGCGATGACGGGTGTCGAAATCCTTTGCGGCGCTCTGATGGCCATCGGTCG
>JBCBDZ010000296.1:0-1847 GCA_038529225.1 Pseudomonadota bacterium | reverse complement strand
CCATGTGGGGGGCATTGATCGAACTGTTTATTGCGCGACCAAACATGGCCCATTTGAGACGAAATATGGATAATCGAGCCGGGTTTGTTTGCCTTGATGAGCGCACGTGCGGCAGAGGTCGACAAGAAGTAGGCGCCTTTGACGTTGACGTCGAAAACGGCGTCATAGTCCTGTGGTTCGGTGTCCAGGGCCGCGCTGTGCCGCGCAAGGCCTGCAGAATTGACGACCACGTCATAGGGTGCCTCGAAAGCCGCATAGACAGCCGGAATGTCGGTCTGATCCAGTTTCATCGCCTCTGCGCGTAGACCGGCGTCTTGCATCGCGTCTACCGCGTCGTTCAGCGCATCAGCGCGCCGCGCCGCGCACACCACATGCGCGCCCGCCTCGGCCAATGCCACGGCGCAACCCAACCCGATGCCCGATGACGCCCCTGTCACCAGAGCGCGCTTACCGGTCAGATCAAGCGAAGGCGTGCGTGGCAATGTGCTCATAAGGCGTGCCCCGTTTCGGGATCAAAACCCGCGCGCGCCTTGTTGAACGCGCGCATGCGACCAAGGACATCGACACCAAGCTGGTCATACATGTGCAGCAGATCCACCATCACCCAATTCTCCCGTATCAATCCATTCTCAAGCCGCCAGAAATCAAGGCTGCGCATCGAGATCTTTTTACCCGTCGGGGGCAAACCCAACCAGCCATCATGTGTTATGGTCTGATACATGTTCGGCCAGCCCGTGACCCCGGCATAGGCGCGATCCCCGAAGAAGTGATAGACGATGTCATCGACAAAGGCACCACGATCCGGCATCGCGTTCAGAAAAGGGATCTGGTGCCAGTTGCGAAAGCCCGCGATGCCCCGCCCCGTTCCGATGCCGGACGGTCCATACCACGTCATCCGCGGGTGCCAGAACCTGTCCATCTCCATCACTTCCGGGCCGCCCTGGCTGGGGTGGCGTTTCATGTGTTCCAGCATGTCGATGATATGCTGGCACGTGGCGGCGCCCTCGTTGTCGTCATAGGGTCCGGGCACCAACCCATCGCAGGTGGCAGGCCCCGGCACGTGCCATTCGCGCCCCAGACTTGGCACCATGGGCCACGCACCTGCCTGCATCATCACCTCGGGAATGTCCCAGAGTGCCTGCATTTCAACCACGCGACCCTCGACAAAGCGGTAAAATTCGTGAAACCGCATGTGCACGATGTGCCCGGTTGGCGGCATGTCCAGCCAAGGGTGCTGGAAGGTCCCCGTGTAATAGCCACCACATCCCACCCAGTCATTACCATCGGGTGTGGGACCCGCCATCACGATATGATCCCGCCGCTCGAGATCAGGAACGGCTGCCAGCAGCGGCATGTAGGCCCTGTCGAAATAGGCATCCACCCCGGCGGTGGTCTCAAACGGGAATGCCAACCGAAACTGGACGTCACTGTCGCAGAGAGCATGCAGCGCAGCGCGCACTGCGCGCTCATTAAAGTCATACATCGCAGCGCGCAACGGGGCCAACAGGGCCTTGTGCTGTGTGTGTTTGTCACTCATTCCGCTTTTCCTCGCGCCCGCGCAAACAGGTCCACACCCATCTGGGCAAAGAGGTGAACCATATCTACAAACACCCAGTTTTCAGTGAACCGCCCGCCGGAGCGCAGCCAGAAATCAAGGCCCGACACCTCCAGATGCACAGCACTGGGTGGCTGGCCAAGATAGGGGCCGGTATGTGTTGCCACAACACCTTTGGGCCCGGAGGCGGCGACCATCCGGTCTTCGGCAAAAAGGCTTTCCAGATGCATCACTTTGCGGTCCGGAAAGGCCTCAAGCCAGGGGCGCTGGTGCAGGGTTTCGAACTCGGAAA
>JBCBDZ010000295.1:0-1866 GCA_038529225.1 Pseudomonadota bacterium | reverse complement strand
CCCTGCTGTACGCGGACGCCGTGGAACGTGCCGGATCGTTCAACCCATGTGCGGTTGGCGAAGCGCTCAAGGACTTCGAATTCGACGGCATGGGCAACGGCCCGACGCTGTATCGTGGCGAAGACCACCAGTGCTTCAAGGACGTGCTGGTCGTGAAAGGGAAAGAGAACCCAACGTCCGAGTTCGACCTGCTGGAAATCGTCGAAATCACGCCTGTCAGCCAGGTCACCTACGACGCGTCGATCTTCGGCGGCGAATTGGGCTCCTGCAACCCGGGCGTCTAAACACTGCTTTAGGGCGGGCCTTGCGGTCCGCCCTATCTTCTGGCGCCCTGCGCCAGCCGTGCTCTCTCTAACCAAAGGTCAGACCGATGGAATCCATCATCCTGCAGATCCTTAACGGACTGGACAAAGGGTCGGCTTATGCGCTCATTGCGCTTGGCCTCACGCTTATCTTCGGCACGCTTGGCGTCGTGAACTTTGCCCACGGGGCGCTGTTCATGATCGGCGCCTTCTGCGCTGTCACACTGAGCCGCCTTATTTCGATCAGCCACACCGTTATCGACGAGACGCAAACCGACTTTCTCGGGAACCCGCTGGCGGTTCAAGTGCCTTACGTGCACGACATTTTCGGGGAGACTACGGGGGATGTGATCATAGACTGGGCTGTGCCTTTGTCGATCCTGTTTGCGGTTCCGGTGATGATCCTGATCGGCGTGGTTATGGAACGCGGCCTGATCAAGCATTTCTACAAGCGCCCGCATGCCGACCAGATCCTCGTGACCTTTGGTCTGGCCATCGTGCTGCAGGAGATCATCAAGTATTACTACGGTGCCAACCCGATCCCGACGCCTGCACCTTCGGCCTTTATCGGGTCGTTCGACTTTGGCGCGATGGTGGGTTTCGATCCGGGCCAGATCGTCTATCCCTACTGGCGCATCATCTATTTCATGTTCGCAGCCGTGATCATCGGCGCGGTCTTTGCCTTCCTGCAATTCACAACCTTCGGGATGGTGGTGCGGGCCGGCATGGCGGATCGTGAAACCGTTCAGCTGCTGGGCATCAACATCGACAAGCGGTTCACCCTGATGTTCGGAATTGCGGCCGCTGTTGCGGGGCTTGCCGGGGTGATGTATGCGCCGATCACCTCGCCAAACTACCACATGGGCATGGACTTTCTCGTGCTCAGCTTTGTGGTGGTCGTAGTTGGCGGCATGGGCTCTCTTCCCGGTGCGGTCGCCGCAGGCTTCCTGCTGGGCATTCTCGAAAGCTTTGCTTCGATGCGCGAAGTGCTCGCCATTCTGCCCGGCCTCAATCAGATCATCATCTACCTGGTCGCTATCATCATTCTGTTGACCCGTCCTCGGGGCCTTATGGGCCGCAAGGGCGTGATGGAGGAATAAATCATGCTCGGATTGCACAAAAAAGACGCCCAGCTTCTGCTGCTTGTGACGGTTCTGGTCGCATTCGCGCCCTTCATCCTGAACCCCTTTCCCGAAGGGTCCGGCATGGCACAGTTCAACGCCGGCTACCCGGACCTGATGCAACGCTTTGTCATCTTCGGGATCTTCGCGATCGGGTTCAACATCCTGTTCGGACTGACAGGCTACCTGTCCTTTGGGCATGCCGCCTTCCTCGGAGTGGGGTCTTATGCGGCGATGTGGATGTTCAAACTGTTTGGCATGAACGTGCTGCCCGCGCTGGCGCTGTCGGTTGTCATGTCAGGACTGTTCGCGGTTCTGATCGGTTACGTCAGCCTGCGACGGTCGGGCATCTACTTTTCGATCCTGACACTGGCCTTTGCAAAAGGCCCTGTTGGTTGGGCCCGTCCATGTCCGTGGCAAGGACGGAATAGGCCAGCGCATAG
>JBCBDZ010000294.1:0-1876 GCA_038529225.1 Pseudomonadota bacterium | reverse complement strand
GCTGCGGGAATATGCGGTGCATGCCGAGACGGGCGAAGCGATGCCTGCGGCACCTCGGGCACCTCCAGCCAGTGTTCATAAAGCTGGCTGGGCAATTCGACAAAATCACGCGCCACAGAGGTGCCCGAGACCGACTCATACGTCACATTCGACAACATCTGATGCAGGGCGTGGCCAAATTCGTGAAACAGCGTGCGCGCATCGTCATAGGACAGCAGCGCCGGGTCCCCCTTGGCAAAGTTGCACACGTTGATGACGACCGGGGCCTGCACTTCGGGATATTTGGCCTGCGCGCGCATGGCCGAACACCACGCACCCGAGCGTTTTGAACCACGTGCGAAATAATCCCCGATAAACACCGCGACATGGGCACCCCCACGGGTGACCTCCCATGCGCGACAGTCAGGATGATACAGTGGTATATCCAGCGGGCGAAACTCCAGGCCGAACAGGCGGCTGGCACAGGCAAATGACGCCTCGATCATGCGTTCAAGCTGGAAATACGGTTTGACCTCTGCCTCATCCAGATCGTGCAGCTCTTTGCGGCGACGTTCCGAATAGAACCGCCAGTCCCAAGGGGCCAGCGGGCCATTCACGCCGTCTTGCACCATCATCTGTTCCAGCACCCCTGCATCCGCATTTGCTTGCGCCCGGGCAGGTTCCCACACCGACATCAACAAATCACGCACGGCCTGGGGTGTCTTGGCCATCTCGGTTTCCAGCTTGTAGGCTGCGAAATTCTCATACCCGAGCAGTTTGGCCCGCTCCTCGCGCAAGGCCAATATCTCGGCCGCGATGGCACGGTTGTCCGTCTCGCCGCCATTGGCCCCGCGCGCGGTCCACGCCTTGTAGGCCACCTCACGCAGATCGCGGCGCGTCGAGAACTGCAAAAACGGCACGATGAGCGAGCGGGACAGGGTCACAACAGGGCCATCTGCCCCTTTCTCTTCACCGGCGGCGCGCGCCGTGTTCACCACAAAGTCGGGCAGACCCGCCAGATCATCCTCACCCAGTTCCATGAACCAGTCGCGCTCATCCGCCAGCAGGTTCTGGGTAAAGGCTGTCCCAAGTTCGGCCAGCCGCCCCTTGATGACCTTCATGCGCGCCTCGTCCTTGCCCTCAAGCGCTGCACCAGACCGGACAAAGCCGCGGTGGGTCAGCATCAAGACACGGGCCTGCTCGTCTGTCAGGTCCAGTTGATCACGTGAGGCGTAAACAACGGCCACACGGGCAAACAGCGCCTTGTTCCCGGAAATCTCTGCAAAATGCGCCGCCAGTTTGGGGGAGAAGTCACGCTGCAACGCCTCGCGCGCCGGATTGCTGTCAGCCCCGGCAACCGTGTAAAACGTGCCCAGTACCTTATCCAGATCGCGCCCAACCGCCTCTAGTGCCTCGATCGTATTGGCAAATGTCGCAGGCGCATCAGCCCCCGCAATCGCGTCAATTTCGGCGCTGTGACGCGCGAGTGCAATGTCCAGGGCGGGGGCGAAATCCTCATCCGAGATGGTGTCAAAGGGGGCGATCTGAAACGGTGTGTCCCAGTCCTGCAATAGCACGTTCGTCATGTGGGCAATCTCCTTTGAATTTCATGTAAAGCGCTGGCTACCCCGCCGCTACTGCCGATCCGCAGGTTGCGCAGTCGGGGCGTCTTTTGACCGATATCTTTCGGCTTTCGCCGTAAAGTGCGTCATAAATGATCATCTCTCCGCGCAATGCCGCGCCAGCACCGGTGATGAGCTTGACCGCCTCCACCGCCATCATGGATCCGACAACGCCAGGTAGCGGGCCAATCACGCCGGCCTCGGCACAGGACGGCGCCAATTCCGCCGCCGGCGCTTGCGGAAAGATACAGGCGTAACAAGGCGCATCATGGGCC
>JBCBDZ010000293.1:0-1893 GCA_038529225.1 Pseudomonadota bacterium | reverse complement strand
GTCGATCTGTGCGCTGCGGGCACGGACCTGCGGCAATCATCCACCCTTGGGAAAGCGGGCGGGACAATTGCCCGGACTGGGACATTGGCATGGCCGGTGTTGATGGGTCGAATGTCGGGCCCTACACGCGGCGCGACACCGGGCATGTGGACCCCTCCATGCGCCCGCAAAAAGAGCAGTATGACCGGTACATCGCCATGGTCCAGTTCGGGGTCAGCGTCGATTGGGATCAGTCCAGGATCGTGGCAGAAGGCCCGTTCCTGATGGCCGATCCGGGGATCACGTTTGTCCTGCTGCGCGCACACGAAGACCTGATCGCTCTGGGACAGGCGCTGGGGAAAGACACGCAAGAGATTGCGCATTGGGCCAAAACCCTGCGCGCGGCCCTGCCGGACATCTGGAACCCCGAACTGGGGGCCTATGACGCAAAGAACCTGCGCACGGGCGAGTTTGCTGGAATTCTGGGGTCAGGCGCGTTGCTGGCTTACGTGGCCGATGCAGGCACGCCAGAGCTTGACGCGCAATTGATGCGGGTCTGGGATGCGGTCAATTACGGCATACCTTCGGCAGATCCATACCACCCGTCCTTTGACGCGCGCCGCTACTGGCGGGGTCCCTCATGGCCGTTCCTCAACGCGTTGATCGCAATCGGTTTTCGCGAAATGGGTCGGCCAGATCTGGACAACAGGCTGCGCCGCGAAACGGCTGCGGCCATCGCCAAGAACGGCTTTGCCGAATATTTTGATCCGCTGGACGCAACCGCGTGTGGCGGCATGGATTTCACCTGGACAGCAGCCATCTGGCTGACCTGGGCCGGGCTAGATGCAGAAGAAAACCGGGGGGCCGCCTGATGCCGTCAATCTCACTCAACGCCGTCGAAAAGTGGTTTGGCCAGGTGCAGGTCATCAAGGGCGTGGACCTGGCCATCAATGAAGGGGAGTTCGTGATTTTTGTTGGCCCTTCGGGCTGTGGAAAATCCACGTTGCTGCGCATGATCGCCGGGCTCGAAGAAACTTCGCGCGGGTCGATCATGATCGGGGACCGGGATGTCACGGCCGAGCCGCCCAGCAAACGGGGGCTGGCGATGGTGTTCCAGTCCTACGCGCTTTATCCGCACATGTCGGTGCGCGACAATGTCGGCTTTCCCCTGAAATCAGCCGGCCTGCCCAAGGCCGAGATCGACGCCAAGGTCAACGAGGCCGCGCGGGTGCTCAAGCTCGACGCCTATATGGATCGCCGCCCCAAGGATCTGTCCGGTGGCCAACGCCAGCGCGTCGCCATCGGCCGCTCGATTGTGCGGGACCCCACCGCGTTCCTCTTTGATGAGCCCTTGTCAAACCTCGACGCCGCACTGCGTGTCGAAATGCGCTACGAGATCGCCAAGCTGCACCAGACACTGAAACGGACGATGATCTACGTCACCCACGATCAGGTTGAGGCGATGACACTGGCCGACCGGATCGTCGTGCTGGAGTTTGGCAAGATCGCCCAAGTGGGCAGTCCGCGGGAGCTTTATGAAAAGCCCGCAAACCTCTTTGTCGCGCAGTTCATCGGGTCCCCCCGCATGAACGTGGCCGAGGCCGCCGCGGCCCCCGGTGTCGCCTTGCCAGCCGGGGCCAAATCCTTCGGCGTGCGCCCCGAACATATCGATCTTGTGGAGGCAGGTTCAGGTCGCATCGACGGTACGGTCGATGTCCTGGAATACCTCGGAGCCGATACATTCGTGATCGTGTCCTGCGGCGACGCAGGCCAGTTGACCGTCCGCGTCAACGGCAGCGCCTCCCTGAAACCCGGAGACCCGGTCGGGCTCGATTTCGCAGACGACGCAGTCCACAAATTCGACGCGCAAGGGTTGGCCATGTAAGGACAGGACTTGCTGCGGCAAGAGTTGAT
>JBCBDZ010000292.1:0-1959 GCA_038529225.1 Pseudomonadota bacterium | reverse complement strand
TCTTCGATCTAGGGCTGGCCGGGCTTGCTACACCCCGGCTAACCCTGTCACGAAAGGATCACAATTCGCGCACCCTTTACGCTGCTGCTGCGTCCGGTGCAGGCATTTTGCCCTCGAGCAGGGCAAGCAGGGCGCGTGTATCCCCGTAGGTGAGGGTCGGGAAAAAGCTGTCGGCGCTTGCATCAAAGGCGTGGACCAGCAGGCCGGTCTGGGCATAGATCATCTCTTCTTCCTCGAAATGCAGGGTGGCAAGATCGGGGCCGGCAAACAGGGTGGGGCGAATACCGTTCCACCCGCTCAGCGCCTTGATGGGAACAGAGACCACCGGGGCTTGCGACCAGCGCGCCGGTGGCATCAACGCAACATGGCCGTCTGCGGGCAAGGCAACGTCAGAGCAGGTCGACAGCACGCCGCCCGGCACCTGTACCAGAGGCGCGCGCCGTTTGGGATGGGTGATCGCCGTGATGGTGGCAAAACCGCCATCCATCGTCGCCACCCTGTCGCCTGCGATTAGGTCATCAACGCTGGCCCAGCCGCGGGTCGTTTCCAGCCGCGTCTGGGCGCTGAGCGTGGCGGTATACTGCGGCAGGTTGGCATCAACAGCAGGGGCAAATGTTGTGAAGGCGGTGTCATGGTTGAGGAACATTTTGGCTCTCCGGTCTGGTGTGTGTGAATGTGTTCTGCCACCAAAGACGCATCACAAATCTGCCGCTTTTTCGTCACAACGGGGGCGATAGGCGGGCTCTGTTTCGACACGGATGCCAGTGTGGGTTGCAAAGATTGACTTTGCACGTTGCGGCCACGCGATTAACCGGATGTTTACCACGATCACGCCGGGCGTACGCAAAACCTGATGTTTCGGAGCGGCCCGAGTCGTGTGGAGGCAGGATGATTCTTCTCCGGGGTCGGGCGTCTGCCTCACGTCCTCGGGCGGCGCGTTCCTGCGGCTCTTTGATTGTCTATTCGTTTCATGAAACGAGGCAACTGCGTCCCGAGCCAGGGACAGCCCTAGGGCTCCGGTATGGCCATGAAAGGGGCAAACCGGGGCGAAATGATGAACAGTTCTGGCCTTATTGCGGCGCGCAGGTTCCCACCAGCGCTTCGTATTGGGCGGTGATCCAGCCAAGGGCCTCTTCGGGGTTTTGTTCCTCGATCTGGCCGGTAAAGCGTCCGAACACGGCAGCAGAGCGGCTTTCATCGACGATGGTGTATTCCTGACCGGTGATCACCGTGTCGTAGACAAAAAAGGCGATCGCCACCAGCAGCACACCCCGGGCCACCCCAAAGAGAAAGCCCAGCCCCTGATCGATCCCGCCGACCGCCGAACGTTGCACAAGGGATGAAAACAGCGGTGTAAAGAGAGACACGACAATCAACGCAACGGCAAAGACGATGGCGAAGGCACCGATCACGCTCAACTCGCAACTGTCCGCCAGAAATTCGCCGATCACGGGGATTTCGCGGACCAGCGGTTCGACGCGCGGGGCAAACAGAAACGCGAGCACGGCTGCCGCGATCCAGGCCCCGATGGCCATGACTTCGCGCACGATCCCGCGCCCATAGGCCAACAGCGCCGACAGGATGATGACCACGGCCACGATGCCGTCAATGATGGTGAACCCTTCCATGGTCCTTTTCCTTTTTCTGCTCGCCTTGGGCCATGCGGCCGACGTCACGTCTCTTCCATGGCATTATCCGGCGCCAAAGACCTCGCCCACAAATCCGGTCAGATCGCTCATCAGGTTGAGCGTCATGCCTTGTGATCCGTAGGCCTTGCCCCCTTTGGGAGCGATGGCAGATGCAAAACCAAGTTTTTGGGCTTCTTTCAACCTGTTTTCGGTCTGCGGGGCAGGTCTGAGCGCCCCGGAGAGGCTGATTTCGCCAAAAACGACGGTATCGGCGGGCAGGGCGCTGTCCTCTCGGGCGGACAAGAGCGCCGCCGCAACGGCGAGATCTGCC
>JBCBDZ010000291.1:0-1990 GCA_038529225.1 Pseudomonadota bacterium | reverse complement strand
GTGCCGAATTGCCAATGGAACCAAGGCCCTCGCAATTAAATGCCGAACGTTAACATCCAACGAGTTCTCCAAAACCAATCGAATGACCCCCAACGCGGCACGTCGCAGAGCGAACGGATCCTTACTGCCAGTCGGCTTCTCATCAATCGCCCAGAACCCCGTCAGCGTGTCCAGCTTGTCCGCCAGCGCCACGGCCACTGACACCGGCGCGGTCGGCACATCATCGGAAGGACCCAATGGCGAATAGTGCTCCTGCGCCGCCGCGGCTACGGCGAGGTTTTTCTCGGTCTCACCGATATAATACCGCCCCATAAGCCCTTGAAGTTCGGGGAATTCGTAGACCATTTCGGAACTGAGATCAGCCTTGGCCAGACGCGCAGCCTCTTCAGCCATGTCCGGGTCTGCGCCCACCACGGGGGCGAGTTCGCGGGCCAGTGCGGCGATGCGGTTAATGCGGTCCGCCTGACTGCCCAGCTTGTTGTGGAAGGTTACGTTTTCAAGGGCTTGCGTCCAGACGCTCATGTCGGACTTGGCCACGCGCAGATCGTTTTCCCAGAAGAATTTCGCATCCGCCAGACGCGCACTCAGCACCTTTTCGTTGCCAGCGAGGATCGTGGCGCCATTGTCGGCCGTCTCGCGGTTGGCCACGGTGATGAACCGTTCGATCCGACCCGTTTTGGGATTGCGCACCGAAAAGAACTTTTGGTGCTCTTTCATGGAGGTTTGCAGCACTTCAGGCGGCAGGTTCAGAAAGTCATCCCCGATCTTGCCCATCAAGACCACGGGCCATTCGACAAGGCCCGCCACTTCGGTCAAGAGGCCCGCATCCTCGACCACCTCAAGCCCGCTGGCAAAGGCGAGGTTCGTGGCCTCATGCCAGATCGCATCGGCCCGCTCGGACGCGTCCAGCACGACATAGGCCCGCTTGAGCCTCGCTGTGTAGTCCTCGAAGGACGCGACAGAAAAGGGGGTCGGCGCCATGAAGCGGTGGCCTTGTGTGCTGTCACCCGACGTGATCCCGTCGATATCTACCGGCACGATGTCACTGCCCGCCTCATCGCTCAGAATGCAAAGGATGCTGTGCAGCGGGCGCACCCATTTCAGCGCACCCGCGCCCCAGCGCATGGATTTGGGCCACGGGAAGGTGCGCACCGTCTGTTCCAGCACCTCGGCGATGATGGCGCTTGCGGGGCGTCCGGGCTTTTCGATCACGGCAAACAGTACGGGGCCCTTGGGCGTGTCGCGTTCGCTCACTTGATCACGGGTGAGGCCCGCGCCGCGCAAGAACCCTTCGATCGCCTTTTCGGGCGCATCGGCGCGGGGACCTTTGCGTTCTTCGCGGGTTGTGGGGGAGTTGGCCAGCAGCCCCTCGACCGTCAGGGTCAGGCGGCGCGGGGTCGTGAACGCAGCGGCAGAAGCATAGGTCAGCCCCGCCTCGACAAGCCCGTTTGTCACCAGCTTTTGCAAATCTTCGCCCGCGCGTTTTTGCATTCGCGCTGGGATTTCCTCGGAAAAGAGTTCGATCAGGAGGTCTGGCATAGGGGCGGCCTAAAAATTGACGACAAACTGGATGGCGATGGCGTTGGCAATATCGACAAAAAACGCAGAGACCAAGGGCAGGATCACAAAAGCCATCGGAGAGGGGCCGTAGCGTTTGGTCACTGCTGTCATGTTGGCGATGGCCGTGGGGGTCGCGCCAAGCGAAAATCCCCCGAAACCGGCGGCAAGAACGGCAGCGCGGTAGCCGCCTCCCATCACCGGAAACAGGATGAAAATCACGAAACCCAGCGTCATCAGCGTTTGGACCGTCAGGATCACCGCAAGCGCAGGGCCCAGCGCCACAAGCGTCCAGAGTTGCAGCGACATCAATGACATGGCCAGAAAGGCCCCAAGGGCGATTTCAGTGATCAGGGCCAGTGCGCTGGGCCCTGCGCTTGCGGTGATCCTGACGGTCCAAACGCTGATGACGCTGGGTTTCGTGATTTTCATC
>JBCBDZ010000290.1:0-2062 GCA_038529225.1 Pseudomonadota bacterium | reverse complement strand
GCCTGTCACGCCGCGCTGATACCAGTCATATGCGAGTGCTGCGCGGTCCGTCATGATGCCGGCGTCATAGCGCGGCATGTCGGGAACGCGCGCCTGATTCAGATGGACGAGAACGTCGACGGAGGCCGCATACAGAGGCTCTTCCAGTTTTGGATCTGCCTCCATGACACGCGCAAACAGGGCATCGCCAAGATCCTCGATCAGCAACAGACCATTTGTTTCGTCCTGACTGTAAATCTCCGGTGCGGACAGACCTGCAGCGCGCAGCAGGGTTGTGATGTGCACGAAAGGGCGCACGTCCTCATCCTTTTCAGGAGGTGCATCCATCAGAATGGCAGTGGTCTGCGCGTTGCGCTCCACCCGCTCGTACCGACGGTTCGATGCGTCACCCGCGACCAGCGTTCGGCGCAAACCGCCCCAGCCCGCCCGATCCAGAAAGTCCGAAATGAGGATGGCGCGATCAGGCATGTTGAACCACGCCGTTCAGCCGACTTTCCCATTTGTCATCAGTCCATCCCCACTGCGCTGTGCGCCCACCGTTACAGTCGGCGATGTCGATGACCAATGCATCTGCCGGGGTGAGCGGGCCAAGCCGGTCTGGCCACTCCACAAGACAAATTGCGTCCTCGAACGCTTCCACGAGGCCCAATTCATCAATCTCCGTGTCCGTAGAAATCCGGTACAGATCCGCATGCCAAAGAGCGCCGAGGCGGGTGTCATAGGTCTGGATCAATGTGAAGGTCGGGGATGGGACATCCTCGGGGACATCCAGCAGGGATTGGATCAATGCGCGGGCGAAATGCGTCTTGCCAGCGCCCACAAGTCCGTTGAGAAGCACCGCGTCGCCCGGACGGAGCTGAGCACCCAGTGCGACGGCGGTTTTGGCTGTAGAGGCCGCATCGGGCCAGTCAAAGGTGAGGGGGCTTTGGCTCATTGCGCCAAACTATCTGCATCGTCGGGCGCTGCAAGTACAATGACCCTAGGCGGGCAATTGGGTCGGGACCACCGGACCGGGATGTTTGACGGAAAAGCGGATGACAGTTGCACCAGATGCAATCGGTGACAGGTGCACAGTATAAGGCCCGGCGGTCTTGTGAACCACGTTTGCTTCCCACGTGGCGCGTTCGCCCACTTTCATGACAAAGTCGCGCATATCGGCCCAGGCCGGGTCGGGCAGAGTTTGTGCCTGCCATTCCTTCAGGGAGTCGACGATTGTGACGTCCGCGAAACTCCCTTCGGGGTCCATGCCCCACATCTCGCGAAAGGCCGCGTTGCAAAACGTCAGAACCCCGGCTGCGGAAAAGACGGCAAGCGCGTCCTCGAACGTGTCCATCAGCGATTGGCCCAGTTCCAGTTCGGCCCGGAAGTTGCGGGTCAGAGAGATTTCGGCGGTGATATCCTCGATCAAAAAGGCGACGGCACCATCGGGGTGGGGCCGTCCGCTGATGCGGTAGGTGTGACCGGAATCAAGGGTCCATGTCTCTTGATAGCTGGCATGGGTGGCCGCCGCGATCATGTCCGAGATTTCCTGCCGCCATGAACTGTAATTCTTGGGTTCCGGCATCACCCGATTGTCGCGCAAGCGGTCGAAAAAGGCGAGCAAGCCGGGGCGCCCGCTCAAAAACTCGACCGGCAATGAGGTCAAATCGACCATAGCTGGATTGAATAATGCCAGCTGTCCATTACGATCAAAGATGGCGAGCCCGATGGACAAATGTGCGAATGTCTTGGCCAGTGTCTGCACAAAGTTGCGCTGGGCAACCTCGGCCTCGATCACGGCATTGATGTCCACCGCGTGATAAATGGTGCTGCCATCCACCTGAGTGGCGGTGACGTTGTACCATTCGGTCAATCCTGTTTCCTCAATCTGGATCGATGCGCGAACGGTGCGCTTTTCATCCAATTCTTCGGGGTCCAGAACGAACAAGGGATCATCTGTTTCCTCTTCCGACGGGCGGGCGGCGTCGGTCAGCGTCCTGTACGCGGTGTTGTACCAGAGGATTCTGCCGTTCGCACCGACAAGCCAGATAGGGTAGGGCGAGGAAGCGGCGGCAAGTCTGAG
>JBCBDZ010000289.1:0-2071 GCA_038529225.1 Pseudomonadota bacterium | reverse complement strand
CAGCCGCATCAGCGGTATCGGCATCACGGGCATTCAGGCCAAGGCAGAGGAAATTCACGCCCGTGGTTGGGGTGGCACCAACGTGTTGCCCATTGGGGGCTTCTACAAGGCGCGCAACTCCGGTGAGACCCACGCATGGGAAGCGACCTCGATGCACATGATGCAAACCGCGTGCAACAACGCCTCTTACGCGATGTGGAAGCAGTATTCGTCCAAGATGAAGGCCAACCCGCCCATCCATCTGCGCGATCTGCTGGACATCAAGCCGCTGGGCAAAGCCATTCCGCTGGAAGAGGTGGAAAGCATCACATCGATCCGCAAGCGGTTCGTCACGCCGGGCATGTCGCTGGGTGCATTGTCGCCCGAAGCGCATAAGACGCTGAATGTCGCAATGAACCGGATCGGGGCCAAGTCGGACAGTGGCGAGGGTGGCGAAGATCCGGCGCACTTCCACCCGGAACCCAATGGCGACAACCCATCGGCTAAGATCAAGCAGGTCGCCTCGGGTCGCTTTGGTGTGACCGCCGAGTACCTGAACCAGTGTGAAGAACTGGAGATCAAGGTCGCGCAAGGGGCCAAGCCCGGTGAGGGGGGCCAGTTGCCGGGGATGAAAGTCACAGACCTCATCGCCCGCTTGCGCCACTCGACCAAGGGCGTGACGCTGATCTCGCCCCCGCCGCACCACGATATCTATTCTATCGAGGATCTGGCGCAGCTGATCTACGACCTCAAGCAGATCAACCCGCGCTGCAAGGTGACCGTGAAACTGGTGGCGTCCTCTGGTGTCGGCACAATCGCCGCCGGTGTGGCCAAGGCCAAGGCGGACGTCATCCTGATCTCGGGCCATAATGGCGGTACGGGTGCCTCGCCTGCCACCTCGATCAAATATGCGGGTCTGCCGTGGGAGATGGGCCTGACCGAAGCGCATCAGGTGCTGAGCATGAACAACCTGCGGGGTCGTGTGACCCTGCGCACCGATGGTGGTTTGCGCACGGGCCGCGACATCGTGATGGCCGCAATGCTGGGGGCCGAGGAATACGGTATCGGCACCGCCGCCCTGATCGCGATGGGCTGCATCATGGTGCGCCAGTGCCAGTCCAACACCTGCCCCGTGGGCGTGTGTACGCAGGATGAAGCCTTGCGTGACAAGTTCACCGGCAACGCCGACAAGGTCGTCAACCTGATCACCTTTTATGCGCAGGAAGTGCGAGAGTTGCTGGCCGAGATTGGTGCGCGCAGTCTGGATGACGTGATTGGCCGGGCGGATTTGCTCACGCAGGTCAGCCGGGGTTCGGCCCATCTGGACGATCTGGATCTGAACCCGCTTTTGATCACTGTCGATGGCGCGGCGGACATCGTCTACAACCGCGACAAGGACCGCAACGCGGTCCCTGATACTCTGGATGCCCAGATCGTACGGGATGCTGCGCGCTTCCTTGAAGACGGTGAAAAGATGCAACTGTCCTACGCGGTGCAGAACACGCACCGCACTGTGGGCACGCGCACGTCCAGCCACATCGTCAAACAGTTCGGGATGCGTAACACGCTGCAACCGGATCACCTGACGGTCAAGCTGACCGGCAGCGCGGGTCAGTCGTTGGGGGCCTTTGCGGCGCCGGGGCTGAAGCTGGAAGTGTCCGGAGACGCCAACGATTATGTGGGCAAGGGCCTTTCGGGCGGCACCATCGTCGTGCGTCCTCCCATGGCTTCTCCGATTGTGGCGGCGGACAATACGATCATCGGCAACACGGTGCTTTATGGTGCCACGGATGGGTTCCTGTTTGCCGCCGGGCGCGCGGGCGAGCGGTTTGCCGTGCGCAACTCGGGCGCGCATGTGGTGATCGAAGGCTGCGGATCGAACGGGTGTGAATACATGACCGGCGGCGTTGCCGTGATCCTGGGCGAGATCGGCGCGAACTTTGGCGCGGGGATGACAGGTGGGATGGCGTATCTCTATGATCCGGACGGCATCGCCATGGACCGGATGAACATGGAAACGCTGGTTGCCTGCCCTGTGACGGTCCTGCACTGGATGACCCAGCTCGAAGAGTTGCTGGAGCGGCATTTGCGC
>JBCBDZ010000288.1:0-2109 GCA_038529225.1 Pseudomonadota bacterium | reverse complement strand
CAAATCGTCTGGCGCGTTGGCAGCCGAGCACGGTGACACGCTCACGGAAGATCTGTGCATCGCGCGCGGACAGACGCACGAAAAATTTGCCTGGATGCTGCGCGCCCATCTGCGCTGAACACTGCTGAAAACAGACACACCTAAACCCTGTGGTCCCGTTGCCACCGACGTGCCCGGCGCGCTTGAGCAGCGGCGCGCCTCAAAAAGGAAAAATAAGATGTTAGACGCAACCCACGAAAACACGCTTTTGATTGTTGAAGATGACGACGCGCTGCGGAACCAGCTTGCCCGTGCTATGGAGCGGCGGGGGTACTCGGTGCGTGTTGCCAGTGGTCTGTTAGAGGCGATGGATCAAGCAGATGCAGGCCTGCCGCGCTATGCGATTGTTGATTTGCGGTTGCAGGATGGCAGCGGCTTGTCCCTTGTAGAGACGCTTGAAAAACGCGATCCCGACATCCGTGCAATTATTCTCACCGGCTACGGGAATATTCCGACTGCCGTTGCGGCAGCGCGTATTGGTGCCATCGACTACATTGCCAAGCCAGCAACAGCCGACGAAATCGTGGATGCGCTGATGAGGCCCAGAAACGAACATGCCCCGGCTCCAACCAACCCAATCTCGCCCGAAGACGCCCGCAAACAGCATATCGCGCATGTCTTCCATGAAATGAACGACAACGTATCGCAAACCGCGCGATCTTTGGTCATGCACCGGCGGACACTCCAGCGCCTTCTTAAACGGTACGAGATCGTTTGAAATGCGACAGGCAAAGACCGACACGATCATCATGCAAGCGAACGGTGAAACACCAGCCCGGGCGACCGTCTACTTTGACGGTGCGTGCCCGTTATGCACTGCGGAGATAAGTCACTACAAGTCGCAAGACGGCGGGGATCAGATCTGTTTTGTCGACGCGTCACAGGCGGATGCACAGCTTGGCCCGGGCCTGGACGTGGACGCCGCGATGCGCCGGTTCCACGTTCGCCTGCCTAATGGAACGCTGGTGTCGGGCGCGCGCGCATTCGCTGTTATCTGGCAAACCCTGCCGGGTTGGCGGTGGGCGGCACGGATTGCCCGAATGCCCGGCGTGACACCTCTACTCGAGGTGGGTTACCGTCTATTTCTGCCGGTTCGGCCACTGCTGTCCAAAGCGGCGTCGTGGTTTGGTGCCAAGCCGATGCCGCAGCACGGACCGGACCGTTAGCGATGGCATCAGAGACTCATTTCCAAAGGCTCGAGACCCTTATGCGCGGCGCATTAGCACCGCCACCCGGGGCGGGCCGCATCGCTTTGGCGCTGACCTTCGGCGTGGCAGCACATCTGATTTTTGCGGTGGCTGTTGCGGCGATGATCCTCGCGATGTATTTCGGGATGAGCCGCAGCTTGGGAAGCGTCCTTTGGCCGTACGCAATTGTGGCCAACGCGTTTCTTATCCTACAATTTCCGCTGGTGCACTCGCTTCTCTTGACTGGTTCCGGCGGGCGCGTCCTGCGGCGTTTGGTTCCGGGTCCTCATGGGCAGACCCTCAGCACGACAACCTACGCGCTGGTCGCGTCGCTCCAGTTGCTGGCACTATTTGCCCTTTGGACGCCCTCTGGCGTCGTCTGGTGGCGCGCCGAAGGCGCGGCGCTCTACACGGTGACTGCGGTTTATACGATTGCCTGGGGATTGCTGATCAAGGCAAGCTGGGATGCGGGCGCGGAAGTCCAATCCGGCGCATTGGGCTGGATGTCCCTCATGCGGAACGCCGCGCCAAAATTCCCCGATATGCCCGCTGGCGGTCTGTTCCGCATCATCCGACAGCCAATCTACGTCGCCTTTGCGCTGACGCTGTGGACCGTGCCGACATGGACCCCGGACCAACTGGCGCTTGCGATTGGCCTGACGGCCTACTGCATAGCAGCCCCCAAGCTGAAAGAACGACGGTTCGCGGCCCGATATGGCGATCGCTTCGAAAGCTACAAGCGTCGAGTGCCTTACGCAGTCCCGGCGATCGGAAAGAATAAACGACATGACTGAGAACACCCGCAATGACCTGACCATCTATGACGGTGTCGCCGCCAATTGGTGGTCCGACGACATCCGCTGGGTCCGTACGCTCAAAAACC
>JBCBDZ010000287.1:0-2192 GCA_038529225.1 Pseudomonadota bacterium | reverse complement strand
ATATAGCGGATCGGCACGGCGCAGCACCTCGTGGCCAAACGCATGAGGGGCGCGGACCATCGTGTTGTAATCCTCATCGCGCGGATCGTCCGACCACAGATCACCGGGTCGGATCGGCACCGCCCAATCGGTGGGGCGGGCCATGCGGTCAGGACGGTAAAGCATTCCAACAATGCGGTGCACGCCCACAGGCGTGGTGCCATCCCCTTCGCGTTTGCGCGCGCTGATGCCGCCACGCCCGACCGTGCAGGGAAACAATCGCCCGGCAAAGCGCAGGCCCAAAGGGGTCAGGACAAGATCGGTCGGGGTCATGATTGTGGTGGCAGGGCTTCGAAACAGGGAAGGCCGTCAGCGACCACATGAAAAGGCTGAATGTCCTTCGTGTGGATCGCAAGGCGCGGTCCGCGGTAGTCTTCCTCCGGATTGTCCAGCGTGCCAACCTTTACAATGGTCAACTGCATGTCAGGACGCAGGGTCGTCAGATGGGTGCCACAGGTGGGGCAAAACTGGCGGGTGCGGGGGGCTTCAAGGTCACTGCGGGCAAACGCGGCGGGGCTGCCTTTTGTGATAACGAACCCATCCTGCGGCACCGCCATGAAAAAGTTCGGCCCACCGCCCGAAATGTACTGGCAGGGGCGGCAGTGGCACTGGGCCTTCAAGACCGGCGGCCGAGTGATCTCGTAGTGAATGGCCCCGCAGTAACAACCACCTTTCATTCCAGTCTCCCGGTCACAGAATATGGCCCGACTTGGCCGCCTTGGTCGCCAGATAGGCGCGATTGAAATCCGTCTCGCCCACTTTCAATGGCACGCGTTCCGGCACCGCAATCCCGCTGGCCTCCATCATCGCAACCTTGGCCGGGTTGTTGGTGAGCAAGCGCACCGAACCAAAGCCCAGTGATTTCAGAATATCCGACCCAAGACGAAAATCACGCTCGTCATCCTCAAACCCGAGACGATGATTGGCCTCTACCGTGTCAAAGCCCTGATCCTGAAGGGAGTAAGCGCGCATCTTGTTGGCCAGCCCGATGCCACGCCCCTCCTGATTGAGGTACAGCAGCACTCCGGCCCCTTCCCGGCCCATCTGGGCAAGGGCCGCGCGCAGTTGAGGCCCGCAATCGCATTTCAAACTGCCCAGAACGTCGCCCGTGAAACAGGCCGAATGCAGACGGGCCAGCACCGGGGCACTGCGATCCGGGCGGCCAATCTCTATTGCATAATGCTCTTCGCCCCCATCTTCGGGGCGGTAGACGTGCACGCGCCCGGCTTCGGACGCGACCATAGGCAGACGTGCGGCGACGACCGGGAGCAACTGGCTGTGGGCGGCCAGATAGGGTGCAGCCAAGGCCATGGGCACAGCCGTCAAACCCTGTTCAGCGGCAAACCCCAACCCGTTCTCGATATCTGCGCACAATGCAGCCGGTAGCAGTCGTGCGGACTTGCACAACTGCACAGCAGCGCGATGCGGGCTGGCGTCGCCGTCGCGCACGGAGGCCAATGGGCCCTTCATGGGGCTTGACAAATCGTCTGCCGGATCGGCCAGCGCCTGCAACCAGCCCAGGGCCACAGCATCCGGGACCACGATCCGTGCAATATCTCCGTCATAGGCGCGGGCCTTCAGGGTTTGCGCGCGCCAGCCGGTCAACGCCAGCACAGGTGCTGTGCTCAACGCGCGGATGCTTGCCAGCCGCTCCTCCGATACCGTTTCGACGGCCACCGCGATCACAGACGTCGCGCCTGTCAGGACCACGGGCACGCCCATGCGCAAATCCGCCCGGGCGCGCGCCAGAGTCTCAACGATGTCCGGCCCAAGGCCCATGTTACAAAATCCTGCGCAGTGTCCCGCCCGACATAAGCAAATTGGCCCGGAATTGAAACAATTGCCGTCCAACCGACACATGGGCGTGAGACAAAACTGGCAAAACTTGCCCAAATCGAGGGTTGCCCACATCTATGCTGCAACGAAACGGGAGATGACAGATGGCACAGCTCAAGAAAATCCTTCTGGTCGACGATGACGAAGACCTGCGCGAAGCGCTCAGCGAACAGCTGATCATGACCGAAGACTTCGACGTGTTCGAGGCTGGCAATGGCAGCGACGCGCTGGTCAAGGCCAAGGAGGCGATCTATGACCTCGTCATCCTCGATGTCGGCCTGCCCGATACAGACGGGCGTGAATTGTGCCGCGTGATG
>JBCBDZ010000286.1:0-2194 GCA_038529225.1 Pseudomonadota bacterium | reverse complement strand
CAGCGGGCACTACAATGGCTGCGCTGCGGCTTTGTGCCTGTGGATCAGGCATTACGGGCCATGTTGCTCAAATGCGTAGCCAAGGTCCAAAAGTTCGCCCATTTTCGAGATGCCTTCGCCGTACATGATGTCGAATTCGACCTGCTTGAAGGGCGAAGGCATCTCGAAAATGGGCGAACTTTTGGACCTTGGCGTGAAGGCTGGCGTGGTTGAAAAGTCGGGCTCGTGGTTCAGCTACGGCGATGAACGCATCGGGCAGGGCCGTGAAAATGCCAAGTCTTTCCTCAAGGAAAACAGCCGGATTGCCATCGAAATTGAAGACAAAATCCGGGCTGCACATGGCTTGGATTTCGAAATGCCGGAGAGTGAAAAGGTCGAAGACGACGACATTCTCGAGGCGTGACAGTCGGGCGTGGGGGTGGCCCAGAACACCCCTGGCGCATCAGACGTGATGCGGACAATACTTGGAACAGGGTGGTGCGACGGCGCCACCTTGTTTCGTTTGTGGACAGTGCGCGCGCGCCCGGCTATGTCACCCTGACCATCCAGCCGCCATAGGTGCACCCCATGCCATCGCTTAACGACATCCGCTCGACTTTTCTGAATTACTTTGAAAAACAGGGGCATGCGGTGGTGCCGTCCAGTCCGCTGGTGCCGCGCAACGACCCGACGCTGATGTTCGTGAATTCGGGCATGGTACAGTTCAAGAACCTGTTCACCGGTGTCGAAAAGCGCGACTATCAACGCGCGACCAGTTCGCAAAAGTGCGTGCGCGCCGGAGGAAAGCATAACGACCTTGACAATGTCGGGTACACAGCGCGCCACCATACCTTTTTCGAGATGCTGGGAAACTTCAGTTTTGGCGACTATTTCAAATCCGAAGCGATCCCTTTTGCGTGGAAACTGATCACACAAGAGTTCGGCATCCCCAAGGATCGTCTGTCCGTCACCGTGTATCACACGGATGATGAGGCCTATGACATCTGGAAAAAGCTTGGTGTTCCGGATGAACGGATCATTCGCATCGCGACATCAGACAATTTCTGGCAGATGGGCCCGACCGGTCCCTGCGGTCCGTGCACAGAGATCTTTTACGATCACGGAGATCACATCTGGGGTGGCCCCCCGGGGTCCGCAGAGGAAGATGGCGACCGGTTCATCGAAATCTGGAACATCGTTTTCATGCAGAACGAACAGTTCGAAGACGGCTCGATGGTCGATCTGGACATGCAGTCCATCGACACAGGCATGGGGTTGGAGCGCATCGGTGCGCTGTTGCAGGGCAGCCATGACAATTACGATACCGACCTGTTCAAATCGCTGATCGAAGCGTCGGCAGATGTGACGGGCGTTGATCCATACGGGGATCAGAACGTGCATCACAGGGTGATCGCGGATCACTTGCGCTCGACCTCGTTCCTGATTGCGGATGGGGTTATGCCCTCAAATGACGGGCGCGGTTATGTGCTGCGTCGTATTATGCGCCGGGCGATGCGCCATGCGCATCTGCTTGGTGCGAAGGATCCAGTCATGTACCGTCTGGTCCCTGCGCTGGTGCAGCAGATGGGCGCGGCCTATCCCGAACTGGGTCAGGCGCAGTCGCTCATCACCGAGACGTTGCAGGCCGAAGAAGTCCGGTTCAAACAGACGCTTGAGCGCGGTTTGAAGTTGCTTGAGGACGAAGTGAGTGGATTGGAAGAGGGCGCTGACCTTCCCGGTACGGCCGCATTCAAGTTGTATGACACCTTCGGGTTCCCGCTCGATTTGACTCAGGATGCATTGCGCGAACAGGGGCGCGGCGTAGACACCGAAGGTTTTGATGCCGCCATGGCCAAGCAAAAGGCCAAGGCACGTGCGGCATGGTCCGGGTCGGGTGAGGCCGCGGATGCAACAGTGTGGTTTGATGTGGCCGAAGCGCATGGTGCCACGGAATTTCTTGGCTATGACACGGAAACCGCGGAGGCCCAGATCGCCGCCCTCGTGATGACGGGCGCCGAGGTGCAAACCGCTGTAGAAGGAAGCGAAGTTCAGATCGCACTCAATCAGACCCCATTCTATGCGGAAAGCGGTGGGCAGGTTGGCGATACTGGCATTCTGCGTACTGAAAACGGCACTGTCGAGATTGCTGACACCCGCAAAACGGCTGATGTCTTCATCCACTTTGGCAAAGTCACAAAAGGCAGTGTTTCCAAAG
>JBCBDZ010000285.1:0-2234 GCA_038529225.1 Pseudomonadota bacterium | reverse complement strand
CTGGAGCAAGTCATCCAGTCCCAAAAACCCCTGCTGATCATCGCCGAAGACGTCGAAGGCGAAGCGCTGGCGACCCTCGTGGTCAACAAGCTGCGCGGCGGTCTGAAAATCGCTGCTGTCAAAGCCCCCGGCTTTGGTGATCGTCGCAAGGCGATGCTGCAGGACATCGCGATCCTCACTGGGGGTCAGGTGATCTCCGAAGACCTCGGCATGAAGCTCGAGTCGGTGACCATGGACATGCTGGGCACAGCCAAGCGCGTTCAGATCACCAAGGACGAGACAACCGTGATCGACGGTGCCGGCGAGAAAGCCGAGATCGAAGCACGTGTCACCCAGATCCGTGGCCAGATCGAGGAAACAACCTCCGACTACGACCGTGAGAAACTGCAAGAGCGCGTGGCCAAACTGGCTGGTGGTGTTGCCGTGATCCGCGTTGGTGGTATGTCCGAAGTGGAAGTCAAAGAGCGCAAAGACCGCGTTGACGACGCCCTGAACGCAACGCGGGCCGCGGTCCAAGAAGGCGTTGTTGTCGGTGGTGGCGTTGCCCTGATCCAGGCCGGTAAAGCGCTGGACGGTCTCAAGGGTGCAAACTCCGACCAGGACGTCGGCATCACGATCGTGCGCAAGGCCATCGAAGCGCCCCTGCGTCAGATCGCCGAGAACTCCGGCGTGGACGGATCCGTTGTCGCGGGCAAAATCCGCGAGAGCAGCGATGTCACCTTCGGCTTTAACGCCCAGACAGAAGAATATGGCGACATGTTCAAGTTCGGCGTTATCGACCCGGCCAAAGTTGTGCGCACAGCCCTGCAGGACGCCGCGTCCGTTGCTGGCCTGCTGATCACAACCGAAGCAATGGTTGCCGACAAGCCCGCCAAAGAAGGTGCTGCGCCTGCTGGCGGTATGCCTGACATGGGCGGCATGGGCGGCATGATGTAAAACTGTTTGCCTTTGGCAAACATACATCACCGATCAAAGCAAAGGCCCCGTTTTCGGGGCCTTTGTCATTGATAGATATCGGTGCCGGGCGGAAGCATAAAGCCGCCACGCGACGCCCGTGAAAACGTGATTATGAGGCGGGTGTTTCTGCGACCCTTTGCTTGAATAAATCCGGGCGGCTGCGTGTTTCTTCCGTGACACACCCACACATCATTCAGGCAAGAGGAAACAGACCAATGACAGTCGCCAAGCACGTGGATTTCACATCTTGCGCAGGCGCATCCAACGTCGTAATCGCCACCGGGTCACATGGCGGGATGGCACGGAAACGGCAGTCGGGCCCTTGCCTGCAGACACAGCCAGCATCAAAGGGACGCGCGCCGACAAAATGGTACAAACCCCCGGCACCCTGCGCCCTTGCCAGGACTTTGGGCATCACCGCACCTGACGCGGTGCGCATGCTCCAAACGGCGCGCCTGTCTTATGCTCAAAGCGATGATTGGGTGGGCCAGCGTTATCTGTTTGCGGCGCTGGTTATGGAATGCCCTGAAAAGGCGCGCCCGGGTGCAGCGCGCCTCGCAGAGGCCGAAAAGACCCTCAAGCGTCTTTTGTGATCGGTGCCGCGGGCGTGATCACCCGCCCGCTTGTCAGCGCCGCTGCGTCCGTTAAGAGTGCGCCAATGCGCCTTGCCCTGCTGACCACACTGACCATGATCGCCTTTGCTGCCAATTCGGTGTTGAACCGACTGGCCGTGGACAGCGGCGCAATTGATCCATCCAGTTTTGCCATGATTCGCGTCATCGCAGGCGCGATTGCCTTGTGCATGATCCTGACCGTACGCGGGGGCGGCTTGCCCGTTCTGGCCCGGGGCCGCGCCATCGGTGCGGCCAGCCTTGCAGCCTACATGATCGGCTTTTCGCTGGCCTACATCACCCTTGATGCAGGCCTTGGCGCCTTGATCCTGTTTGGCACGGTTCAGGTGGTGATGTTTGGCTGGTCGGCCTTGCGCGGTGCGGCACCCACCCCGCGACAACTGGGGGGTGCCGGGATTGCATTTGTCGGGCTTGTGCTGGCCCTCTGGCCGACCGAAGGTACCGGAGGCGATCTGGGCGGCGCCATGTTCATGGTCATCGCGGGTATAGGCTGGGCAATCTACACGCTTGCCGGCAAGAACAGTGCTGACCCGCTGGCCAGTACGGCGGCGAATTTTGTGGTGGCCATCCCGCTCTTGCTTGTCTTGCTGGCCGGCATCGGTCTGCATGCGGCACCGTCGGGTATCGCGCTGGCCATCCTGTCGG
>JBCBDZ010000284.1:0-2268 GCA_038529225.1 Pseudomonadota bacterium | reverse complement strand
GCAAATCCTTATTGGTGCACTGGTGGCCGGAATTGATGCGGGGCGCAGCTATACCGACTGGCCTTTGATGGGAGGGCAGGTGTTTCCGGCCTCCGCTTTCATCTTCGAGCCGTGGTGGCGCAACCTGTTTGAAAGCCCGGGGCTGGTGCAGTTCATCCAC
Source organism: Pseudomonadota bacterium (assembly GCA_038529225.1). Classification (GTDB taxonomy): domain Bacteria; phylum Pseudomonadota; class Alphaproteobacteria; order Rhodobacterales; family Rhodobacteraceae; genus Tateyamaria. The sequence goes on along the minus strand of JBCBDZ010000284.1, from coordinate 2,108 downwards.
CGCGTGTCGGGCTACCTGCTTGCAATTTTCGCCGTGATCGTGTGGTTGCGCGGACGGCGGTCGGCCCACCCCAATACGCGGTTTGCGTTTAATGCGGTGATGGCTGCGATGGCGGTGCAAGTCGCGCTCGGGATCGTGACCGTCTTGTATGGCGCTCCGTGGCAGGTTGCCATTCTGCACCAGTTCCTGGCCGTGGTGCTGTGGGCGTTGATCCTGCGGGCGCGGTTCCTGGCGGCCTACCCGCGTGCCACATCTCTGAGGGGAAACACCGCATGAGCGCTTTTGCTGACCTGATGGCTTTTGAACACGACACACAGGCGCTTGGGCAGATTGCCGGGCGGCTGGGCTGGGATCAGGAGACCATGATGCCGCATGGGGCGCGGGACCAGCGCGGCGAAGAGATGGCGGCCATCGAGAAGGTGCTGCATGCGCGTCGAACGGACCCGCGGGTGGGGGATTGGCTGGCGGGCATCGATGCGGCGTCGCTCGACACCGTCGGTCAGGCGCAACTGCGGGAGATTCGGCGCAATTTCGAACGTGCCAGCAAGGTGCCCGCCGATCTGGCGGCCGCGCTGGCCCGTCTGACGTCTTTGGCGCATGGGGTTTGGGCCGAGGCGCGGGCCAATGACGATGTGGCTGCTTTTCTGCCGGTCTTGAGCGACGTGATCGATCTCAAACGCCAAGAGGGCGCGGCCCTTGCGGCAGGCGGCGATGTTTATGACGCCATGCTTGCCGACTACGAGCCCGGGACGACGGCGGCTGATCTGGACGCGATGTTCGGGGCGTTGCGCCCTGAGCTGACGAAACTGCGGGCTGCCATCCTCGAACGGCCCGAACCTGCAAATGTGCGTGGCCCGTTCGACGAAGCCACGCAATTGCGCCTGAGCGAAACCCTCGCGCGTGCCTTTGGCTATGACACGCGGAACGGGCGGATCGACAAGGCAGTGCATCCGTTTTCATCTGGCTCCGGGCTTGATGTTCGGATCACGACGCGCACCAATGCGAACGATCCTTTCAACTGCTTTTATTCGACCATCCATGAGGTGGGACATGCCTGCTATGAGCAGAACATCGACCGTGATTATCTGCTGACTCCGTTGGGGCAGGGCGTTTCGATGGGGGTGCATGAAAGCCAGAGCAGGATTTACGAGAACCAGTTGGGGCGCAGCCGCGCCTTTACCGGTTGGCTGTTCGGGCAGATGCGGGACGCGTTTGGTGACTTCGGGATTGCGGATGAAGACGCGTTCTTTGCTGCTGTAAACCGCGTATCTACCGGGTACATCCGTACCGAGGCGGACGAGGTGCAGTACAACCTGCATGTTCTGCTGCGCTTTGATCTGGAACGCGCGTTGATGGCTGGCGATCTGGTTGTGGGTGATCTTGAAGCGGCGTGGAATGACCGTTTTGCCGCCGATTTCGGATATCCGGTCGACAAACCGTCAAACGGGGTCTTGCAGGATGTGCACTGGTCCGAAGGGTTGTTTGGGTATTTTCCGACCTACAGCCTTGGCAACGTATACGCAGGATGCCTGAATGAGGCGTTGCGAAAGGCCGTGCCGGATCTGGACGCACAGTTGGCGCGCGGAGATACATCGGCTGCTACGGGATGGCTGCGTCACAATTTGCAGCGTCATGGCGGGCTCTACGCGCCACGGGACGTGATCGCGCGGGCTTGCGGGCGCACACCGGACCCGGCGCCGCTGCTGGCCTATCTGAACGACAAGTTCAGCGGCATTTACGCGCTTTGACTGCCAAGGTCTTGTTCGAATGTCCGAAAGCGGCAAAAGGCCTTTGACTGGAGAATTGAAAGGTTTGTCGCGTGCTCTGTGCCGCGTTTGACAGTGTCACGGCTCTACACCGGCGGGGGTGGTGGACATGTATGCTGGGGGACTCGGCCAGTCCCGGCGCCTGCCAGTGCGCGACTACTCTGCGCGTGCCAATTGCGCGATTTCATCAGTGGCGTCCTGAACTTTGGTTGCCACCGCTTTGACCTGAGAGGCAACCACCGCAAAACCTTTGCCCACATCGCCAGCGCGCGCCGCCTCGATGGCTGCGTTGATGGCCAGCATTTTGGTCTGGGTTGAAAAATCACCGATGGATTTGGAAAT
>JBCBDZ010000283.1:0-2344 GCA_038529225.1 Pseudomonadota bacterium | reverse complement strand
CGGCACGCTTGATCTGGGCATTGATTGGGGCGACGTGGACCTGATCATCCAGATCAAGCGTGCCGGTGCAGACGATGGCCTTGAGCGCACCTGCGACCATGGCCTGTTCGACCTTTTCGCGCTGCTGGCGGTCGAGGCTGCCGTGATGGATGCCGATGGGCAATCCCTCGTCATTGGCAAGCCAGATGTTGTGAAAATACAGTTCCGCCTGCGCCCGCGTGTTGTGAAAAATAAGTGTTGTTTTATGGGCCTTTACCTGCTCGAGCACGGCAGGGATGGCGTATTTGGCTCCGCCGCCGGCCCAGGGTGGGGCTTCTTGCGTCACGAGCATCTGGATGTCAGGGGCAGGCCCTGGATCGGCGTTGATGATCTGACAGGGGTCGGGGTGGCGCGCCAGAAGGTGCGCGATGGCGTCCGGATTTTCCACTGTGGCAGACAGGCCGACCCGTCGCAGGTCGGGGCACATCGCTTGCAAGCGCGACAGGGCGAGGAACATTTGGTCGCCCCGTTTGCTTTCGGCGAGTGCATGGATTTCGTCCACGATCACCCGTTTGAGCCCCGCAAACATGCGCGGTGCGTCCTCGTAACTTGTTAAAAGTGCGAGGCTTTCTGGTGTGGTCAGCAGGATGTGGGGTGGATCGGCGCGCTGGCGTTTCTTTTGGGTCTGGCTGGTGTCGCCGGTGCGGTCTTCGATCCTTATGGGCAAGTTCATTTCGGCCACGGGCGTGCGCAGATTGCGTTTGATGTCGGATGCCAGCGCCTTGAGCGGCGAGATGTAGAGCGTGTGCAGGCCCTCATGCGTGCCATCGCTGAGCTCTGCCAGCGAGGGCAGGAAGCCGGCGAGTGTTTTTCCGCCACCTGTGGGAGCGATCAGCAGCAAGGCGGGGTCATCGGCACGCTCCAGCATGTGCTGTTGGTGCGGGTGGATGGACCAGCCTTTGGAGGCGAACCAGTTGGAAAAGGTGTCGGGCAATGCGGTCATGTGGTGACATCTAGCAGGCGCTGGATTGGGGGCCAGCCCCCCGTCGCCTTCCGGCGCCGTCCCCCGGGATTTTTTGAAACAGAGAATTTGGACTGCTGCGCAGGATTTACCTCTTGTTTATATGGGTGAATGGCGAAAATGGGCGTTGCAACAGCTGTGCACAGGTTGTGCACCGAACGTGCACCGGTGATGCACCAACGGACCGGGCTAACGCAGCGTGCGGTGCCGATCCTATCTGCGCGGCGCAAGGGCGCGGATTGCGGCCTGCACGGTTTGGGGCAGCGTCGTGTCGGCGCCATCCGGTGCTGCATCCAGAGCGGCGGCGACGTCCTTGACCAGAATGCCGATGGAATTGTCGGCGCTGTGTCCGTCCTTGGCAAATTCGATGGTGTCAAAGCCGGAGGCGAGCCAGTTTTGGCCCGAAGATGTCTCGATCAGTGCCAGCAGGCGGTCGGTGTCGAGTTTGGCCGCATCCGCCCAGTCGAGCACCAGCCGCGTCATCGCCGTATGCGAGGCAGCCAGCAGGTTGTTGAGCACCTTGGCCTGCATGCCGGACCCGAAGAGACCCATGTGGTGAAAGTGCCGCCCCATCAGGGCCAACAATGGGATGGCGTCTTCGATGTCACGTTGTGCACCGCCCAGCATGAAGCTGAGAGAGCGGTTTACTGCGCCAGCTTGCGCCCCGGACATGGGGGCGTCGATCAGGGTGATCTGCTCAGGCACGCGGGCGCGCAACGCGCGGACATAGCGTGGCGACAGGGTCGAGCAGATGAAGATGCGCCGCAAAGCCGGGGCTGCCGTGATCAGGTTTTGAGTATCAAAGAGAAGGGCATCGGTTTCATCCTCATCGCGCACCACGCTGAGCAACGTCTCCAGTTGTGGGCTGAATGCCGCCAGATCGGTCGTGATGTGATCAGTGCCCTTGTCCACCACGTCAAAGCCCATCGCATTGCCCGTGCCGTCGCGCAATGCGTCGAGCATGGGCGCGCCCATGCGCCCGCAGCCTGCAACCCCTATCATTTGACGATATGTTCGTCCTTGACGAACATGTTGGCCCAGGCCCGGTCAATGAGTTCGGGCGTCATCTGCTTTTCGATCCCTTCGAAATTGCACGTCGCCACCATCTGGTCGACGAGAAAGTTTGGCTGGTAGTTGGCATAGATGTTCTGGATCGTCGGGTATTTGACTTTGAGCAGGTAGACGAGCGCTTCTTCGTTGAGGGCCATCCCTTTCTTCTTGGCCACCATGGCAAAGATTTTCAGGAAGTTCGCCTGGCTTGGCCCGTCGATTTTGATCTTGAAGAAGATCCGGCGCAGGGCGGCCTGGTCAAAGATCTCATTGGGGTGGAAGTTGGTGGAGAAC
>JBCBDZ010000282.1:0-2364 GCA_038529225.1 Pseudomonadota bacterium | reverse complement strand
CAGCCGTTCGGGCGACACGCCGTCCATCTGCGCATCCAGCCCGTAGCTCCATCCATCCGGCCCTGCCCTCAGCACTCCGCTTGCCAGCACGGTCTGGCCCTGATCCTGAAACACCGCCTGCCCCACATCCAGACGAAACGGATCAAGGCCTAGGCGGAAATCCATTTCAGCCGCAGCAAAGCTGACGGGGGCGTCGTAAAGGTCGTCGGGGTTGGCCGTCAGCGATGAGGAGCGGAACTGCCCCACCAGATCGTTCAGTTGCCCGTCCGGGGTCAGCCCCAGCACGGTCTGCCCTTCGATCCGCCCGGTGATCCATGCGCTGTCAACGGACAGTTCGTCAAAGGTCAAAACGCGTGCAGCCGGATCATAGTTGAAGTAGCTGCGCGCAGAGGAAAACGGCACGGGCCGGGCGGCGTCGTTGGGTTGGATGACGCCCGCCCCGATGGTGAGTGTCGCGTTAAGGGGCTCAAAGGCACCTTGCGCATCGACGCCTGCGCGCACAGCGCCGGAAATCGGCGCACGCAACACGTCAAGCCATGCAAAGGGCGGCGCGAGGGTCGCGATGTCACCCGCATCGATTCCATCGACCGACGCGCCAAAGGTGGCAGCCACGTCGCCCAAACGACTTTCGTAATTGGCGGCCAAGGTCGCCACACCCTGTCCCCCGCTCAGCAGTGCGAGGTCAGTGGTGATGCGCACGGTGTCGCCAGACAGGGTCAGCTGCGCGCGCCCGCCGTCAATCGTCCAGGCCCGGTTTGCACGCACATCTTCGACCTGCAGCGTAAGGGCCCGGATTTCGGCGCTGCGCAGCGCGTCAAAACCGGCGTGCGACAGGATCGTGTCGATCCCCGCGATCAGTTCGGCCAGAGTGGCGGCCCGCCTGTTGGGGGCCGACAGATCCAACCCGCCTGACAAAACGACAGACCCGTCCATCTGGCGGCGCAGTTGGGCAAACACGCATCTGTCAGTCAGCGGCGTGTTTGTCCATCTGGCGGCGCAGTTGGGCAAACACGCCGCTGACTGACAGATGCGTGGGTTGCATCTTGCCCGCCAAAAGCCCTGCAAAGGACAGGTTGGCCCGCAGTTCACCGAATGCTGCAATCTCGGCGCCCGTGTCCGAGATCAGTTGCACATTTGTCATGCGCACCTGCGGTTGGGACGCCTCCTCGACCACCAGATCAAGCGCATCAAACCGCATACGCGCAGCCCCAAGTGCGTCGCCCGCACGGGTCTCGATCTCTGCGCGCAGCCAGTCCGGCGCAGACACGGGCCGCCCGATCATCACGTAGATCACTACGCCCAACAAGGCGGTGAAGGTCAAAGTCGTCAACAGACTGCCCACCCTGTGGCGACGCCACAGGTTCTTGCGCCGCACGACCGGTGCGGCGGGTGGTGGTTCAGAACTGCTCATACCTTTATTCTTGTCTGCCTTGACCTATCATGCCAGTCACAACTTCTTCTTTTTTGTGACGAAAAGGCCAAAATCATGCTCGATATCGCAACACCCGCCCCCGATTTCACGCTGCCCGACGGAACGGGCACCGATGTGACCCTTTCCGGCCTGCAAGGCGGGGCCGTGGTTTTGTACTTTTACCCGCGTGATGACACCCCCGGTTGCACCAAGGAATCCATCGCCTTTTCCGAACATCTGGCGGAATTTGAGGCGGCAGGTGCCAAGGTGTTCGGCATCTCCAAGGACTCTGTGGCCAGCCACGCCAAATTCGCCGCCAAGAAGGATCTGAGCGTGCCGCTGCTTTCGGACGAACATGGCAGCGTCTGCGAGGATTACGGCGTGTGGAAGGAAAAGAACATGTACGGCAAAAAGTACATGGGGATCGAGCGCACCACCTACCTGATCGACGTCAACGGCCACGTCGCAATGGTCTGGCCAAAGGTCAAGGTGCCGGGTCATGCCGAGGCGGTTCTGGCCGCTGTACAGGCGCTGTGATGCAGCCGCTCGCGCAGATGGCGGAGGCTGTGCTGCGCACACCCGACGGCCGGGAAAAGACGGCACTGTCGCGCAAGCTGGCAGCCGAGTGGCGGGCGGCGCGCGCTGGCGGTGCGCGCCCCGAGATCGGTCAGGCCGATCCGCCCATGCACCCCGCCCGCCCCGCTGCCCCCGAACTGCTCAGCCCGCGGGACGTGCCCCGCCGCCGCCCCGGCAGTCCGGAGGGGCGGATCGCGCTTCTGCACGCGGTGGCCCATATCGAACTCAACGCGGTGGACCTGCACTGGGACATCATTGCGCGCTTTACGGATGTGGCCATGCCCATCGGATTCTACGACGACTGGGTGAAGGCCGCAGATGAGGAATCAAAGCATTTCAATCTGATGTGCGACTGTCTTGAAGCACTTGGCAGCCAT
>JBCBDZ010000281.1:0-2445 GCA_038529225.1 Pseudomonadota bacterium | reverse complement strand
GACGTTTCTTCACTGAGCAAGCCATCCTCGATGTCGTCCGCGACCGCCTCTGGCGGACGCTTCTTCGGGTCGCCATATCCGCCGCCGCTTGGACCAACCGACACCAGCTTTTCCCCGGCTTTGACTTTGAAATATGGCACCTTGGATGGCAGGCTGGTGGTTGTGCCATCGGTATGAACCAAGGTCAGCTCGGCCTCATAGCCGTCTGCGCCACCATCGAACCCCCAAGGCTTGAAGGCATGCCCCTCACCTTCGAGAGAAAAGCCCGCCTCATCGAGAAAGGTGAACTCGCGGATGGCACCGATGCCGCCCCGCCATTGTCCTGCAGCCATTGCGTTTTCACGCAACTCATAGCGTTCCACGCGAATAGGAATGTGAGATTCAATATCTTCAATCGGGTTGTTGCGGGTGTTGGCATAGAGCGTATCTACCGCATCCATCCCATCGAGCCCTTTGCGCCCGCCGTAACTGCCTTCCATAATCTCCATATGCACCCAATGGTCGCCGTCCCGCAGGCCGGACAGAGCCACGACCCGCAAATTGCCAATCCCGGCCGAGACCTGCTCTGGCACGATCTGCGAAAAGGCCTTCATTACCGTATCGGCCAATTGGTTGCCCGGACAGAAACGCGCGATCACAGGGGCAGGGAAGATCGGATTGACCAGCGTGCCCTTGGGCGCCTCAATCGTGATCGGTCGGGTCAGGCCCGAATTCTGCGGGATCGGCCCATAGGTCACGGTATCGAGCAAGATTGACCGGATCGTCAGCCAGACCGAGCAATCCACGGTGCCCACCAGCGGCATGTTGATCGGCTTGTCAGGCACTTGCGCCGCAGTGCCGCTCAGATCGACGGTCAGATCATCCCCTTGAACCTTGAGCGTCACCACCAGCGGCAATTCACGGCGCGCGGGGTTTGGGTCATCCAAGTAACCGTCAAGCATGGTGCTTGCAGAATACTCCCCATCTGGCAAAGCGCGGATCGCATCGCGCATGAGCCGTTCAGAATAGTCCATCAGGTCGTGAAAAGCGGCCATCGTGCTGTCCAACCGGTAACGGTCCACCAGCCCCAAAAGCCGCGCCGCCCCGATGCGGGCCGCTTCGATCTGCGCCTCCATATCGCCGACGACCAGATCAGTGGCGCGGATATTGGCGCGCAAGATATGCCAGACCGCATCGTTGCGTTTGCCTTGATCAAAGACCTTTATCGCTTTGAACTGAAGACCTTCTGCATAGGTGTCTACAGCATCCACAATCCCGCAACTGCCCGGGCTCAGGGCACCAATGTCCAGATGGTGCGCTGTCGTGGCGGACCAGCCGATCAGCGCCTCACCCTGAAAGACGGGAACACAAAAAGCCACGTCAGGCCCGTGCGACGCCCCACCGTAGGGGTCGTTGTGCATGATGACATCGCCGGGACGCACGGGGTCATCCCGTTCTGCCAGCACCTTGAGCACGTTGCGGATATAGCCGGGGATCGGCCCGGATTGCAGAGGCGTGGACATCCGACACTCGCACATTTGCTGCCCTTCGGCATCGGTCAGGGCAGCGCCGAAGTCTTCGGATTCGCGAATGATCGAGGAGTAGGACATGCGCATCAGCTTGTGCCCCATTTCCAAGGCGATGCTTTCCAGCGCCCCCTGAATGACAGCACCGGTGACGGGGTCGATGCGGCTCATGACTTGCTCTCCAGACTGATAATCACACTGCCCGTTTCATGGGGTATGGCTGTGGCCCTAGGTGGCACGACGGTTGTACTGTCTTTTTGAAGCAGAATCGCAGGCCCGGGCACCGGCACCCCCAGTGGCAGAAGATCGCGGCGATAGACTTGCGTCTCAAAACTTTGCAACCGACCATCAACCCGGAACACCGCCTGGCGCGTCCGGACATACGCCGCGTCCAGTCCTTTGCCGCCTTCCAGTGTGGGCAAGTCCAGGTCGGGCGATGGACCGACAGCTGTCATTCGCAAATTTACAACCTCAATCGCACTGCTTTCAAAGGCATGGCCGTATTCGGCGGCATGGCTGTCATGAAACCGCTGCCAGACCTCTTCCAGCGCGGCCTCGGTCACCGCACCCAGTTCAAATGGCACACGCAGTTCATAGCCTTGGCCGAGATAGCGCAAATCTCCGGCCCTCTCGAACCGCACATCGTCCGTGCTCAGGCCGTCCTCGGCCAGCCGTGCGGTGAGTTTGGCTTCCATCTCGGCAAATTCGCTGTTGAACAAGGCAAGATCGGCGGAGGTCGAGACCTGAAACTGGGTGTGAATCACGTCATATTTGAGATCGGCGATCAGAAGACCCAAGGCAGATGTAATTCCGGGGTGCGGCGGCACAATGACCTCGGGGACCTCTAACATTCCAGCCACCTCAGCCCCCTGCAACGGTCCTGCACCGCCCATCGCCACCAGTGAGAAGGCGCGCGGATCAATGCCGCGCTGCACCGTGC
>JBCBDZ010000280.1:0-2458 GCA_038529225.1 Pseudomonadota bacterium | reverse complement strand
CCTGACGGCGCTGATGGACGGGCGTGCTCTGACAGCGTCCGAACTGGCCGAAGAGGCGGGGGTTGGTCTGTCCACAGCCAGTGGGCATTTGTCGAAACTGACGGATGCGGCACTGGTCACGCCACGCAAATCCGGGCGGCACAAGTATTTTCACCTGATGGATGCGGAAGTGGCCGCCGTGCTGGAGGCGCTGATGGGGCTGGCCGCCCGGACGGGGGCGACACGGGTGCGCACGGGGCCGCGGGATGCGCAGATGCAGGTGGCGCGGGTCTGTTACAACCATCTGGCCGGGCGCATGGGGGTGCAGATGTACAGCAGCCTCGTCGGCCGTGGGCTGGTGATGGAAACTGGAGAAGACGCATCGCTGAGTGATGCCGGTCGCGACTTTGCCGAGCAGTTCGGCATTGATGTGAAGGGTCTTGAAAAAGGGCGCACGCGGCTCTGCCGGACGTGCCTTGACTGGTCAGAGCGGCGCAATCACCTTGCAGGGTCGCTGGGCCGTGCGATGCTGGACCGCATGGAGGCGCTGGGCTGGATGGCGCGCGTGCCGGGACAGCGGGTCATCAGAGTGACGCGCAAAGGGGAGCGCGCCTTTGATGAGGTCTTTGGGGTGGGCGGTTGACATTGCGTTTTGTGGATTTGCAGCGAAGGTCGGATTTGAGCCCAAACCTACCAACCAGAAAGGGTTAGCATCTTTGGAACAAGTGACCATGTGAATGGACTGTTGAGGTATGTCGTTTCACTCAGTGCCGCTCTCTTTTTCTGGTGTCACCCGCTTTTCCCGACACGGAAAAAGCATCAGAAATTGTGTCCTGTATCAATACAAGAAACGATACACTTCAGAGCGGTCAATGGGAGCCTTTGGACCAACGGTTCGCGCTCCTCGAAACCCTAGAAGACGATGAACGCGTTCAATTTGCCGACGGATTTTTTGTGATCCGCGGAATTTCTTTGGGGATTTTGGGACTCGGGTGTTGCTTTTGGACGGCTCATCAAGAGATTGGTCCGCTCACGAACTAAAGGTTCAAGAAGCCGCCCTCGCGCGTTTTGCTCGACCGCGCGCCCCAAGTGAAATTGTTGAAGCGCTCGCCGCATGTGGCGGTTCATTGGGCGACGTTTGGGAAGACGAGATACCAATTTTGGAAAGTCTACGACCCGCGTCAACTCCGCAACCTCCACTACCTAAATGGCAGCAATTGCCGGAAAACCCATTGATAGGAGACGGCTCCATTCTATTGCCGCCGAAGAATATTGCAGACTAACGCAAAGTCAGTCTTATCCCGCGAACCAGACGTTGCCGAGCCGATCCATCGACGGACCGCGGGGTGGCGATCCAACCGACCTTCTGCTCGATTTATGGTTCAGGGTTATCTCTTCGAGGATGTGACACGCCAAGACCTGAAAAATCGCCAGACCGGGGGGCGGTCTGTCGATGGATCGGCGCCTTCGGCTTGACTCCGATCTTTAGGATGTCGTCCAAGCGACAAAATTGAAGTCAGGATTGTCCTGCACAGCGGACACCGTACCTGTTGCACCCTAAAGCGTTCAATAAGGTGAAACCCCACCTTGGCAGCGCTTGCTTGAGGACGGGCAGGGCTGCCCATCCTCCGTGGTGTTTGACGTCGCAGCCGTGACTTAGTTCTTGGCCTTGTCCACCATCTTGCCAGCGGAAATCCACGGCATCATGCCGCGCAGGGTTTCGCCTGTGGCTTCGATCTGGTGTTCGTCGTTGATGCGACGTGTGCCTTTGAAGAAGGGCTGACCCACCGCGTTTTCGGCCATGAAGTCGCGCACGAACTTGCCGGTCTGGATGTCGGTCAGGATCGCTTTCATCCGCGCCTTTGTCTCGTCGTAAGGCAACACGCGGGGGCCAGAGACGTATTCGCCGTACTCAGCCGTATTGGAGATCGAGTAGTTCATGTTGGCGATGCCGCCTTCGTAGATCAGGTCCACGATCAGCTTCACTTCGTGCAGGCATTCGAAATAGGCCATTTCGGGCGCGTAACCCGCTTCGACCAGTGTTTCGAACCCCATGCGGATCAACTCAACCAGACCGCCACACAGAACGGCCTGTTCGCCGAAGAGGTCGGTTTCGCATTCTTCGCGGAAGTTGGTCTCGATGATGCCCGAGCGGCCGCCGCCGATGGCGGAGCAGTAGCTGAGGCCGATTTCCAACGCGCGGCCCGAGGCGTCGTTGTCGACGGCCACGAGGCAGGGCACGCCGCCGCCTTTTACATATTCGCCGCGCACCGTGTGGCCGGGGCCTTTAGGGGCCATCATGACCACGTCAACGCCTGCTTTGGGCTCGATCAGGCCAAAGTGTACGTTCAGGCCGTGGGCGAATGCGATGGCTGCGCCTTCACGGATGTTGTCATGCACGTATTTCTTGTAGGTTTCGGCCTGCAGTTCGTCGGGCATTGTGAACATGATCAGGTCGGCCCAGGCGGCCGCTTCCGCG
>JBCBDZ010000279.1:0-2519 GCA_038529225.1 Pseudomonadota bacterium | reverse complement strand
TGCTCAACCCGGCACAGGAAGTCGTGCTCTATGACGGACAGGCGGCCGACATTCTGTCCCAGATTGCCGTGCCCAGACTGAAGGCGCCCTTATCGGACTATTTCGACCCCGAACCATTGAACAAGGCGATCAAAGAGCTTTCTGACGAGCACCCGGAAAAGATGTTCAGCCTCAGGGACCATGCCGGAGCCTGCACATTCGACGCCCGCGTCAAGGCAATGGGTCAGGATGGGTTCGTGTTGCTCATTGAGGTGAAACCGAAACCGCGGCACTCCTTGGGCGCGCGGCCATTGATCTTTGACTTTGATCTGATTGACAGCAAGGCGCGTGCGGATATCGCCGACACCCCGCTGAACGAATTGTGCTTTGTCGTCTTTGACACCGAAACGACAGGACTCAGCGTGCAGACGGATGACATAGTGCAGATCGGCGCTGTGCGCATCCTGAACGGACGGATGGTCGAGGGCGAAATACTGGACACGTTCGTCAATCCAGGTCGGCCCATCCCGCCTGCCTCGACTCGTATCCACAAGGTGAGTGATGCACATGTTGCAGATGCACCGGACATCGCCAACGCCGGGCGTGCCTTGCACCATTTCGCCCGTGACGCCGTTCTGGTTGCCCATAATGCGCCCTTTGACATCGGTCTTTTGCGGCGGTGCCAAAGTCAGATGGGCGTGGAGTGGGACCACCCGGTGCTGGACACCGTCCTGATGTCGGCAGAAGTCTTTGGCACTACGGCAACCCACACTCTTGATGCGCTTTGCGACCGGCTGTTGATCACGATCCCCGAGGACGTTCGGCACACGGCACTGGGTGATGCCCGTGCGACTGCGGAAGTTCTGGTGAGACTCTTGCCCCTTTTGCAGGCCAAGGGGATCAAAACCTTTGGCGCATTGGTGGAGGCCAACAAAAAGCATGGGCGACTGTTGCAGGACTTGAACTGATCCGACGCCGTTGGTCTGTTTTGGGGCAACGCCAGTGCATTCGGCCGAAACCACATGTTCGCCATCACCTGATCGTTGACATGCCAATCTTATCCATGCGTAGCTGACCTTCAGAAACGGAACAAACGGCCGCTCACATGACACGCGTCCTTCGCAATCCAATGCTACGTCGCGCGACGGGCTGCGACCTCGTCACCTGACGCGTGCCAGATCGCCCGCCGCCGCGCGGTTTTGCACTGTTCTTTTCCTGACAATTGGCACCTCCAAATGACTTCCACAGATGAATACCGTCTGGCGATTGATATCGGTGGCACGTTTACCGACACCGTTCTGATTGATGGATCCCACAACATCCTCGCCACTGCCAAGACCCCGAGCACGACACACGCGCCAGACCTTGGCGCGATGGACGGGGCGGCGCGGGTGCTGGACATGGCCGGGGTCAATTGGCACCAGATCGGCGCCTTCATCCATGGCACCACGCTGGCCACCAATGCGCTGATCGAGAGGCGCGGGGCCTCGGTCGCGACCATCACGCCAGAGGGGTTCCGGGACATTCTTGAGATCGCGTACGAGCGTCGCTACAGCCAGTATGCAATCAACATTGAAAAACCTGATCTGATCGTGCCACGCAAACATGCGTTCACCATACGGGGTCGTATGAACGCACATGGTGTCGAGCTTGCGCCCATCGACCTGAGCAGTGTCGCAGCGCTGGTGGATAAGTTACGTGATGAAAAGATCGAAGCCGTCGCAATTTGCCTTTTACACGCCTATGCAAACCCGGTCCACGAACGTGCCCTGCGCACAGCTCTGCTCAAGCAGATGCCTGACCTTGTCGTCTCACTCAGTCACGAGGTCAGTCCGGAAGCGCGGGAGTTTGATCGGCTGTGCACCACCATCGCCAATGCCTACATCCAGCCGCTGATGGCCGGATACCTCGCCAGCATTCAAACCCGGTTCAAAGCTCAGGGGTTGAAATGTCCGATCCTTATGATGACGGCAGGCGGTGGGATGACCACGATCGAGACCGCAGCGCGCCTTCCCATCCGCCTGGTAGAATCCGGCCCCGCCGGGGGCGCCATCCTGGCGGCCCGCATTGCCAGAGAGATCGGGGCATCCGAGGTTCTTTCCTTCGACATGGGCGGCACGACGGCAAAACTGTCGCTGATCGATGGTTTTCGCCCGCAAATGTCACGCAAGTTCGAAGTGTCACGCGCCGCCCGTTTCATCAAAGGGTCCGGCATGCCTGTGCGCATCCCGGTGATCGAGATGATCGAGATTGGCGCGGGTGGCGGATCCATCGCCACCACAGACTCTCTTGGCCGTGTGAGCGTTGGTCCCAGGAGTGCAGGGTCCGATCCCGGACCGGTCGGTTTCGGCAAAGGCGGAACAGAACCCACAGTCACCGATGCAGACATCGCTTTGGGGTACATCGACCCCGACCGATTTGCCGAAGGGCGGTTGCAGATTGACCGCCCAGCATCCGAAGCAGCACTGGCAGAGCGCCTGAGCGCGAATTTGGTCACTGCGGTGGCCGGCGACCCGGCATGCGCGACCAAATAGATCGGA
>JBCBDZ010000278.1:0-2558 GCA_038529225.1 Pseudomonadota bacterium | reverse complement strand
TCTATATCCTGCTGCGCACCGGCGATCCTGACATCGCCTCGGGCGTGACCCCCGAAGCCTTCACCCTGAATGCCACCCCGGCCATCAACCTGTTTCACAAGCGTTGTGACCGTGTTCACATCACCCCGGCCGCGACCGAACATCACGTGGTCGCCGACCGCACCGCCCCGCTGGATTACGAGATCTTTGCGCTTGACGGCGTTGTGGGCGTGTCTGGCGAAGGCAAGGATGATGTGCCCTTCCGCCCGTTCTATTCCGCTGATGATCTGACGGCAGCCGGAGAGACCCACGCCGCCTATTACACCCAGACCCGCAAGATGCGTCAACGCGCCGAACGAGAGCGTTTGAAGGGCGTGCGTACCTCTTACCTGGGGTCGGAAACATACGTCACCCTCGTCGATGACAAGCAGGCCCCGTTTGATGCCCAGCTGGATCAGCTGGCGGTGCAGGCGATGGTCACAAACCGTGATCTGCCCTTGTTGTTGCCCACGGGCGCCAAGGATGTGTTTCACCTGCCCGGGGGTGGCCCCGTGGCTCATATCACCACACCCGTCAGCCCGACGCGGCCCCGCCCGTCCCTGGGGCAGGGGGACACGGCATGGCGTCTGATTTCGCATCTGTCCCTTAACTATCTTTCCATCGCGGACAACGACGCCAACAACAGCGGCGCCGCCCTGCGCGAGATGATCGGCACCTATGTGCCCGCAGGCGACAAGGTGCTGGAAAAACAGCTTGAAGGTCTGAGTTCCGTATCCACCCGCCCCATCGTGCGCCGCATGGCCGACGAGGTGCTGTCCACTGCCGTGCGCGGCCTGGAAGTGTCGATCACCTTCGATGAGAGTTTTTTCGAGGGCACCAGCGCCTATGCCATGGGCGCCGTGCTTGAACGATTTTTTCACAAGTATGTCTCGTTGAACAGTTTTACTGAAACGGTGCTTGTCACCCAGCAACGCGGGGAGATTACCCGATGGCGACCGGAGACCGGTCTGGGAAGGATTCTCTGACGCATCTTGAGCGGCTGGCGGAGGCTCCTGAAAAGTTTCACTTCTTTCACGCCTTTCGGGTGCTGGAAGCGGCATACCCAGACTCGGCCCGCATCGGCGAGGCCCGTCGCCCGCGCGAGGAAAAGGTCCGCTTTGACCAGGAACCCGATTTGCGCTTTGCGCCGTCCTCCATCGCGGCGTTCAATCCCCCCAAGGGCAAGAAGCCCGGGCGCATGGTCAACCGGTTCTTTGGCCTGTTTGGACCCAATGGCCCGCTGCCCCTGCACCTGACCGAATTCGCCTCACAACGTATCCGCCACCACCGCGACCCGACATTGGTGTCCTTCGCCAACATGCTCACCCACCGCATGACCACGCTGTTTTACCGGGCGTGGCGCTCGGGCGAGCCTGCGGCCAGTTTTGATCGGGGCGAGCATGACGATTTTGAACGCAAGGTGGCCGCTGTTGCGGGCTATCACACCGAAAACATGCGCGCACAGGACGCGATGCCTGATCTGGCCAAGCGTCATTTTGTGGGCCTGTTGTCTCAGGGTCCAAAGAATGCCGAGGGGCTGCAATCCATTCTTCAGGCCTTTTTCGGCGCCCGCGTCGAGGTGATCCAGTTCGTCGGCTGCTGGCTTGAGCTGGAACCGGATGATCGCTGGCAGATGGGGGCCCCTGCGCAACTGGGCCGCACCGCCTCGATCGGGGAACGGGTCTGGACCCGTTCGGCCAAGTTCCGCCTGCGCATCGGCCCCCTCGGCTATGATGAATATCAACGCCTGTTGCCCGGCACCGGATCGCTGGAACGCCTGCGTTCCATCGTGCGCAACTATGTGGGCGACGCGCTGGATTTCGACGTGAACCTTGTGCTGCGTGCCGAGGATGTGCCCCAGCCCAAACTGGGCGAAACAGTACGGCTGGGTCAGACCAGTTGGGTTGGAAATACAAAAAGAAAAAAGGACGCGGATGAATTGTATCTGGAGCCAAACGCCCAGACCGCGCCGATGATGGAAGGGACAACTTAAATGACAGAAATCAGCCGCGTTGCACTGTTCGGCAAGCTGAACACGCTGGGTTACAAGGCCATCGAAGGCGCCACCGTATTCTGCAAGATGCGGGGCAACCCTTACGTCGAGGTGGTGCACTGGATGCACCAGATCCTGAACAACCAGAACAGCGATGTTCACATGATCATCGCCCATTTCAAGCTGGATCCAGCCAAGATCGCCGAAGAGATCACCGCCGCTCTGGACGCGCTGCCGCGCGGGGCGAGTTCGGTCAGCGATCTGTCCTCCCATCTGGAAGACGCGATGGAGCGCGCATGGGTCTGGGGGTCGCTGCTCTATTCCTCCAATCAGGTCCGCACCGGTCACATCATTCTGGGTATGCTGGAAACCCCCAGCCTCAAGAACATCCTGACCTCGATTTCCCCGACTCTGGCCAGCATCAAACCCGACGATCTGGCCGATGACTTTCACAAGATCACCGATGGCTCGCCCGAAGACGCGATGCGCCCGCAGGATGGTTCGGTCACCGGTGGCGGCGCCGAACCCGGCGAAGCCTCTGGCGCAT
>JBCBDZ010000277.1:0-2581 GCA_038529225.1 Pseudomonadota bacterium | reverse complement strand
CGGGTGGGTACATGGTGCGGTTCGAGTTTGTTTCGGCCATCGGAGCAGGGTGGGGGTCATTCGGGACCGATATCCGCGACCTGATGGTTCTTCCGGGCACCGGCAGCCCCACGGTGATTGCCAGCACCGGACCGTCCGGGGGGCTTACAAGCCTTTCGCTTGATGGGGGGGAGGTGCAGGTGGTCGACACCGTGACCTTCAGCAATGCGATCGGGGCAACCATCATCGGAGAGACTGCGCTGCTGACGCAAGGGGGGCAAACCTATGTGATTGTCGGCGCTACGGGACAACAGGAGGCTGTCGGCTACCGCATTGACGCCTCCGGCATGGTGATCACACCGGCGACCCCCGGTCTGTCCATGTATGCCGGGGACAGCGGACATGTGATCGCCACAAGCGGTGCCGGCCATGTCTACACCATGACCGCACCGGGTCTGTTGCAGGGCTTTTCCGAAGGGGCGGGGGGCTATCAGGTGGTGGCCAGCCTGTCTGATACGGCGGATATTGCGCTTGCGGACCCTGTCGCGCTCGAGATTGTCACTGTGGGGGGCGCCGAATTCCTTGTCTCCCTGAGCGAGGCGGGCGAGGGCATCAGTGTCTTTCAGATCAGCCCCGGGTCGGGCGCGCTGAGCGCGACGGCCACCATCGGCCCGGCCAACGGTCTGGGGGTGCTGGCCAACCCCACAGAGCTGCGGAGCGTCGAGGTCGCGGGCAAAACCTATGTGATCGCGTCGAGTGCGGCAGATAACGGACAGGCGGGCGCGCTGACCGTGATGGAGTTGCGTCCGGATGGGACGCTGAACGTCACGGACCATATTTTCGATTCCCTGGCGACCCGCTTTGGCAAGGCCTCTGTGCTGGAAAGCGCGCAGGTGGGCGACTGGACCTATGTCGTGGCGGGGGGCGGTGATGCGGGGCTGAGCCTGTTTGCACTGGCGCCCGGCGGGCGGCTTTTGCATCTCGACACTGTCGTAGACACTGTTTTGAGCGGGTTAGAGACGATTTCTGCGCTATCGCTAGTGGCTGAGGGTGCGGATTTGCATGTCCTTGCCGCGTCTCAGGCATCCCCGGGTCTGACGCACCTGACCATAGACACGGGCCCGCAGGGCCTGGTGCGCGAGGCCATATCGGGTCTGTTGCAGGGCCAGGGCCAGAACGACCTGCTTGTGGGCGGGGCCGGCAACAATGAACTGCGCGGCGGGCAGGGCGCGGACATCCTGCTGGACGGGTTTGGCGAGGACACGCTGTGGGGCGGGGCCGGGGCGGACCGTTTCGTGCTTGAGGCGGACAGCCGCAGGGACGAGATCCGTGATTTCGAGCCGGGCGTGGACACGCTCGACCTGTCGGCGGTGCCTTTCCTCTATGATCCCAGCCGTCTGACGGTCACAGAGCGCACCTGGGGTGCCGAGCTGCGCTTTGCGGGCGGGGAAGAGACCTTTGTCTACAGCGCCTCTGGTGGCCCCCTGACGGCCGTCCAGATTTTCGCAGCCATCGACTGGACCGTGGATCGCCCGCCGCTGATCGTGACCAATCAGGTGCTTGGGAATGAAGGGCGCGACACGATCACCGGCACAACCGCCACCGATATCATCATGGGCCTTGGCGAGAATGACAGCCTGAGCGGCCTGAGCGGTGATGACCAGATCGACGGGGGTGAAGGCGCCGACACGCTGATCGGAGGCGAGGGGCAGGACAGTCTCTATGGTGGCACCCAGGGGGACCGCTTCGAGGGCGGGGCCGGGGACGACACCATCGAGGGCGGGGATGGCCGCGACACAGCCATTCTGGGCGACGGCAATGATACCTTCATCGACAACACCCAGACCGGCTGGCACGGGTCTGATCGCGTCTTTGGGAATGGGGGCGATGACAGCATTGTGGGCGGCGGCGGCGATGACAGCCTGTACGGCCAGGATGGTGACGATACGATCCGGGGCAAGGGAGAGAATGACTATATCACCGGCGGCAACGGGTTCGACATGATCGATGCGGGCACCGGGAACGACACTGTTGTGGGCGGGAACGGGCGTGACGTGGTCTATCTGGGGGACGGCGACGATGTCTTTGAGGACAATGCGCAGAACGACACCTGGGGCCGCGACCTGGTCTATGGCGGGATCGGGAACGACGATATCGGCGGCGGCGGCGGGCGTGACAGCCTCTTTGGTGAGGATGGCGACGACACGATCCGGGGAGGGCACGAGAACGACCATATCGATGGCGGCATCGGGTTCGACACGATCTATGCAGGCTTCGGGCACGACACAGTCCTGGGCGGCAACGGGCGCGACGTGGTCTATCTGGGCAATGGCAATGATGTCTTTGAGGACAACGATCAAAGCGATACCTGGGGCCGCGACCTGGTCTATGGCGAGATTGGGGATGATCGTCTTGTCGGTGGCGGTGGCAATGACAGCCTGGATGGCGGGGATGGCCGTGACACGATTTCGGGCGGTGGCGAGGATGACGTGCTGACCGGCGGCAGCGACAACGATCATCTGGATGGCGGCATCGGTTTTGACTCGATCTATGCGGGCACCGGGAATGACACGGTGGTCGGCGGCAACGGGCGTGATGTGGT
>JBCBDZ010000276.1:0-2616 GCA_038529225.1 Pseudomonadota bacterium | reverse complement strand
TTCGCCGAAGTCGAAGGACAAGCGGTGTCTCTTGGCACATCACTGGGCGCGCCGCTGGCTGAATTGCAGGCCGAAATGGCCGCCCGGCAGGACGGGATCACCCGCAGGGTTCAACCCGGCATGCGCAACGACACTGGCGCAAAGTTCCTGAAACCATGAGATGGCTGGCGGTTCTGATATGCCTGATGCTGGGCAGTGTGGCAGGTGCGCAAACCACGTCCTTGCGGACACTGGACACGGATTATTCAGCGGCAAGCTGGAAGGCGGTGGGGCGCATTGATTTCGGACGCGGGGCCTTTTGCTCTGGCACACTGATCGCCCCCGATCTTGTCCTGACAGCGGCGCATTGCCTTTACCGTCCGGGTTCGAACCGGTTGTGGCCCACAGACTCGATCCGATTTCGCGCTGGTTTGCGCGATGGAGACGCAGTTGCGACGCGCGCGGCCAAAAGTGCTGCCGCCCATGACAAATTTGACCCCATTGGCCCACTCACAGCGCAAAACGTCGCCCACGATGTGGCTCTGATCCGGCTGGACGAACCGATCTCAACTTTCGACGTTCCCCCCTTTTACATTCACACCGACCGCATCGCGCCCGGGCCTGTCAGCGTTGTGTCTTACGGGCGTGACAGGGCCAATGCGCAGTCACGGCAAAAGCAGTGCCAGATGTTGCATCAACTCGGGGATGCGATGGTGTTTGACTGTGATGTCACCTTTGGCTCGTCCGGATCGCCTGTGTTCTCGCATCTCAACGGCAGGGGGCGGATCATGGCCGTCATTTCCGGGATGATGGAGGTTGAGGGGCAGAAACGGTCTGTCGGCATGGTCCTTCCACAGCGCGTGAATGAGCTGAAAGGGCAGTTGCGCATGCAGGTCGCCCCGCCCACCGCACAGGTGCGCCGGATCACGGTTGGCGGCGGCGCGCGCAACAATACGGGTGCCAAATTTGTCCGCCCTTAAGGGTCTTGAACGGTCAAAAATCCTCACCACATGACTGTCATCGGATGCCCGATCGGGGTCCGACCATAGCAACCCTGCGGGTCTGTCCGGAACGGAAGGCCCGCCTGTCATCGCTCAAGTGAGGATTACAATGCGTACATATGACTTTGCACCGCTTTACCGCGCGACCGTTGGTTTTGACCAAATCGCTGACCTGATGGACCGCGCGCTGGCGTCTGAAAGCAACGCCAACACTTACCCCCCCTACAACATCGAAAAGACCGATGATGATGCCTACCGCATCTCGATCGCCGTCGCCGGATTTTCGGACGCAGACCTGCATGTTGAAGTGAAAGAAAAGAAACTGATCGTGTCGGCGAAAAAGGCCGAAGACGAAAAGAAAAGCTACCTGCATCGCGGCATCGCCACCCGCGCGTTTGAACGCCGGTTCGATCTGGCCGACCATGTGGTCGTGACCGGTGCGTCCCATGTGGACGGGATGCTCCATATTGATCTGGTCAAGGAAGTGCCGGAAGCGTTGAAACCCCGCCGGATCCAAATCGCCAGCCAAAAGGCGATCGAGACCGATGTGGTCGATGCCAAGGCCGTCAACTAAGCTATCCGGCGGAGGCCCGGTGCTGTCGCACCGGGCCAATCCATGTTTTAGGGGCTCTGCCCCGTCGCTGACGCGACTCCCCGAAGTTTATTTTGCAAGATGAAGGACAAAAGTCCAAAGGTCCCCACCTTCATCATGCCGGAACACCCCCCGGGAGAGCTGTTGCGCCATCAAAAGACGCCGCCCCGATCACGGGATGGCGTCCTTTTCCTGCTTGGGAAGGGTGGCTTACATCTTGCCAATCGAGAAAAACACCGTCTCGCCTGAGTGATCATCCACACCGTCGTTGTCAGTCGAAATCCACGCTGTGCCATCGTCCATGATGGCGAGGCCCTCAACCTTGTCGAGCACATAGCCCCCGGTGGACGTCAGGTCCGGGATCAGGTCACGCACCAGTTCCTTGCTGACGATGGGCAGATCGCCGTCCAGAGGTGCCGGAACCATTTCGGACATCGGGATCCGGTAGACCTTCTTTGTTACCGCTTCGATCCCATGCTGGTTGTCGCGTTCGACAACATACATGAAATCTTCAAAGGCGACGATTTCCGACATTCCGACCCAGCCTTTTTCAGGCTCAGCCTTGGGATAGTGTACTGCGCCCCATTCCCCGCTTTCGATATTGTAGGCTACAAGTTTCACGTGGTTTTTCGGATCGTCTTTCCATTCACGCTGCACCGCCATCCAGAGGGTGTCGCCCACACGCGTAATGCCTTCAAAGCCGAAGCGACGCTCGTTTGCCATCAACTCCGGGGGCAAGCCAATCTCACCGGACCGGAACTGAATCTCGCCCGTTCCGTCAATGTGGTAGATCGCGTGCGGAATCACGCGGTCCGTGCGCCCTTCTGACGCGACAAAGAACCCGCCTTCACCGTCCAGCGTGATGCCTTCCATATCGATCTGCTGCGCCGCCTCTCCGTTGGCGCGTGTGACGCGGATCACATCCACGATGGTTGCCGGTGTGGTCGACGGATCAATTTTGAAGATCGATGGCTGGAACCCGTAAAAGCTGTCGTTCACGGCCCAGATGAAATCCCCATCGGCCACCATGCCTGAAATCGCGCC
>JBCBDZ010000275.1:0-2658 GCA_038529225.1 Pseudomonadota bacterium | reverse complement strand
CCACGAACTTGGCACGGTAGACCACGGCGTCCAGACGACGCTCCAGCAGGCCGATCAGGTTTTCACCGGTGTCGCCCTTGACCCGCTCGGCCTCGGCGTAGATGCGGCGGAACTGCTTTTCCGTCAGGTCGCCATAGTAGCCCTTGAGCTTCTGCTTGGCGCGCAGCTGGATACCAAAATCCGACAGCTTGCCCTTGCGGCGCTGACCGTGCTGGCCGGGGCCATATTCACGACGGTTGACGGGGGATTTGGGGCGGCCCCAGATGTTTTCGCCCATGCGGCGATCGAGTTTGTACTTGGCAGCAGTGCGTTTTGTCACGGCTGATCTCCTTCGTTATGTATGTATCATCATCTTGTCCGAAAACCGGTATCCGCTTTTCAGGGATGATGATCGCGTGAAGGGCGTTGTCCTCTGCCCGGAGTTTGCCGAGGCCGACAGGAAACCCCTTGCGGGGGCCACCAACACCAATGAAAGCGCGCTTATAGGGATGCTCGGGACAGAGTCAACGCCCCTTTGCCGTTTGTGCCATCGCGGCACACTCGGCATGGCGATGGCATGTCAGGATGTGATCATTGACCAGCCCTGTCGCTTCCATGAACGCATAGACAATCGTCGGTCCACAGAACTTGAAACCACGCGCCTTGAGGTCCTTTGACGCCTGCGCTGACATCGCAGTGGACGGCGGCACCTCTGCCTGCGTGGCAAATCGGTTCTGCAAAGGCGTTCCGTCCACGTATTTCCATAAAAACTGATCAAAGCCCTCAGTGGCGTTAACCTCGAGATAGGCGCGGGCGTTGGTGATCGTCGCTTCGATCTTGCCGCGATGGCGGATGATCCCGGGATTGGCCAGCAGTCGCTGCACGTCGGCCTCGCCCCATTCCGCGATTATTTCGGGGTCGAACCCTTCGAAAGCCGCCCGAAAGTTGTCGCGTTTTTTCAGAATTGTGATCCAACTCAGACCCGCCTGAAATCCATCGAGGATCAGCTTTTCCCACAGTGTCCGGGCGTCGTATTCGGGCACGCCCCACTCCGTGTCATGGTAGTCTACATAGATTTTCTCCAGCCCCGCCCAGCCACATCGCCCGTCCATTTGAGTGTCCTTTGGTTAACGCAGAAAAT
Organism: Pseudomonadota bacterium; assembly: GCA_038529225.1. Classification (GTDB taxonomy): domain Bacteria; phylum Pseudomonadota; class Alphaproteobacteria; order Rhodobacterales; family Rhodobacteraceae; genus Tateyamaria. Next base: position 1,538 of record JBCBDZ010000275.1, on the reverse strand, counting down.
TAGAACAAAATGCAAACATTAAGACTGTTTTTACACCCCTCGGAGCATGGTGACCAGACACTGTCTGCGAAGGGGTGGCTGCCGCACCATGCCAAGTTTCAAACCAATCGACCTGCCAGTCGACGCGTCCAACCCACTGGATGCGGCCATTTCAAACCGGGATCGCAACACCCTCGCCATGGTGGCCGAGGCGTTGGAACACAAGCAGACGCGACTGGCCTTTCAACCGATCATGGTGGCAGGTGAGGCGCGGCGCATCGGCTTCTACGAAGGGTTGATCCGGGTGATTGACGACACCGGGCGGGTGATCCCGGCCAAGGATTTCATGCCTGCGGTCGAACGCGCAGAACTGGGGCGCGAGATTGACGTGAATGCGCTGAACATGGGCTTGCGCACATTGCACCAGAACCCGTCCATCCGGCTGTCGATCAACATGTCTGCACGCTCCATCGGCTATCAGCGCTGGATGCAGACCCTCAACCGCTGGCTTCGCAAGGACGACTCCCTGGGTGAACGGCTGATCCTTGAAATCACCGAAAGCTCCGCCATGGATCAACCCGAACTGGTGGTCGACTTCATGGACCGGCTCAGCGCGCGCGGGGTGTGTTTTGCACTCGATGATTTCGGCGCCGGGTACACGGCGCTCAGATATCTCAAGGATTTCTATTTCGACATCCTCAAGATCGACATGCAGTTTTGTCACGGCATCGCCGATGACCATGACACACAGGTCCTGACGCGCGCGATGATCCAGATCGGCCAGCACTTTGACATGCTGGTTGTCGCCGAAGGGATCGAACGGGCGCAGGATGTCGAGGTGTTGACGCAAATGGGCGTGGATTGCCTGCAGGGCTATTACTTTGCGGCACCGACGGTGCGCCCGGACTGGTTGCTCGGTCAGGGCAAAAAAGGGCAAAAGGCCGCGCTCCGCGTCTGAAAACGGCAGTTTATTTGCGCAGCGTAAACGAATCCGCTATCGGAACGAAGACGCGGGGTGGTTCGGGGTCCGCACGACGTCCCGCTTGGGGTGTTTCCCCGGCAGTCCTCACGATGATCAAAACGAGGATTTGACCCAATGACCAACATCGTCATCGCTTCTGCTGCCCGCACTGCCGTGGGAAGTTTCGGTGGTTCTTTTGCCAACACACCCGCGCATGACCTTGGCGCAACCATGCTCGAAGCGATTGTGGATCGCGCCGGCATCGACAAATCCGAAGTGTCCGAAACGATCCTCGGTCAGGTCCTGACAGCGGCCCAGGGGCAAAACCCCGCCCGCCAGGCCCACATCAACGCAGGCCTGCCCAAGGAATCCGCCGCATGGTCGATCAACCAGGTGTGCGGATCCGGTCTGCGCGCGGTCGCACTTGGCGCACAGCACATCGCGCTGGGGGATGCCGATATCGTGGCCGCAGGTGGTCAGGAAAACATGACGCTGTCGCCCCACGCTGCGGCGCTGCGCGCGGGTCACAAAATGGGTGACCTGCAATACATCGATACGATGATCCGCGACGGTCTTTGGGATGCCTTCAACGGCTATC
>JBCBDZ010000274.1:0-2661 GCA_038529225.1 Pseudomonadota bacterium | reverse complement strand
ACGACACCCTGCAAGGTACCAATGAAAACGACACGATCAACGCGTTAAACGGGTCAGACCTTGTTTCCGGCGAAGGCGGTGATGACAGCATTCTGGGTGGTGGCGGCAACGACACCCTGTTCGGAGACGTGGGCGAAGGCACTGCTCCGGGCAACGACGCCAGCCCGCTTGTCATCGCAAGCTCCAACCGGGTGACGCCAAACAGTTCGGACAACGATCCAAACGACTTCGCGGTATATCGAAACGTGGCCCAGTTGGAAGATGGCACGCAGGTTTCTGCGCGCATCATTCTGCTGTCGAAATCCGATCCGGCACTGACGGTCGATCTTTCTGGCGGCGCGGGCTTTGAAATCCTGATGAATGGGAACGGCGCGGGGGACACGGCAGATTTCCGGATGGAGTTCTTTATTCCAGACAGCCCCAATGCCACGACGGGTACCCCGGTTGCCCTGAATTCTACGGCGACGGTGAACGATCTGGACCGCAACAGCGTCGGCGATCAGGAATCAGTGACCTTCAACACCGCCGGCTTTACCGATTTTGCCACCAGCAGCGACACGTCGCTCAGTGTCACGACCGGCAACGGCACGGTGACGGCAGCGGGAACCGAACAAAACAACCCCTCCGACCAAGATGCATGGTTCTCAGCCTCCTTCGAAAACCGAGAATTCATTGAATTCACCCTCGAATCGCGAACCAGCAACTCCGGCTTTTCCTTTTCTGGCGACTTGATTGACGATGCCGTGGTCACCCCAATCGAAGCGGGTGACGACACCATCGAAGGCGGCAGCGGGCAAGACGTCATTTTCGGTCAGGGCGGCGATGACAGCCTGTTGGGGCAGGACGGCAACGACAGCATTGAAGGTGGAGAAGGCAATGACACGCTGGAAGGTGGTCAGGGCCAGGACACGCTGGAAGGCGGCAGTGGCGCAGACACGCTGATCGGCGGGCAGGGCGACGACACTTTACTGGGTGGCGATGGCGAGGATCTGCTCGTGGTTGGCCCCGACAATGACCGGGCCGAGGGCGGTTTCCAATCCGACCGCTTTACCTTTGACGGGCTCGGCAATTCAACCATCATCGGTGGCGAGGATGCAGATGGGTTGGACATCGACGTGATCGATCTGTCCGGCGTGGACGCAAACGTGATCCAGAGTGGCCCTGAATCAGGGACCATCGAATTGCTGGACAGTAATGGTAACGTCGCCCGTCGCGTCCAATACTCGGAAATCGAACAGATCATCTGTTTCACCCCAACCACACGCATTGCGACGCAAAAGGGTGAAGTCCTCGTCGCGCATCTGGCGCCGGGTGACAAGGTCATCACCCGTGACAATGGATTGCAGGAATTGCGCTGGGTCGGTCGGCGCGATCTTGGACCTGCTGACATGCAGGCCAATGCCCGGTTTCAGCCTGTTCTTATCCGCAAGGGCGCGCTCGGCAACGGAGCGCCCGAGCGTGACATGCTGGTGTCCCCGCAACACCGGATGCTGATCACGTCCGATGTGGCCGCCGTGATGTTTGACGAACGCGAGGTGCTTGTGGCCGCCAAACATCTCACCGGTCTGGACGGCGTGGATCAGGTCCAGACCGGCGCTGTCAGCTACATGCACCTGATGTTTGACCAGCACGAGGTGGTGCTGGCCGATGGCGCGTGGTCCGAAAGTTTCCAGCCGGGGGATCATTCCCTGCGTGGCATCGGAGCGGCCCAGCGCGGCGAAGTCGAGGCCCTGTTCCCGGAGCTGCAAACCGCTGACGGGCTTGATCACTACGGCGCGGCCCGTTTGTCGCTGAAACGCCATGAGGCGCAGGTCATCGTGGAGCGTCTGAGGTAGAGCGGTTTGCGCGCCAGGCCGCCCAGTCTTCTGGCGTGTCGAGGTCCTGGCGGGCCCGGTTCCCGGTCAAGGGAACGAGGTGAACAGCCTGACCCAAGTTGGCGGCAATGGAATTGCCTCCACTGTCGCCGCTAAGTGTCTGGAATTCCGAGAAAAGAGGACGGGCCACGATCATCGGGTGCCCGCCCTTGCCGGTCTGCGTCGCACCACGCCAGATCATCGCGTCCGGGACCTCGTGCGTTGCGCGCATGATCGCGCGCAGATCGCCCGTGTTCAGGTCTGGCAAGTCGCCCAACAGCACCATCGCATACGTGTTCTCGGGTTCCAGAGTGGCAAACAAGGCGCGCAGGCTGGCACTCATGCCGTGCGCCGCATCGGTGACTTCAACCGGCTGAACACGCAGGTCGTCGACAACATCATACCGCTCATGAGGACGCGGGGGCAGGGCGATGCGCACGTCGCCGCTGGCCTCAAGGGCCATGCAGGCTTGTCGGCGCAGCAAGGGCATACCGTCGACATCAAGCAACAGCTTGTCCGTTCCCCGCATGCGCGAGGACGCTCCGGCGGCAAGGATCAGGACGGGCATCATGGCCCTATCCTATCACCCCCGCATCCGTGCGCCATCGCCATCAAACAGCGGCTCGGTGACCAGCCGGGCGCGGCACATCCGGCCAAGGATCTCGATCTCGACCTCCAGTCCTTCGGCAATCCGCTCCACCGGCAGGAACCCTTGCGCCACAGAAATCTGCGCATGATGCGAGAAACCGCCCGAAGTGCAAAAGCCGACCACTTTTCCGTCCAGCCAGATGGGTTCGTACGCCTGTAC
>JBCBDZ010000273.1:0-2677 GCA_038529225.1 Pseudomonadota bacterium | reverse complement strand
TTCGGTTCCGCAATATGCACATCGCCCAACATCGCATAGCTCGCTGTCACGCCGCCCGTCGTTGGATGCGTCAGAACAACGATATAGGGCAGGCCCGCTTCTTTCAGCATCTGTACAGCAACCGTGCTGCGCGGCATTTGCATGAGACTGAGAATTCCCTCCTGCATCCGCGCACCACCAGCGGCGGAAAACAGGATAAGCGGGCGGTGCAGCTTTACCGCCTCCTCGGCCGCGGCAATGATTGCGTTGCCGACATACATGCCCATGGACCCTCCCATAAAGGAAAAGTCCTGTGCGGCGGCAATGATCGGCGTACGCCCGATTTCGCCTGCGGCGACCAGCATCGCCTCGGTTTCTCCCGTCGACTTTTGGGCCGTTCGCATTCGGTCAGGGTACTTTTTCTGGTCCCGGAATTGCAGTGGGTCTGCAATAGGAGCGGGCACGGCGACCTCGGAAAAAATGCCGCCATCGAACAGGGCACCAAACCGATCCCGGGGCGTGATCCCCATGTGATGGTTGCAGTTGGTGCACACGTTCAGATTGTCGCTGAGTTCGCGGTGAAACAGCATCGTGCCGCAATTGTCGCACTTGGTCCACAGATTGTCAGGCGTTTCGCGGCGCGAAAAGATCGAGTTGATCCGGGGCCGGACGTAGTTGCTGATCCAGTTCATGAAGTCTTCCTGCTGCCGCACTCGTGTTGCAGATAATCCGGAGCGTGGCCAAATGCAATCAGGCCCTGATCGCCAGACGGGCAACAAGCCAGCTGACGAACATAAAGCCAAAGTCGACCGGAAGCCACGCGGCCATCTGCGCTTCATCCGCCATACCGAAAGGAAGCACATACAGTGCGAGGCCGGACATCTCGTCAGGAACGCTGGTGATCACCATGGCAGAAAGGTTGTTGACAAAGTGCACCGCGATAGCCGGTCCCAAAGTGCCGGAACGCGCCGTAAGGTCCGCCATCAGGATGCCGAACAGAGCGGCCCATGCGACAATTGTCCACGCGTTGCTGCCGGCGCTGTCCGGCAGGTAGTGGGCAAGTCCAAACAGGGTTGCCGGCACAATCATCCATATGATCGGGGATCGAAATCGTGCGGCCAATTGCTGTTGAATGTAACCGCGAAAGAACACCTCTTCGGCCCCTGACTGGATCAACACGGCCAAAAGCGCGACCGGGAGCAACATCAGCCAACGACCAAAGCCCATGTTACGTTCAAGCGGCGCGCCCATGTCGTATGGCGGCAGCACCCAGATCGCTGCCGTCAGGGCCAGCATCGCGATCGTAACCACAATGAACTGGCGCACGGCCAGTCCCGGTTCTCCGATCAGTGTCAGCGGGCGGCGTTTGTGCACCATGATCACAACAAGGGCCGCCGACACCCCCAGCAACCCCAACTGAAACAACAGGACGAACATGCCGGTCGCTGTCTGCCCTGTCTGGCCGTCTTCCATGATGGCGTCCACGGCACCGGGCTCCATCATCTGGAACAGGGTGCCAAACAGCAATTGCGTCAGTGCAAGGAACAGCCCTGCGGCAAGGACCAGCCCAAAGCACAACCGCCATAGCTGCGCCGCTCCTTGCGCCGGGGCGATAAAGCGGGCGTGGGGGTAATAGTCAAAGGTCCACACACTCATGTGTCGGTTTTCTCCAACGGGGGCGGTGGCGGGCCTTCTTCCTGAGGGATCGCGATATTGGCTTGACGCAGCAGTTCGGCCGCACCGGTCAGATAGCCGGACACGGTACGCAGCAGACTGAACAACACGGTCGTGTCACTTTCGACCACAGACCGGAATTCGGCGGCCCCGATGCGCAGGAACAATGCATCAGAAGTCGCTGTCAGGTTCAGGTTCCGGACCTCATCGGACAGGATGGCAAGGTCACCAATCAATCGACCCGGTTCGATCGTCGTCACGGGACGTTCGCCATCTTCAGTGTCGTAGGTCAGGACGGCCGAACCCGAGATACACAAATAGGCGGCGTCCGGCTTTTCGTTCATCGAAAAGATGCGTTGCCCGTTCTTGGCGTCATACCATTGTGCCGCAAACGCCAGCAGGCGCTGGTTTCGGTTGCTCAGCCCCTCGAACAGTTCCGTGCGGGCAATGACGCGCAGCTTGCGGTTCAAATCGTCGCTTTCATCTTCGTCAAGGTTCTGCACACCGTCGATGCGCCCATCCTTGATCTCGACAAAAAGGTCGTAGGCGTCCGGATTTTCGAACTTTTCTTCGAGAAAGATCAACGTGGCATCCGGCAACAAACCGCGAAGCGCGGTGCGTGTGTTGCGCCGCTCTTCGGCACTGTGCGAGGCCAGCGCACGGTCGAGGACAAGGATGTCGGGGCGCTTGATTCCAGCACGCGAAAACGCGACGCGTTCGTGGAAGACGGTGGGCAGTTTCGTCCCGCCCAATCCGGTCGGAATGTCAAATGCAGTTTCCGCCACCAACCGGCGCAGACCGGCATCCTTGATCAGATCCGCCACCAGATCTTCAATCAACTCTCCCTTCAGACCGGCCACCATGGAAATCCGACCGTAAAGGGCGTTTTCCAGAAGCGTCAGGCGCGGCAAATAGTTTTCCGGTGCGATCGGAACAAAGAAATCGCTCGTTTGCGTGCGCAGGGCCACGCCACTGCCTTTCCCGACAGTTTCAAAAAGGAGATCGTTGAAATCCGCAAAGCCAG
>JBCBDZ010000272.1:0-2763 GCA_038529225.1 Pseudomonadota bacterium | reverse complement strand
ATCGAGGATCACATCAACCATGGGCTTGCCCGTGTCCGCATCGACTGCCTCCAGAACGGAGTGGGCGATCTCAACAAGATAAGAGGCCAGCGGACCCTCCTCCCAGCGCCCGAACATCGCACCGATATCCGCTGGAGCCATGCCTGCCATGTCACGCTGGATACCGTAAACCTCTGCAATCATTTGCATATCGGCGTATTCGATCCCGTTGTGCACCGTCTTTACAAAGTGCCCGGCCCCATCGGGGCCAACATGTGCCACACAAGGATCACCTTCGAACCGGGCCGCAATCGCCTCGGCCATGGGCCGAAACTGCGCCCAGGCATGATCCGACCCGCCGACCATCATCGACGGACCATGGCGGGCGCCGTCCGCACCCCCGGACACACCCATGCCGACGAAGTGCACGCCCGTGCCCTCCAGTCGTTGTGTGCGGGCGCGGGTGTCATTGAAGTCCGCATTGCCGCCGTCGATGATGGTATCGCCATCGCTCAGCAGCGGGGTGACCTCTTTGATCATCGCATCCATCGGAGCACCGGACGGGATCATGAAAAGGATCGTGCGCGGTGCCTTGATCGCGCCGACAAAGACCGCCAGCGCCTCATGGCCATGCACTTTGCCTGTCAGCCCTTCGGCGTCCTTGAGGAAAGGGCCAATCCAATCCGCCTCGCGGTTTGAGACCGCAACCTCAAAGCCCTTTTCGGCAAGGTTCAGCGCCAATGCGCTGCCCATCGTGCCCAATCCGTAAACGCCTATGTCCGCTGCCATGACGGGCCCCCCGTGTTCCCTTTTTGACGACCATAAAGAGCCGGGTGTGCTGCGCAAGCCTAGGTGCGTATGTCGCGGGGCGTGAGACCGGGCGGACCCGCTCCGGCGTTCTCTGCGGCGCGGATCAAGGCGCGCAGTCTTGCGTTCAAAGGGGCTTGGCGTCCGTGGCGTTCAGCCAGGTCCAGTATCGCCCCCTGAAAGGCGTCGATCTCGGTCTTTCGCCCCTGTTTGAGGTCATCCCACATGGACGAACGCGCCTGTGCGTCAATCGTCAACATGCGCGCTGCAACAACCCGAAACAGCGGTGTCGGCAGGCGCAGGATGTGCGGAATGATCTGTGGTGGTGCAGCGGTGGTCTTGGCGGGCGTGATCCTTGCAGCCCGCAATATGCGCAGGGCTTCTGTCATTTGATCGGCCAGCAAACGCCGCCATGCGCGATCCTGCAACTGCTCGAGCAGCGGCATGTCAGCCAGCGCGTTGACCGCGTTGCCCAGATTGATCAGCAACTTGCCCCACTGAATGGCCTCGATGTCATCAACGGCCCGGAAGTCGAGGTTAGCCCCAGAGAGGTCCGGCAACGGACCCGCCTCAACAAGAATATCGCCCGATGTCGCCCGGTGGTACTGCCCCGGGCCTTGCGACACCACGTTGAACGGCACCATTGCAGCGCGCACATCCGCACCCGGCAGAACCGCGCGCAATCGCGCGGCATTGTCCACGCCGTTCTGAAGGCTGATGACCTGCGCAGTCGGCGCATGCGCCGCAATCAAACGGCCCATCGCTTCGGTATCTGCGGACTTGACGCAGACCAGAACAACGCCGGCACCGCCCAGGACTGTTTCAGGCGCCTGGGACATCGCGATGCCGGCCACATCCAGGCTGAGCCCACCGAAATCCGTCAGGTGCAGACCGTTTTGGGCCACGGTGTCGATCACCCGGGATCGCGCCAAAAGCCGGACGTCAAACCCGGTGTCTTGCAACACTCCGCCAACAAAGCAGCCGATGTTGCCCGCCCCGGCAATTGCGATCCGCGGCCTGTTCAAACCCCCAAACACCAACGCATGATTGCTTTTTGCGCATGCAGGCGGTTTTCGGCCTCGTCAAAGATGACAGAATGGGGGCCATCCATCACTTCGGAAGTCGCCTCGTCATCTCGGTGGGCCGGCAGACAATGCATGAACAGGCTGTCCGGTTTCGCCTTTTCCATCAGAGCGTTGTTGACCTGATATCCGCGTAGCTGATTGTGCCGCCGCTCACGGGCCGATTGCGGGTCGTGCATCGACACCCAGGTGTCGGTCACGACAAGGTCCGCACCTGCAACGGCCTCGTCCGGGTTGCGCACGGTCGTGTAGAGACCATCGAGGCTGCGCTCCGGATCAAGCGGTTCGGGGCCAGTGAAAACAAGATCGAATTCGAACTGTTTTGCCGCATGGGCGAAGCTGGCAAAGACGTTGTTGCCATCGCCCGACCAGACCACCTTTTTGCCCTTGATCGGGCCGCGGTGTTCCTCGAACGTCATGACGTCGGCCATGATCTGGCAGGGATGGGTGCGGTTGGTCAGCCCGTTGATCACCGGGACGGTGGCGTGTTCGGCCATTTCCAGCAATGTGGCCTCTTCGAAGGTGCGGATCATGATCAGATCAACATAGCGGGACAACACGCGTGCCGTGTCAGCGATTGTCTCGCCGTGCCCCAGTTGCATGTCGCTGCCTGACAGCACCATTGTCTGCCCACCCATCTGGCGCACGCCGACGTCAAAAGACACGCGGGTCCGCGTTGATGGTTTTTCAAAAATCAGGGCGACCATGTGCCCGGCAAGCGGCTGGTCATCATCCAGCTGTCCCTTTGGGCGACCTGCGCGCGCCTGTTTCATGGACTGCGCGTTGTCGATGATCTGGCGCAACTCGGTTGGGTCGGTCGTGTGGATGTCGAGGAAATGTGTCATTGTCGGTTTCTCTTGATGGAGAGTCCCGGGGGCCAGCCCCCGGACCCCCG
>JBCBDZ010000271.1:0-2792 GCA_038529225.1 Pseudomonadota bacterium | reverse complement strand
GATGACAGCCGCCCTGAGCGAATGTCATTTGAAAGGGTGTCCCGAATTATGGTCCAGTTTTCGCGCATCATGTCCGATTCATCCGAATGAATTTTGGCTATCCTGTCTGCGTGACAGACGCATGACAAAAAGAAAAGAAAGATGCCTCGCCAATTGCGATACACCGGTGCCATAAGTCGAATTCGTGGGCTAGTTTGAGCCGTTGCGAGACTTTCGGACCTAGAGCAAAAAACTCTGAGACCTGTCCGCAAAGTCGTGCAAGTGAACTGTCACTTGGTCGTCACCCAGCAAAACGACGCCATAAGCTGGCGGTTCAAAATTCCCATTTATTCGCTCCGCCGGTGCGTCCAGATCAAGCGCGACCTGATGATTGAGCCCGCGCATGCACGAATAGCTGATACCGCGCCAATTGCCCCAGATCGCCCGGTGCACATGGCCAAAGAACAGATGACGAATGCGCGATGTATGCGGCGAGATAACGTCGTGGAACGCTTCTGCGTCGTGCATCATGATTGCGTCCATAGCCTTAATCCCGACCGCGAAAGGGGGGTGATGCATGAATAAGAAGACCGGGCCGGGCGCCTCCAGCTGGCGCGCGAGCCATGTGCGCCGCGCTTCGCAATAGGCACCAGCATGACTCTCGGATGCCTTGGTGTCGAGTAGTAGGAAATGTCCGAATGGCGTCTGAAACGCGGTTTGGACAAAACCGTTCTCATCGCGGGGAACGTTGGGAAAGGCTTCCATCAAAGACGGAGTGTCGTCGTGATTGCCGATCATCAGATGTACGGGCATCGTCAGTTGCCCGATCGCGTCTGCAAACCGCGCATAGGCTGCAGCATCGCCCCAATGGGTCATGTCGCCGGTCACAACAACAAATTCGGCATCACCGTGTTCGTCATTTATTGAGGCAACGGCGCGTGCCAACCGTTCGGCCGGGTTCTGACCATACAGCAGACCTTCCCCGATCACGTGGGTGTCCGTCAGGTGGATGAACTTCATTCCGCCGCCACCGGTTTGGCCCAATCCTCCCATCCGGTGCCTGAAGAGTACACGGGCCCATCCCATGTGAAGGGAAGGTCGTGGATCACGGTCATGTCTTCGTGCGCATCGATGATTGCGAAGGACGGGGCTAAAGGACCACCATGCAACAACTCTTCTTCGGTGAAATCAGGGAGAGACTGGTTGCCGGTCGAGCGCACGGAGGCAAATGGAATCCCGTAATACACCCCGGTGCAGATCGCGTGAATATGGCCAAAATGCAGATAGTCGATCTTGGCCGCATGACGTTTGAGCAGCGCCGCGAAGGCCGGACGGTCAGCAGGGGTCAAAGCGATCTTATCCTCTGCGGGTTGGCCCAGGGTCATGACATTATGGTGCATGAACAGGCGGGCGCGGTCGCAACCTTTCAGTTGCGCGTCGAGCCAAGCAATGCGGTCCGCGCCAAAGTGCCCGGCATGGGTGCGCGGTGCTGTGGTGTCGAGATAAATGAGGAGCGTGCCGTGCAGATCTTCGGCGTAATTTACATAGCCGTGCTCATCCCGCGGCTGATCAGGGAAGGCGCCTAGAAAATTCGCGCGATCATCATGGTTGCCCATAAGCAAGCGAACGGGGCAGGGGAGATCGACCAGCGCGCCTTTGAGCGCTGCGTAGGCGTCCGGTTCGCCCCAATGGGTGAGATCGCCGGTGATGATGATCCGGTCCGCATCTTGGTGCTTGTTCCGGACCTCGCCCAAAGCCTGTGCAAATCGGCGATGGGGATCGAGGCCGCCCATCCGCTCGCCAGGGCAGGTGAGGTGGATGTCAGAGATATGGACGAGTTTCATGACTGCATCTTTCGGTTAGGGCGCTGGCCGCCCGGGGAGGGGCGACCAGCAAACAGCGTTTAGCCGTTCGGCAGCAGGTCGGCGATTTCTTCGACCAGCTCTTCTTGCAGCTCTTCCATGTCGGTCGCATCGCCTGTGACGATCCGCTCGAGCCCGTCATAGATCACTTGCGTGATCGCCAGACCATTGTCGCCCGGATAGGCCAGCCAGTCGCGCAGCAACGGGAGTTGGTCCACGGCGGTCTGTTTGTTCGGGTTCTGCTCATAGAAATCAGCAAGGATGATCTCGTTCGCAGCTTTGTTCGGCGGCATGTAACCCGTGGTCTTCGCCACTTCGGCGGCACCGTCACCCGAAGTGATGTACTTGAGCCAGGTCCAGGCTGCTTCGCGCACCTTCGGATCGTCGGAGGTAGATGTCAGCATCGCTGCATTGCCGCCCGCAGGCAGGCCCATTGGCGCACCGTCGAGACCCGGGAACGGACCTGTGACCAACTCAAAATCACCCTGAGAACGCTCAACTGCACCCAGTGCAGAGGTGGACCAGAACATCATGCCGATCTCGCCGGCTGAGAAGGACGCGAGAGCCGCTTTCCATTCAAGGTTCTTCATCTCACATTCGGTGAAAATCTCTTGCATCTGCTCCAAAGCAACCAGCGCTTCGGGGCTGTCCATGGTGACTTTGCCATTGTCGACAATCGCACTGTCCTGGCTCCACAGCAGGGCTTGCATGAACCAGTTGCCGGTGATGTTCCAACCCCAGAAGATCGGGTTGTCGATGCCGTTTGCCTTCATGGTCTTGCAAGCAGCGATCACTTCGTCCCACGTTGTTGGCAGCTCCGTGATGCCGCCTTCGTTCAGGATGTCGATGTTATAGTAGCCAACCGGCAGCGAGATCGAGAACGGCAGGCCGTGCACTTCGTCTTTGAATGTCGAGAGCGCGAGCATTGCCTGATGATAGCCGTCTTTTTCA
>JBCBDZ010000270.1:0-2800 GCA_038529225.1 Pseudomonadota bacterium | reverse complement strand
GCTCAAAGCGTTCAATTTTCAAAAGTGGATCGACGAACATCGTCATCTGTTGAAACCCCCTGTCGGCAACAAGATGGTGTTTGAGGACAGCGACATGATGGTCACCGTCGTGGGTGGGCCGAACAAGCGCACCGACTATCACGACGACCCGGTTGAAGAGTTCTTTTACCAGCTTGAAGGGGACATGCTGCTCAAGCTTTTTGATGGAAAAGAGTTCTATGACGTGCCCATCCGGCAGGGCGAGGTGTTTCTGCTGCCCCCGCATGTGCGCCACTCTCCACAGCGACCACAGGAAGGGTCGGTGGGGCTGGTCATCGAACCCAAGCGGCAGGAAGGCCAACTGGACGCCATCGAATGGTACTGCTTTAACTGTGGTACGCGGGTGCACCGCGCTGAAATGCAACTGAAATCCATCGTCACCGACCTGCCGCCCGTCTACGAAAGGTTCTATGCCTCGCAAGAGGCCCGCACATGCCCGAACTGCAACACCGTGCATCCGGGAAAAGAACCGCCAGAGGGCTGGGTCCAACTTTAAAAACAACAGGGAACACCATGAAACACTTTACTAAACTCATCGCCGGGGCGACGCTGCTTGCCGCCTCGACCCTCACCGCGCAGGCCGAGGAATTCCGTCTGGGCCTGATCACACCGCCGCCCCACATCTGGACCAAGGCCGCCGAAGCCTTTGGTGCCGAACTGGCCGAGGCTTCGGGCGGTGCGCACTCCGTCTCTGTCTTCCCGGCGCGTCAGCTGGGCAATGAGGCCGAGATGCTGCAACAGCTGCAAACCGGCGCGCTCGACATGGCGTTCATGACTGTGGCCGAGGTGTCCAACCGCGCGCCGGAACTGGGCGCATTCTATGCGCCTTACCTTGCGGACGACATCGCACATGCGGGTCGTATCCTGCGCTCTGACACAGCCAAGGCGCTGCTTGAACCGCTTCCCGGTGAGGTCGGCGTGGTCGGTGTCGGCTACGGTATGGCCGGTCTGCGCCAGATCGTGACGCGGGGCGAGGTGACGAGTGCCGAGGACCTCGCAGGGCTCAAGCTGCGCATCACGCCCTTCACCCCGATCCTCGATTTCTACAACGCCATCGGGGCCGCCCCCACACCCATGCCGCTGCCATCAGTCTATGACGCGCTGGCCAACGGGCAGGTGGACGCGATCGATATGGACGCCGAACTGATCTGGGTGCTGAAGTATTACGAACACGCGGACACCGTCGTGCAGTCCGATCACATGATGTTCCCGATGGTCGGCCTCGTGTCGGCCCGCGTCTGGGCGGGTCTGTCCGAGGAAGACCGCGCACTGGTTGGCGATCTGATGGCCAAATACGTGGACAGCACCATCGATTCTTATGTCGAGAAAGAAGCAGGCTGGCTCGAACAGATTGCGGGAACGGGCAAAACCTACACCAAGGTTGACGCATCCTTCTTTGGTGGCGCGATAGAGGAGTGGAACACAATCTGGTCGGAAAAGACCTCCTCGCTTGACGCCCTGCGCGCGACTGCGGCAGAAACACGGTAACGATATCAAACGACTAAAAGGGGGCGCGGGGGCAACCTGCGCCCCTTTGTCATGAAAGGACCGGGTATGCTGTTTCGCCTGTCCGCCGCCTGGGCGCGGATTGAACTGACCTGCGCGGCCCTGTTGGCGGTCTGCGTCACGGGTCTGATCCTGCTCAACGTGGTCACGCGCACCGCCGGGAACGCGCTGTTCTGGGTGGACGAACTGGCCATTTACGCGATGGTCTGGATGACCTTTCTGGGGGCCTCTGCCGCACTCCACCACCGCAATTCGGTGTCCATTACGCTGCTGACAGATGCCGTACCGGACCCCGTCCGCCACATCATCGACAAGGTGGTCGACATCATCGTCTTTGCTTTTGCACTTGCCATGCTGTGGTTCTGCTGGCGCTGGTTCCTGCCGCTCGACATCGCGCGCGCGGGCTTTGACAAGGGCGCCTTTCAGGGGTCCACCTTCAACTTCATCTACGCCGAACCCACGCTGACCCTCGGCCTGCCCAAATACCTGTTCTGGCTGGTCATGTGGCTCTTTGCCCTCGGAGCCACCCTGCACGCCACCATGCACCTGCTGTCCAAACCCAAGGGCACAGAATGAGCCCGGTCGTCTTTGCCACCACGCTGCTGCTGTCCGTCCCTATCGCGCTGGTGCTGGGCGTCACCGCGATCTGGTACATCTGGGAAAGCGGGAACACGGTCCTGTACGACAGCTTTGCGCAAAAGATGTTTGCGGGGCTCGAAAACTACGGCCTGCTCGCCATCCCGCTCTTCATGCTCACGGGCGAGTTGATGAACGAAGGGGGCATGACCCGCCGCCTCATCGCGCTGGCGCGCGTGTTCGTGGGCGGCTTTCGCGGCGGGCTGGCTTATATCAACCTGCTGGCCAACATGTTCATGGCCGCCATCATCGGATCGGCCACAGCGCAGATCGCGGTGATGTCGCGCGCCATGGTGCCCGCGATGGAGGAGGAGGGGTATGACAAGGGGTTCGCCACCGCCACCACCGCAGCAGGGGGACTGCTGGCCCCCGTCATCCCGCCGTCGATGATGTTCGTGATCTTTGGGGTGCTGGCGCAGGTCCCGATTGGCGAGATGTTCGTGGCCGGGATCATCCCCGGCTTAATCCTTGCGGCGGCCTTCGCCCTTGTGATCACCCTGATCGGCTGGTCCCAACAGTTCCCCACAGGCACATGGATGTCGCGGGCGCAAGCCATTCGCGCGCTGATCGCCGCCCTTCCTGCCATGCTGGTCCCGCTTGCGATCATCGGCGGCATCCT
>JBCBDZ010000269.1:0-2881 GCA_038529225.1 Pseudomonadota bacterium | reverse complement strand
GCCGCGACTTCCTGCCTGCCTACCTGCCGCTTGTCGAAAAACGGCGGGTGCAGGATTGGGATGACGCCGACAAGGACGCCCAGCTGGTCCATCGCGGGCTTTATGCCGAATACAACCTTGTCTACGACCGTGGCACCAAGTTCGGGCTGGAAACCGGCCACGATGCCAACGCCGTGTTGATGAGCCTGCCGCCCTTGGCAAAGTGGGCCTGACCGGGGTCTAAGCCGCCTTGGCGCGACACAGGCAACTGGCGCGGATTGGGATGTCTGCCCGCGCTGTTGCCTGATCGAGCAGCCCCTTGATGTGCGTGATTTCGACCGTCTCGCCGCGTCGCTGAAGACATTCGTGCAGCCCATGCAGCGCCCAGACGTTGCGGGGATGCTGGCTGGGCCGCGGGAGTTTCCCATCGAGTCCGAGGTCGGCGCGATAGACCGCTTCGGCCTCTTCGAATTCCCCCGCTTCCATCAACAAGGCACCCAGCGCGTGGCGGCTTGGTTGTGGCCAGGCCCACGGTTCTTCATAGAGCAGGTTGTCATCGCAGGCGACGGCGGCCCGCAGATGGTCAAGGCCCTCGGCCTTGCGCCCGGCTTTGAACGCGATCTCGCCCCGCATCATCCGCGCGGCCACGCCCAGCACGTCGCGGGCGGCGTTCTGGAACAGGTAGCGGTCTTCGGGCACAGCCGCATAGGCCGCATCAAAGGCCGCCCCGGCGGCTTCGGCTTCGGCATGGCGGCCCAGATTGGCAAGGGCCACGGCGCGCGCATAAAGGATCAGGGCGTTGGTTGTGGTGTAGAGTTCCTTGTCCTCTGGCAGGTCGAGGTCGAGGATTTCGGACCACAGACCAAAGCGCACAAACACATGCGGTTCCGCCGCCACAAAGGTTTCAAACAGGTCGGGATAGACCCGCACGACCTCGTCGGGCACTTCGGCGCGCAGGCGCCGGGCGGTGTCGATGGCTGTTGCCCTCTGGCCGAGGAACATCGCCCCGTACAGCGCAAAGTGCAGGTTGTGGATGCGGTAGAGCGCGTAGAAATTGGCCGCGCCCGCATGGGTTTTGAACCGGTCATCCACTTCCGCCGCGGCCAGGTTGCGGGAGAGCACGTTCTGATAGTCCCCGCACAAGACGTCGATATGCGTGGCCATGTGCACCAGATGCCCGGCGTCCGGCACCAGACCGGTCAGCCGATCCCCGTGGCGCAGTGCGAGTTCGGGATGCGGCGACATCTCCATGAGGTGAATGTACATGTGCAGTAGGCCGGGGTGATCCCACGCCTCGGTGCGCTCAAAGGCGCGTTCCAAAACGGCCTGAGCCTCGAGCGTGGACGCCTCGGGGTT
Source organism: Pseudomonadota bacterium (assembly GCA_038529225.1). Taxonomy (GTDB): domain Bacteria; phylum Pseudomonadota; class Alphaproteobacteria; order Rhodobacterales; family Rhodobacteraceae; genus Tateyamaria. The sequence continues at coordinate 1,546 of JBCBDZ010000269.1, read as the reverse complement.
TGGCACGCCTTTCCAGAAATCCCACAGCTTCCACGGCGTGCGGTTCATCAGTGCCTCGGCATAGACAAAGGTCACGTCCAGATCGTCTGGAAAGGCGTCATAGACGGGCTTCATTGCGGCGGCGAACCCGTCATTGAAGGGTTGGTAGTCTTCGATTTCAGGGTCGTCCGGATAGCGCAGGGCAAGCGCGTCAAGCAGTGCTTTTTCCGGCGGCGTTGCCTTTGCCGATGCAGTGCCTGCGCTCAACGCCGTATGCGCGCGCGCGAGGGCGGGGGCCTTTTCCTCGGGGGAAAACACCTCCCATGGTTTGTTGTAATTCGGCCCGATGGCATAGGCGATGCCCCAGTGGGCCAGTGCGCAGTCGGGGTCAGCGGCCAGTGCGTGATCAAAACAGACAATGGCCTCTTCGTGGTTGTAGGCGAAGAGCCAGACGAGGCCCCGGTCAAACCACATCTGCGCGTCGGGAACAGCGCTGGCGGGGCGCGAATAGGTGCCCAGATCAAAATAGTCGGTCATGGCCGGGGATCCTTTTGTCACAAAACTGCACACAAGATAGAAAGCGTGCGCCGATTCTGTGCAAGGCCAGAGTGCCGGATCAGTGCCAGTCGAAAAAGCCGGGGCCTGCGCGTTTCAGCAGTGTTTGCGCAAGTGCGGTGCCCATGTCAGGCCCGTCTGCAATGTCGCCGGACACCTGATCCTTCATCGCGTCCGACCCGTCCGGGCGCAGCACTTCGCCTGTGAGCGTCAGCGTGCTGCCGTCAAGTGTGGCCAGCCCGGCGATCGGTGTTTCGCAGGAGCCATCAAGCGTGAACAGGAACTGACGTTCTGCGGCAAGCCGCTGCCCGGTCGCGGTATCATGAATGGCGGCCAGCATGTCGGCCGTGTTGCTGTCATCGCTGCGCCGTTCAATCCCGATCGCACCCTGGGCAATGGCAGGCAGCATGTCGGCTGGATCAACCGGCGTGGCGGGCACGTCCGTCATCTCAAGGCGGTTGAGGCCGGCGCAGGCCAGAAAGGTGCAGGCCGCGACCCCGTCTTCCAGTTTCTTCAGACGGGTTTGTACGTTCCCGCGAAACTCCACCACATTCAGGTCGGGCCGTTTGTTGAGCAGTTGCGCACGGCGGCGCAGGGAGGAGGTGCCAACCGTGGCCCCTTCATTCAGGTCGGTGATATGCTTGGCGCTTGGGGAGACGAACGCATCGCGCACGTCCTCACGGGGCAGGTACGTCTCAAGGACCAAACCGTCGGGCTGGACTGTCGGCATGTCCTTCATCGAGTGCACGGCGATGTCGATTTTGCCGGCCAACAGGTCTTCTTCAATTTCGCGGGTAAAGAGCCCCTTGTTGCCGATTTCCTTGAGCGGGCGGTCAGCGGCGACCATGGAGCGGTCATCGCCCATCACCTTGATCACGATGATCTCGAACGCCTCGAATGGCAGATCAAACGCTGCAGCCAGTCGCCGCCGGGTTTCATAGGCCTGGGCCATCGCCAGAGGTGAACCGCGCGTGCCGATTTTCAGCGGCGCGGCTGGATTTGGAAGTCGCAC
>JBCBDZ010000268.1:0-2883 GCA_038529225.1 Pseudomonadota bacterium | reverse complement strand
CGAAGACTACATGCATGCGGCCCGTCTCTGGACGGTCACCCTCGAAATCTCGGTGATGTTGGCGTAGCCGAGGCCGAGTGTGCGGAAGTCGTAGGACCGCTGCGCGATTTCCTTGGACGGGAATTGCGCCATCATCACCGAGATTTCGAGGGTGACCGTCCAGAGACGGGCCGCATGCATGTAGTCTTCGACTTGGAACACGCCGTCCTTGAGGAAGGTCAGCAGGTTCATGGACGCCAGGTTACAGGCCGTGTCGTCGAGGAACATGTACTCAGAACATGGGTTCGAGCCGCGGATTGCACCATCTTCGGGGCACGTGTGCCAGTCGTTCACGGTGTCGTGGTACTGGATGCCCGGATCGGCGCAGGCCCATGCGGCGTGTCCGACTTGTGCCCACAGATCGCGCGCCTTGACCACTTTGGTGACGGAGCCATCGACGCGGTTGATCAGTTCCCAGTCAGCGTCTTTTTCGACAGCTGTCAGGAAGGCGTTGGTGACGCGGATCGAGTTGTTGGAGTTTTGGCCGGAGACCGAGTTGTACGCCTCAGAGTCCCAGTCGGTATCGTATGTGGGGAATTCGATGCTGGTGTGGCCTTGGCGGGCGTAGTCGAGCACGCGTTTGACGTAGGTTTCCGGGATCGCAACTTTCTTGGCTGCTTTCACTGCGTCCTTCAACGCATTGTTTTTCTTGGGATCGTATGCGTCTTCTTCCGTACCATCCCATGCCTTGATCGCCGCGAAGAGACCGTTCAGTTTCTCCTCGTGCATCTTGGAGCCTGCGACGATGGACGCCACTTTCTGTTCTTCGATGACCTTCCAGTTGATGAAATCTTCGATATCGGGGTGGTCCGCATCGACGATCACCATCTTGGCCGCACGACGTGTGGTGCCGCCCGACTTGATCGCGCCCGCAGCGCGGTCACCAATTTTGAGGAAACCCATAAGGCCAGAGGATTTACCGCCACCGGACAGCTTTTCGCCCTCGCCCCGCAAGCTGGAGAAGTTCGTGCCGGTGCCGGAGCCGTATTTGAACAGGCGCGCTTCACGCACCCACAGATCCATAATGCCACCGTCATTGACCAGATCGTCGGACACGGACTGGATAAAGCAGGCATGCGGCTGGGGGTGTTCGTAAGAGGATTTGGACTTGGTCAGTTTGCCGGTCTTGTAGTCGACATAGTGGTGACCCTGGGCCGGACCGTCGATGCCGTATGCCCAGTGCAGGCCGGTGTTGAACCACTGTGGGCTGTTTGGCGCGGCGCGCTGGGTTGCCAGCATGTGGCGCATTTCGTCGTAGTAAGCTTGCGCGTCTTCTTCTGTGGTGAAGTAGCCGCCCTTCCAGCCCCAATAGGCCCAAGCGCCCGCCAGACGGTCAAACACCTGCTTGGAGGACGTCTCACCACCCATCTCGGCGCCGGGCGCTGCTTCGGAGCGCCACAGGAACTCGGGCACGTCGTCTTCTTTGATCTTTTGCAATTTGCTGGGCACGCCAGCCTTGCGGAAATACTTCTGCGCGATGACGTCGCTGGCCACCTGACTCCACTTGGCAGGCACTTCAACCTCGTCCAAACGAAACACGACGGTGCCGTCAGGATTGCGGATTTCGGACGCGGTGGTCACGAAATTCAGGTCTGCGTAGGCGTCCTGTCCGGCGGTGGTGAATTGTCTTTCAATTTTCATCGCGCTGCCTCTTACTTCAGCTAGTGTCAGTGTCAGGTTGCCCCGACGTTGCGGGGACCCGGTTTGTGTGCCAGCACGAAAGCCAAAGTATGAGCGCCATGTGCCGGCCAAGTGGCCGCACACCCTCCAAGGCTCTTGCGAGCACCCGAATGCAGTGGCTGTGTTCTGTCCCTCGTGCCCGGCCGATCCCTCGTAGTGTTACCCACTACATGTTGTGGTGATCGACCCGGCCCGCACAAACTGGCGTATCTGGCACCCGAACGTCAACGGAATTTTAAATCTTTTTTGACATCTTTTTTCTTGACGATTGGGTCTTGGGACACAGTCCCGCCCTGATCCCGATTCAAATGGTTAACACCCGAAGAAAGGCTGCAAAATCCATCCACGCAGGAAGCAGGAATTTTGCCATGAAACGGGCTGACTTAGCCCTGAATGTGGATGCTTCACCTTAAGTTATCCACAGTTAACACTCGCAAAAGTAGAAAGCTTTTGCCGCGCTGCGGAAAATGTGTTTGTGTCAGTTATTCCCAAAGAGAGGCACGGTATGCGACCCATTCTGGCAATTTTGGTGGTCGCCCTGTGCGGATGTGCACCACAATATGTAGAGACAATTGCGTCTTCGGACCAAGACCTGCCCGTGCGACGGGCAATTTTCGAGCAGACCCCGGCCCCGCTGGACCTTGCGTTCCGCTCTTCCTGCGACTCACCCGGGGACGAATTGCGCGTCATCTCGCGCTCGGTCGTACAATGCCGGATTTTGCCACCCCCCGACTTGGCCGCTTTCTTGCTGGTGCAATATGACGGCGCGCTTGAGGCGCCCACTCTGGTTGTCCAGAAAGAAACCGATGCGGACGCGGACGCATTTGTCGTGGAACTGTCTTACTTTGCCGAAGTGGTGCAAAAGTCCGGCAACCCAAGGCGCATCTATTTCAAACAGCGCAGCCTTGATCAGTTGATGGATGAGCTTCTGGTGGCCACGGGCGGGGTCGCGGCAAACGCGATCTGAGCGGCCCGCGCGGACGCGACCACGCGGCTGAGCCATGTCTCGACTTTGATATATGGAAACTGGTCGGAGCGAGAGGATTCGAACCTCCGACCCCCTGTACCCAAAACAGGTGCGCTACCAGGCTGCGCCACGCTCCGACCGTGCGCCCCTATTAGACATGCTTTTCGGAATTGAAAAGCCCCTTAGCACGGCCAAGC
>JBCBDZ010000267.1:0-2902 GCA_038529225.1 Pseudomonadota bacterium | reverse complement strand
ACGTTCTCAACTTTACACAGCTCATCCGGAAACGCCTCGCGCCAGCGGTAACAGTCCTCCTTGCAGGCCTCTTTCCCAGTCAGATTTTCGCCACGGGCAATGTCCCGAAAATCGCAATCGTCGGCGCTGATTTCAGCGCCCCGAACGGGATCACGCTTGTCCCATGATTCGTGGAACTGGCGCACTGTCTTTTCTATGGGATGCATCGGCGATGAGTCCTTTGGTCTTCGATCAATCCTCATCTCAAAGCCGACAGTTGGCACAGGCGCCTGAGCGCGTCGGCTTCTCTTTGCCGTTGCGTGCGCGTTCCTCCCCCTGACAGGACGTTCAGGCCCGGCAAAAACCCCTAGACTCCCCTGCCCTCATTTCCGATGATCTTGAAAATCCAAACTGGAGACTGTTGCCATGAAGACCTTTCTCACCGCCACCCTCCTGACTCTCACCGCCTCCGGCGCCTTTGCCGCTGGCCACTGTGCTGCCGGCAAAACCCTGACTGAAGGCACACTTACCATCGCCACTGGCAACCCGGCCTACTATCCGTGGGTGATCGACGACGCCCCGGAAGGCAAGCAAGGGTTCGAAGCCGCTGTGGCCTATGCGATTGCAGCCGAAATGGGCTTTGCAGACGAGGCGGTCACTTGGGTGCGCACCTCTTTTGACGAAGCGATCCAGCCCGGTGCCAAGAATTTTGACCTGAACATGCAGCAGTTTTCGATCACCGAAGACCGCGACAGGATTGTTGATTTCTCCGCCCCCTACTACACCGCCCCGCAGGCCGTCATGACAACCGTCGAGGCCGTCGAGGCCGGGGCCAAGCCGACCATGGACAGCCTCAAGGCGATGAAATGGGGGGTCGTGGCGTCCACCACAGCCTTGCCTGTCGTCATGGAAACGATCCAGCCCACCCAATCGCCGCTGGTCTATGACGACAATGCCAACATCACAGCCGCCATGCAGGCAGGCCAGATTGATGCCGCCCTGTTTGACCTGCCCACCGCGCTTTTCACCGCCGCTGTCCTGATGGACAACGGTGTGGTGTTGGGCCAGTTCGACCCCTCGGCAGCCGAAAACCCCGACCAGTTCGGGGCGCTCATGCCCGAAGGATCGGCCTTGAAAGCCTGCGTTGACGAGGCCCTCGCTGCTCTGACGTCAAGCGGCGAACTGGCCGCCATCGAAGCGGAGTGGCTGCAAGCCGCCGTCGGAGTACCACTGATCAAGTGACCACACGCCGCGCCGCCTACGAGGCCCGGCAGCGCCGCCGGGCCACTCTGCTTGCGGGGGGCAGCACGGCTGTCGTGCTTATCCTCCTGATTGTGCTTGTCCCCCTCGCGCCGGGCTGGGAGGGCGTGCGGACTTCGTTTTTCAACGCAGAGATCTTTGCCCTAACCTTTCCCGATCTGCTGAACGCCTTCCTGATCAACATCGCCATCTTTGCGTGGTCCGTGCCCCTGATCGCCGCCCTTGGCCTTGCCATTGCATTGGCGCGTGGTGCCCGGGCGCCAGTGCTGTTCCCGCTGCGCATTTTCGGGGCAGTCTATGTCGACCTGTTTCGCGGTATCCCTGTCGTGCTGCTGGTCTATCTGGTCGGCTTTGGCATTCCGGGGCTGGGCCTGCCGAGACCATGGAATTCACCCTACATCTGGGGCACGGTCGCACTGGTGCTGACCTATTCGGCCTATGTGGCCGAAGTCCTGCGCTCGGGTATCGAAAGTATCCATGAAAGCCAGCGCAATGCCGCCGTCTGTCTGGGTCTCAGCGAGCGGGACACAATGCGCTACGTGGTTCTGCCACAGGCCATTCGACGGGTGGTACCGGCCAACATGAACATGCTGGTGGCCTTGCAAAAGGACGTGGCCCTGCTGTCCTTCATCGGACCTGTCGAAATCCTGCGCCAAGCCGGGATCTTCAAAAGCCTGCTGGCCAACTTTACGCCTTATGTGGCCGCAGCCGTGATCTTTCTCTGCGTCACAGTGCCCGCCACGCGCTACGCCGACTACCTGATGAACAGGGACCGTAATGCCAGAACCTAGGCTCAGCTTGCGCGGCGTGAAAAAGAGTTTTGGAGACGTCGAGGTCCTGCACGGGATCGACCTGGCGGTGAACCCGGGCGAAATGGTGTGTCTGATCGGGGCGTCCGGGTCGGGCAAATCCACACTGCTAAGGTGCATGAACGGGCTTGAACCGGTAGATGACGGCGAGGTGCGCCTTGACGGTGTCGACATCGCCGAACCCGGTTTTGACCTCGCCCCGATCCGCCAGAAGATCGGAATCGTCTTTCAGTCCTTCAACCTCTTTCCGCACATGACGGCCTACAACAATGTCGCTCTTGCCCCGCGCCGTGTGTTGTCCGAGGACGCCAGAGACCGCATTGAGGCGTTGTTCGACCGCTTTGGCCTGTCCGCGCATATGTCCAAATACCCCGACCAACTCTCGGGTGGGCAACAGCAGCGGGTGGCGGTCATCCGGGCACTGGCGATGCGCCCCCAAACGATGCTCTTTGACGAAATCACGTCCGCGCTCGACCCTGAACTGGTGGGTGAAGTTCTGGATGTGCTGCGATCGTTGCGCGATGACGGGATGACCATGGTGCTGGCGACACACGAAATGGGGTTTGCACGCGAGTTGGCCGACCGCATCTGCTTTATGGACAAAGGTGTCGTCGCCGAAGAAGCGCCACCCGAGGTGATCTTTTCCACCCCTAAAAGGGAACGGACGAAGCAGTTCCTTGCCTCGGTTCTGCGCTAGTGCACCACGCCCTTCATCTTGCCAGAAAAACTTTCCCCGAAGGGCCGGGGGGAAACGGGCAAAACCTGTCAGTAAAGGTCCCACGCGTCAGGCTGGCGCAGCGCGCCGACGGACATCCAGGCCACACGCACCCGTGCCACGCGTGTGTCACCCCATG
>JBCBDZ010000266.1:0-2917 GCA_038529225.1 Pseudomonadota bacterium | reverse complement strand
AACCAGCGGAACGCGCTGAAGCCTGCAATGAGAAATGCAACGGTCAGGCCCGACGCCAACATCATATGGGTAAAACGATATGGCATCGACGGGTTAAAGATGATTGCCATCCAGTCGCTTGCGTAAGCCACGCCATCGCGCATTTCGAACCCCTGTGGGGTGTGCATCCACGAGTTCAGCACGATGATCCAGAAGGCCGACATGCTTGTCCCAAAGGCAACGAGGAAGGTTGCCGTGGTGTGAAGCCACCCGGGCACCCGCGAAAAGCCAAACAGCATGATCCCGAGAAACACCGCCTCAAGGAAAAAGGCGGTCATGACCTCGTAGGCCAGCAAAGGCCCTGCAATATTGCCCACCGTTTCCATGAACCCGGGCCAGTTGGTCCCGAACTGGAAGGACATGGTGATGCCCGACACGACACCCATGGCAAAGGACAGCGCAAAGACTTTGACCCAGAACCGGTAGGCCTCCATCCATTTTTCGTCCTTCGTGGCGTTGAACCGCAACTTGAAGAACAACAGCACCCAGCCCAGGGCGATCGTGATCGTCGGGAAAAGGATGTGGAACGAAATGTTCGCTCCGAATTGAATGCGGGACAGCATCAGGGTGTCCATTTGGGCCTCCGGTGGTCAAAACCATCAAAATTCATTGTCTTGACCTTCATATAGCACGGTACCCTTTCGGTATCAGGGCAGGTGCGACAGCATGCACATGCACAGGCTTGCGCGTATTGTCGCGGGCCTTGACCACGGCCAACGGCCCGAAAGCAAAAGAGCGGAGGATGTTCCCCCGCTCTTTCGACCTGGTATGTCTGGTGCCTCAGATGTCTTCGGGCAGAACCAGATTGAGGAAGATGGCAACCGCTGCCGTGGGCGCCACCGCCGATGTCATCAGCGTTTTGACCACACCGGGCAGGTATTGCACCGCTGACGGGACAAGGTTCAGACCCAGCCCGGCTGCGAGCGATACAGCGATGATGACCATGTTGCGACGGTTCATCTTGACCTCGGTCAGCACGTTGAGGCCCGCGGCGGCCACCATGCCGAACATCACGATGACCCCGCCCCCCAAAACTGGCAAAGGCATGGAGGCGATGACCGCCCCGATCTTCGGGATCAGGCCGCACAGGATCAGGAACAGCGCCCCGATGGTCACCACATGGCGCGACATGATGCCGGTCATGCCGATGATGCCTACATTCTGGCTGAACGACGTGTTCGGCAGACCACCAAAGACAGCCGCCACCGCGGTGCCCAGACCGTCGGCGTAAGTTGCGCCTGCGATCTCCTTGTCCGTTGCCTCCCGGCCCGCACCCGCCTTGGTTGTCGCTGATGCATCGCCTACGGTTTCGATGGCCGACACGATGCTGACAAGGACAACAGCAATCACCGCGCCAAGGCTGAATTCAAAACCGTAAGGCAGCGGCTGCGGGGTCACAAACAGCGCCGCATTGCCCACGGCGCTGAAGTTCACCATGCCCAACGCGATCGCCAGAAGGTAGCCAACCACCAGACCAATCAGAATCCCGGCATTCGAAAGGATGCCCTTGGTAAAGAATTTGAACAACAAAGCGACGACGACAACCGTCAGGGCAACGCTCCAATGCATCAGCGAGCCAAAGCTTTCCGCCTCCATCTGGAACGTCGCGGCCCCGCCGGCAGCGTATTTGATTGCCACCGGGATCAGGTAGAGACCGATCGCCAAAATCACGAGGCCCGTGATCAGTGGTGGGAACAGAAAACGCAAATGCTGGATCACAGAACCGAGGAAAAAGTGAACAACGCCGCCGATAAGGCATGCGCTCAGCGCCACACCAAGTCCCTGCGTTGCCGCGATCCCCGCAAGCACACCCACAAAAGCAAAGCTGGTGCCCTGCATAATGGGTAGACGTGCACCAACAGGCCCGATCCCCACCGTCTGGAACAGTGTGGCGATGCCTGCAAACAGCATGGCCATCTGGATGAGATACACTTGCTCAGGCCCGCCGAATGCAAGGCCTGCAGCCCCGGCCACGATGATCGAAGGAGTGACATTGGAGGCAAACATCGCCAACACATGTTGGAGCCCCAGCGGCACCGCCTCTACCAGTGGTGGCGTATCATTTGGGTCTGAATAGTACCCGTCGGTCATGTCAGTCATTGGTCTTTGTCCCTGTTTCCGGCCGTCTTGTTTGCGGCTGAAACAGTTTATGGGACCACGCGATATGGTGGATCAAGCGAAAACTCTTGCAGGTTCGCGCCCGGGCCAATCCTGTCCACAACTGCAAATAAACCGGGCAAATGCAGTGGGGTGAGCACCCCGTGCCACGTGCCGCGGTGGAAATTGATGCCCTGCCCCGGGGCTGTCAGGAAAGCCAGCGGCTGGCCCGGAACACCGTCCTCATCCGGCGCAACCGTGACCAGAAACGCGTGTTCAGACATGGGAATGAACGCCTGACTGCCTTCCGGGTGCCGTTCGAGAAGATCGAGGGTGTAAGGCAGTTCGCGTGGTATGGCCCTGAACAGGCTCACCCCCGCCTTGCCATCCCCAAAGTCCATGCGCGCCCGATCATGAAAGCGCCCGCACAGCCCCGCGTTGATCATCTTGTCCGGCTCACCCGCGCAGTCCAGTACATCCCCGAAAGGCGCAAAGGCTTTTGCTGTCAGAGGCTGGCAACGGATTTCAGAGCGGAACATGGCGGTTCACGTCCTTGTAGAGCAAGTAGCGAAAGGGTTCGGTCCCCGTCGCAATGCAGGCCTGCGGACAGAACGCGCGCAGCCACATGAAGTCTCCGGGTCCGACACTGACCCAATCCGTGTTCAGCAAGTATTCGGCAGTGCCCTGCAGCACGTAAAGCCCGTGTTCCATGACATGTGTTTCGGCAAATGGAATGCGCGCGCCGGGCAAGAAGTTCACGCCGGGCAAGAAGTTCACCAGA
>JBCBDZ010000265.1:0-2994 GCA_038529225.1 Pseudomonadota bacterium | reverse complement strand
CTACATCCGTGGCCGCGAGGTTTTGCAGGATTTCGACGACGAAGGGATGGATCGTTTGCCCATGCACCAGAGCTTTCCACGCTTGAGCGCGACGCCAGGAACCGTGCGAACCCCTGCGCCGGCTCTTGGGCAAGACAATGCCGATATCCTGAACGAACTCGGTTATGATGAAGACCAGCAGCGTTCGATGTCAGATAAGGGCGTGCTCTGATGTGGCGCTCGTTCCTGTTTGTCCCCACACTCCAAGACCGCTTCGTTGCCAAGGCCGCAAGCCGAGGAGCGGATGCGGTCATTTTAGATCTTGAAGCCAGTATCGCACCGAACCAAAAAGACGAAGCGCGCGCGGCATTGCCCAAGACGGTCGACAGACTCGCAAATGATGTTGACGTGACCGTCAGGATCAACCCCCTCTGGATGCCGGCCATTCTCGACCTCGAAGCCTGTGTGATGCCGGGCGTCAAGGCGGTGCATATGGCGCTATGTGAAAGTGCGGAACACGTTAAGGCCGTTGATGCAATCATAAGCGAACTTGAGCATATGCGTGGCCTTCCGGTGGGGGGACTCAAGCTGGTGGCGATGATTGAAAGTGCAACCGCTTTGACGCAGGCACCGCAGATCGCAGCCGCATCCCCCCGCCTTGTCGGGATGACGCTTGGCGTTGAAGACTACGCCACAAGCATGGGCGTAAAGGCCACACCTGATCTGTTGCGCCCGGCTGTCTTCCAGCTCAATCAGACCGCGAAAAGCGCCGGCCTGTATTCGTTCGCCATACCCGCCAGCATGGCGGATTTTAGCGACACGGCGTCACTTGAGGTTCAAGCGCGATACGCACGCGCAATTGGGACGGGCGGCGGCTATGCGGTTCATCCGACCCAAATCGAGGTCCTCAACACAGTCTTTTCTCCCACAACCGATGAGATCGACTGGGCCAAGAAGGTGATGGATGGTGCCAAGAAAGCCGAGGCCAGGGGGCTCGGCGTGTTCAAAGTTGATGGACAAATGATCGATAAACCATTGGTGGAACGGGCCGTATCGATCCTTAGGCCTCGGTAAAGCGTGACACATTCGACACGATTGGAGGCGCCGTCGTGGCGGTCCAAACCTGCCTTCCGTCCATTCATTGCTGAAGCGCGCCTTGGTCTTTCGAAATGGCCACTGTGGGCATGCTTTCCCAAAGAGTTTTCAGCTTTGCACCCAAAAGAAGCGAAACCTCGCTTTGCCGGCGATCCGGCAATTTCTCCACAAAAAGGCCTTTGGCAGCGATCGGGGAACACGCAATGCTGATACTTGCATTTGCTTTTCGCACGGTCCCCGGTACCGAACGTTGCGTAGTTCTGCCGCTGCCTTGAAAAACTGCGCAGGCCACCGCGTCCTCAAATCGGTCAAGCGCTCTCACTCCGCCGCCGTATCCTTGAGCGGCAATACAGGCTGCTCCTCCAACTCTTCAAAGTCAAAGTTGTCCAGCCGATTGGCGCGCTTGCCGGCCTTGTCCGCGCTGATCTTGATCTCTTCGATGTCCTTGGATGCCTGTCCGAAATGGCGATCAAGGTTGCCAACACGCACGCCAAGCCTGTCGACATCCTGCACCAGCATGGACAGTTCCTTTCGGATGGCCCCGGCCTGCTCGCGCATGCGCGCATCCTTGAGGATTGCACGCATCGTGTTCAGCGTCGCCATGCAGGTGGTGGGCGACACGATCCAGACTCGCGCGTCGAATCCGGTGCGTACAAGGTCGGGGAAATTGGCGTGCAGCTCGGCATAAACCGCTTCGGACGGCAGGAACATCAGCGCACCATCCGCCGTCTCGCCCTCGATGATGTACTTTTCCGAGATATCGGAGATGTGCTTTTTCACCGCCACTTTCATCTGTGCCACAGCCGCCTTGAGCGCGTGTTCCGTGTCAGCGGCCCGCAGGGCCTCGTAGGCCTCTAGGGGGAATTTGCTGTCAATCACGATCGGGCCGGGCGGATTTGGCAGATTGATCAGACAATCCGCCCGCTTACCGTTGGACAGGGTGTGTTGGAGCGCATAACTGTCGCTGGGCAACGCCTTGGACACGATATCGCGCAGCTGGATTTCCCCAAAGGCCCCGCGTGTCTGCTTGTTGGACAAGATATCTTGCAGGCTCAGAACATCGCCGCTCAGCTTGGTGATGTTGTCCTGCGCCTTGTCGATCGCCGCCAGACGTTCCTGCAACTGAGTCAGGCTGGTCGTGGTCTGCTTGCTTGATCCATGCAGGGTTTCTTTCACCCGTTCCTGCATTTCCGTCAGGCTGCGCTGGCTGCGCAGCGCGTTGTCGGCCAGCCGATCCTGCATTTGTTGCTGAACGGTCGCCAGCCGCGCCTCGACCGTTTGTGCAAGTTGCGCCTGTCCGTTGGTGGCGGTGTCCGACACGGTCTGGATCGAGGCGCGCAGCCCTTCCTGACCCTGTGCCAGACCCTGCACATGCTGACCGAGATACCCCAATTGCCGGGCCAGCGGTTCGGAGGCCCGCGCCGAGCGACCTGCGGCCCGCAATGCGGCGATCAACAGTACAACGATCAGAAACAGAACTGCGGCACCGAACAGGGCTGCCATGAGCAACGGATCACTCATGTCGATCGCCATGTCGCCGATCTGGATCATGTGCGTCCAAACAGCCGTTCGATGTCGGCCAGCTTGAGCTCGACATATGTGGGCCGCCCGTGATTGCACTGCCCGGAGTGGGGGGTCGCCTCCATCTCGCGCAGGAGTGCGTTCATCTCTTCACCCCGCATCCGGCGTCCTGAACGGACAGAGCCATGGCAAGCCACCCGCGACAGGACCGCTTCGATCCTGGCCTGCACGGACTGGCTGGATCCAAGGTCAGACAACTCGTCCAGAATGTCGTGGATCATGGCTGCTGCGTCGACCTCACCCAGAATGGCAGGCGTTTCGCGCACCGCCACGGCGTCCCCGCCGAACGCTTCGATACCAAGGCCCGCCTGCGCCAATCCGTCCGCGATGTCCAGCAGG
>JBCBDZ010000264.1:0-2994 GCA_038529225.1 Pseudomonadota bacterium | reverse complement strand
CTTCAATGCATCTGCGGCATCCAGCTCTTCGATCAACTTGCGGGCCGTGTAGTTGGAATTGACCATTGTTCCATTGCCGGTCTCAACGACCAGAGTGATCCCCGCACCGCGCGCCAACTCCACCGCCGGAGCGATCAACGGGGCCACCTGATCCCAGGCGCCTTTGGCCACATTCCACTGTTCCGCCCCATTGCGACCCCACAGAATCTGTTCCTTTTTTGGGGTCATGATGCGCACGAGTGGGCTTCCAACAACATGGGCCATGTCGATCACCCGTTTGAGCGCATCCATATGCTGTGTGTGCAAGGCATCACCGGGCCGGTTCGCAGATGTTGTGCCGGCAAAGATGTGACGCGAAAGACAACTGACAGGCTTGCCACGGTCGCGCAGCAGGCTGTCGATTTCCTTGATTTCTTCTGCCGAATGGTCACCGACTTCGGTTTCGCCGACGAATTGCAACTCGGCATAGTTCAACCCGAATTCGTCCATGACGTCCACTGCGTGGGGCAAATCCCGGCTGATACCGTCCGTGATAACGCCTAACTTCATCGCGTGGTCTTCGCGCTGTCACGGTGCAACTCAGCGCCCACGATCTCTTCGATCACCCGCGTGGCAACCCAGTTATCTCCGTCAGGATGTCGGGTGCGCCCTGCGTGGAATATCTGCATAGCAGCCGCTGCCGTATGGAGCGGTACGCCAAGTTCTTCACCCAGAGCCATCGAAATCGTAAGGTCCTTATGCATCGTGTTGATGTGACTGCCCGTCCCTTCAAACCGGCGGTCGATGATCTTTTCCAGCGCGTTGTTGGTGATGCCAGACCCGGCGGACGAGGTGGAAAACACATCCAATATCACTTGTCCCGGAACACCTGCTTTGGCGGCCAGTGCTGCGGCCTCAAAGGTTGCCGAAAAGATAGAGCCAATGAGAGACTGCAGGCACGCTTTGACCACCTGACCCTCACCCGGAGCCGTCCCAACATGGTGTATGGAAGCGGACACAGCCTCCATCACCGGCCGCGCATCGCCCAAAACGTTGTCAGGTGCGGCCGCCATCATGGTAAGAGTGCCGCCTTGCGCGCCCGGATACCCACCCGAGACGGGGCTGTCGATCAGCTTGAGGCCGGTATCTTTGAGCCCCTCGGCAATGGCACGTGCTTCGGCCGGCTTGATTGTCGAGGTCAGCAATATGGTGCCGCCTGGCGCCATGGAAGTGGACAACCCACCTTTTCCAAGTATTACGTCATGCGCCTCAGATCCCTTCATCACCATGACAAATACGTAGTCAGAATTTGCGCCCACCTCGGCTGTCGAGGCAACGGGATGGCCACCCCCCTTGGCAAAGGCGTTGTGGCGCTCCGGTATCAGGTCGCGCCCCCAGGTTTCAAATCCGTGTTTAATCAGGTTTCTGGCCAGCCCACTGCCCATATCACCCAAACCGATAACACCCACTGATGGCATCAGATGCTCCCTTTCTCATCCGTTTTTTCGGTGGGGTTTCACGTCATCCGCGGACGCCGGGCAGGTCCAAAAGACACCCCCTGCCCTATCGCGGCACGCCCAAGCGCGCGGCATCAGATTAGCACAAGTCTGTCTGAAATCGATGCGGATTTTCAGCAGATTTCGACTGATGAACCGGTTTGCGCCGCCTGCTTGATGGCCTCGATCACCTGAACGGCCCGTAATCCGTCTGCTGCACTTACCAACGGCTTTGCACGCCCCGCAATAACTTCGGCGAAATGAGAGATCTGGGCTGAAAGCGGATCACTCAAAGGCAAGGGGTGACGCGTTTGTACGATTGGCGCCCACCAATCGGGTCCGTTCTCCTGACTCCATACGGTCAGGTTTGGAAGAGACAGTGACCCATGGGTACCGCCGATGAGATACGCGGATTCGTCCGTCTTAGGGTATGCCGGATTTTCGCCTGCCGTCAGCTCCCAACTCCACGGCCCAAGGGCAACATCAGACAGGTTCACGGTTCCGAGGGCTCCGCTTGCAAAGCGGAGAATGGCAACGCTGACTTCCTCAGCCTCGGCCCCGCGAACTGCGTTGCTTTCCAAGGCTTGTACACTCGAAATCCGGCCACACAGATGCATCAACACATCCACATCATGAATCAGGTTGATAAACAGCGGTCCTGCACCAGCCCCCTGCCGCCAATCAGCCTCGTAATATTGGTCCGGTTTAGGGAGCCAGCATTGTCCATGCACCGCAGTAAGCCTGCCCAAGACCCCGGATTCGATAATCTGCTTGGCCTTGATGATCAGCGGGTTGTATCGTCGATGATGGCCCACGAGGATGGGTACATCGCTTTGGGTTGCGACCAGATCAGCACCTTCGGCGGCAGAACCCGTCAGCGGTTTTTCGATCAGCATCGGACACCCGAATTTGATCAACTCTCTGGCCATTGGTGCATGGAGCGGGTTGGGTACCGCAAGAATGACTCCGTCAGACTGAGCTGCAAGCCCTTGCAGATCATGAACCCGCGACCACTCCGTGTCCGACACCGAAGGATCAAGCACTGCGGACAAAGTCACGTTCGGCGTGCGCGCAATCGCTGAGATATGCTGCCGCCCGATCAGACCGGCACCCGCCACACCAATCCGCGTCACGGTTGCCACCCGTCATACATCGGATGATCGGCATCCAAGGGCAACCTGACAGGCATACCGCTGCGATGTGAAGCGTAGATTGCCGTTACCAGCGCGATGGAGGCCGCTCCGTCCGTCAGACGAACGGCCGAGTTCGGCTGACCGTTCAGGGATTGCGCAACCTCGGCCAGGAAGCCCGCAAAACCGGACGGGCGAGGCGGCACCTTCGCGACGACTGCATCAACCTCACTTTGTCGGGCGGGATCGCGGGCGGTGAACGTCCACACGGCCTCTGCAGGGGCATACGGAAGCGTATTCGAAGTTGCTGTCAGATGCTCGTATACAAAGCGCAATCGCGTCTCGTCTGTAGCACTCCCGAGGGTGATCGAACTGGTTGCAGTTGCCCC
>JBCBDZ010000263.1:0-2996 GCA_038529225.1 Pseudomonadota bacterium | reverse complement strand
GTTCGTGGCGTTCACCCAGACCACGCCTGCGGCCAGCTTTGGCGCGATGTCGAGGGCGAGGTTAACGTTCTCGCTCCAGAGCGTTGCGGCCAGCCCGTAGCGGGTGTTGTTGGCCGCAGGCGTGGTCTGGGTGAACGCCACGAACCTCTTTGACGCCGCCGCAGGCTTTGGCGGCGTGCGCGAAAGCGGGGTTGGACGTGAAGGGGGCTGGGAAGGGCTGCTGGCCTACACCAAGCCCAAGACTGCCTCCAAACCACTCAAACCCATCGTAGCCTACAAGGGCAAAGATACCCCCACCGACCCGCTTGACCGCACGGCCAAGCTCTACATCGGTGGCAAACAGGCACGCCCCGACGGAGGCTATTCCCGCAACGTCTACGGCAAAAACGGCGCGCTTGTGGGCCAATCCAGCCTCGCCAACCGCAAGGATGTGCGCAACGCGGTCGAGGCCGCGCAGGCGGCCAAAGGCTGGGGCAAAACCACAGGGCACCTGCGCGCACAAATCCTCTACTACATCGCCGAAAACCTGTCCGCGCGCGCGGATGAATTCGCAGTACGGCTCGACGCGATGCAAGGCGGCAAGACCGGCAGCAAAGAGGTCGAAGCGTCAATCCAGCGCCTGTTCACCTACGCAGCATGGGCGGACAAATACGACGGGGCGGCCAAGGGCGTGCCCCTGCGCGGCGTTGCTCTGGCGATGAACGAACCCACCGGGATCATCGCGGCCCTGTGTCCGGACGACGCCCCCCTGCTCGGGCTGATCTCCTGCATGGCACCCGCAATCGCCATGGGGAACCGCGTGGTGCTGGCAGCCTCCGAACCCTTCCCACTGGCTGCGACGGACTTCTACCAGGTGCTGGAAACCTCAGATGTGCCCGCGGGCGTGGTCAACATCCTGACCGGGGATCACGCAGACCTCGCACCGCACATGGCCAAACACCTCAACGTCGACGCGGTCTGGTCGTTTTCGGGCAGGGACCTCGCCAAAGAGATTGAACAGGGGGCGGCTGGGAACCTCAAACGCACTTGGGTCAACAACGCAACCACACGCGACTGGATGACCGCGGATGGGGAAGGGCGCAGCTTCCTTCAGGCGGCGACAGAGGTCAAAACCATCTGGGTCCCGTACGGGGAATAACGCACCTTACTTCTCTTGACCCCAAATACCATGGGGGAGCAGTGAAACTGCGGGGGCAAAGCCCCAAATGCACCCGCACATCGTGCGGATGCAAGACATCGCGTGTGCGCAGCACTCAATTGGCAACAGAGCTTTCGAGGCCAACCGGTTGACCCACCACGACAAAGTGCAGGTTCTCGGGCTCCAGCAACTCATCCGCCACACGAGACACATCTTCAAGCGTCACCGCATTCACTTTGTCGTTGCGGGTCGCGATGTAGTCGATTGGCAGACCCAGCATCTGCATGCCGACCATGATCCGCGCGATCGGACGGTTGCCATCAAACCGCAGCGGATAGGCGCCGGTGATGTAGGTCTTGGCTGCGTCCAGTTCTTCCTTGGTGATCCCGTCGGCGGCGGCGCGCGCCCACTCGTCACGGATCACCGAAACAGCCTCTGCAATGCTTTCATTTGATGACGCCACCTGTCCTTGCAGCGTTGCGGCATAGTCCTGCGGCACAAGGAAGGAATAGACACCGTAAGTCAGCCCACGTTTCTTGCGGACCTCGTCCATCAGGCGGCTTTCAAACCCACCGGCCCCAAGCACCTGATTCAGCACGGCGGCCGCAAAATAGTCGGGATCGTCCTGCGCAATGCCGCGCTGGCCAAAAATCGCAACCGATTGCGGGGTCTCGAACTCCACAACGGTCGTGCCACCCTCAATCAGGATCGGTGCAGGCTCCGGCATCGGTGCGCCGGTTTCAGGCAACGCGCCCAGCAGGGTGTCCAGCAGTGGACCCAACTCTTCGGGTGTGATGTCACCAGCAACACCCACATACAGGCGATCCCGCGCAAAAACCGCACGGTGGGCGTTTAGCATGTCGTCACGCGTCAGCGCCGCAACACTGTCGATCGTCCCGGCATAGTCAGTGGCATAAGGATGATCTCCGTACGCCATGGCATCAAACGCCCGGCGCGCAATCTCGTCCGGGTCTTTGGCGTCCGAACGCAGACCGGTAAGCACCTGTTCGCGCACCCGTTCAAGGGCGTCCGGTGCAAATATGGGTTCAACGATGGACTTGCGGAGCAATTCAACTGCTTCATCACGGTTTTCGGTCAGAAAGGTTCCGGACACCGACAGCGCGTCGTCGCTCACATCATAGCCAAAAGAGGCGGCAAGGCTTTCCTGCGCGCGGGCAAAGGCGCGGGCATCAAGATCGCCAGCCCCTTCTTCCAGAAGACCCGTCATCAGATTGATGGCTCCGCGTGTGTCCGGCTCATCCAGGGATGCACCACCGCGAAACCGCAGCTCGATTGCCATGAAAGGGATCGACGGTTCGCGGACCAGCCACGCGGTGATACCGCCGGGGCTGACCACTTCTTCGATCTGAACGTCGGCGCGGGCAGGCAAAGCAGCCGCAAAGGCCACGGCCAAGGCAAAGAAAAGTCGGGTCATTGGCTCACCTCCTGAGGGGTGATCGGACGGGTCAGCCACCCCGTGACCGAGGCCTCGCGGACAAAGACGTCGCGCGCCGCCTCCATGATGTCTTCGGGTGTCACGGCCTGCAGGATGTCGGGCCATGCCTGGATGTCATCCACGCTCAGGCCGACAGCCATGGCCGCGCCATAGCGCCGGGCGATCCCGTCAACATTGTCGTGCTCATATATCTGGTTTGCGCGCAACTGGTACTTGATCCGGTCGAGCTGTTCCTCGTCCACGCCATCGATCAGGAACTGAGCAAGAACGGCATCCATCGCCGCTTCGGCCTCTTGCAGATCAAGGCCCGGGACCGGGACAATCACCACATCAAAGGTGGTATCGTCCAGCGTTGTGCCCCGGTCCCGGGCCTTGATCTGCAAGAGGCCGAAGCGGCGATGG
>JBCBDZ010000262.1:0-3070 GCA_038529225.1 Pseudomonadota bacterium | reverse complement strand
ATACCGGCGTGAGAACTGTAAAGGGTGAGATGGTGGGCGACCCTGGAATCGAACCAGGCGTGCGTCTCCGCGAGGGAACCGCAGGTGGGCGCTGTCACGTGGTCCGGGCGCAGGATCGATCCGGGGGATCGATCGGGTGCCGCAATCGATACATGCGTGCCCAATACCGGCGTGAGAACTGTAAAGGGTGAGATGGTGGGCGACCCTGGAATCGAACCAGGCGTGCGTCTCCGCGAGGGAGTTACAGTCCCCTGCCACACCTTGCGGCCTGTCGCCCACTGCGCCATTAGGGTACGAACCCCGGCAGCGTGAGCGCGTGAGTATCGCCCTCCAATTCAAGGGTCAAGGCAGAAAATCAAGCCATCCGTGGCCCAAGAACGGCTGAGATGAGGACACTATGAAAAAACCCAAATGGGTTGTTCAGAAAGAGCAGGCCAAAAAGGCGGATGCGGCCGCGACCGTGTGGCTGTTCGGGCTGCATGCGGTGCGCGATGCGTTGATGAACCCGGCCCGCATCAAGTTGAAACTGATCGTCACCCGGAATGCGCAAGGCAAACTGTCGGACGCCATCGAAACTGCCGGACTCACGCCCGAGGTTGTCGATGCGCGCAAGTTCCCGGCACCGCTTGATCCGGGATCCGTTCATCAGGGGGCCGCGCTGGAGGTCAAACCGCTTGAATGGGGCAGTCTGGCGGATGTGGCCATCGGGGCGGACACGCCGCGCCTCATCCTTTTGGACCGTGTGACCGACCCGCACAACGTCGGTGCCATCCTGCGCTCGGCCGAGGTGCTGGGGGCGTCCGCCGTAATCGGGATGCGCCATCACGCGGCCCCGGAGACGGGCGCACTGGCCAAGACCGCCTCGGGCGCACTGGAACGCCAGCCCTATTTGCGGGTGCGCAATCTGGCGGATGCCATCATCGAGTTGCAGGGCATGGGCTATCTTGTGTTAGGTCTGGACG
Source organism: Pseudomonadota bacterium (assembly GCA_038529225.1). GTDB lineage: Bacteria > Pseudomonadota > Alphaproteobacteria > Rhodobacterales > Rhodobacteraceae > Tateyamaria. Next base: position 2,108 of record JBCBDZ010000262.1, on the reverse strand, counting down.
GAGAGGCCGAACAGACCATCGAAACCGCCCTTGCAGGCCAAAAGGACCGCGCCGTGGCGCTGGTTCTGGGGGCCGAAGGGCCGGGTTTGCGTGAAAAGACCCGCCAGACCTGCGATATGCTGGTGCGGATTGACGCGGGCGGTGTTTTTGGCTCTCTCAACGTCTCAAATGCGGCGGCAATCGCCTTATATGCATCCAAGGATCACAGCTAAGAGGCCCGTCATCGCCTATCCAACGAAAATTGCGACCTGCTGTTATTGCGGCACCCGTGCAGCCCTTGTGATGGCCGAGGATGGCCGTCACGAACTGACCTGTTCGAACTGCGGCGCGCCGCTCCACAATCTCAAGATGCTGCCGCGTGACAAACGCGCAGATCGCGCGTTGGCCAAGCCTTCTGCCTTGCATCAAAAGAGTCCCAAAAAGACCAAACAGCCCAAGCCGAGAAAGAAATCGGTCAAACGCAAAAAATCGCGCTGGGGGGACCTGTTCGAAGACGCCTTTGATATCATTGAAGACATTTTCGACTGATGGCCCACGCGCGGATTTTTGCCGATCGGCGTTAACGAAGCGTTCACAGATTTGAGAGACATCTTTTTCAGAGCCGAAATGCTCTTATTTTCAGATGTGAGCCGCAGGTTTGGAACACCTGCAGGTTAATCACTGTCCCTCGTTCCACACCTCGCGCCCCTTTCGCTTTGCGAACGGGGCGTTTTTTTGTCAGGGTTCCCGTCGGAACACGAGGACAGGCATGAGCGAACACTATTCAGACCAGCATTTGCGCGACATCCTGCGCGCGGCATCCTCTGTCGCGGTGGTGGGTGTCTCGGCGAACCCGGTGCGCCCCAGCTACTTTGTCGCCCGATATCTGAGCCTCAAGGGCTTCAAGGTGTATCCGGTGAACCCGGTCTATGCAGGGCAGGCGCTGTTTGGAGAGACCTTTGTCGCCAGTCTCGAAGACTTGCCGGTCGCAGTAGGCATGGTGGACATCTTTCGCAGGTCAGAGGCTGCGGGCGACGTGGTCGACGCGGCATTGGAGGCCTTGCCCGACCTCAAGACGATCTGGATGCAGATCGGCGTGACGCATCCGCAAGCCGCATCCAAAGCCCGCGCGCGGGGTGTGACGGTCATTCAGGATCGTTGTCCCAAGATCGAGTATCAGCGCCTGTTTGGCGAGCTGCGCATGGGCGGGTTCAACACCGGCATCATCTCCTCCAAGCTTTAGCCGCACGGCTGGGTACAAAAAACCCGCGCTTGGGACGCGGGTTTTGACTCTGGTGCTTGTCAGAAATGATCAGTTCAGGCGGGTCCACGTGCCGCCATCGCGGCAGATTCCCAGCACGCAGCCGGACACGGACAGCTTGTTGCCGTTCAATTGCATCTTGGAATTGTAGGTCTTGTCCCGGTCCGGCGAATAGACCTTGCCGCCCGAATAGGCGCCGCTGCCATCGGCTTGCATGTCCCAGATGATCTTGCGCCCTGTGTTTTCAGTGTCCAGCGCCGCGCCGCTTGCATCAAAGGATTTGACCAGTGTGCCGCACACCTTGCCGTTGCAGTCCGTCACCTGGATGTGACCGTAATTGCCGTTGTCATCGGCGGTCGTTTTCCATGTGCCGTGCACGGGGTCGGCCAGTGCGGGGCTGGCCAGCAGCAGCAGTGTCGCGAGTGTCGACGTGTATTTCATGATTGGAGTCCTCCCTTGGTATGGCGGCGACAGTGCTGTATTCCGCCATGTCCGCGCAATACTGACGCAAGGTCGCGTTGCAATTTGTGACGCAAGGTGACAGATGCCGCACCACACAGAACAAGGGCTGCCCCATGATCCTATACCCCGCCATCGACCTCAAGGACGGACAGGCCGTGCGCCTCGTGCACGGAGACATGGACCGGGCCACCGTGTTCAACGACGATCCTGCCGCGCAGGCGCGCGCCTTTGTCGACGCCGGGTGCCAGTGGCTGCATCTGGTGGACCTCAATGGGGCCTTTGCGGGCACGCCGGTCAACGCGACCCCGGTCGAAGCGATCCTCAAGGCCTGCCCTGTCCCGGCACAGCTGGGCGGCGGCATCCGCGACATGCACACAATCGAGATGTGGCTGAGCAAAGGGCTCGC
>JBCBDZ010000261.1:0-3099 GCA_038529225.1 Pseudomonadota bacterium | reverse complement strand
CGGCCCGCGCGGTGCTGGACCGGCTGTGATCCAAAGGGGCGCCTTTCAGGCGCACGACATTTTTGATTGGGTGATCGCTTCTGCCTCACCAAGACAATGCATATGTCCCGCACCCGTCCTCACATGATCTTTTGCGTGACAGAGCCTGCCGGTCGCGCCAAGGAAAATAACCGCATCCCGCTGGCGCGGGTCCCTCGGCGATTTTCCTTGTCCCGCCCGCCATGCCCCGTCTCTTCAAAGCTCAAGCGAGGCCGGCTCCGAGACAAGGCGTTAGTCCAGTTGCACCAGCGCGTGGCGCTTTTTGCCGGCCGAAAGCTTGATGGGGGACGCCAGTGCCGTAGCGTCGATCATCAGGCCTGCATTGCTGAGCGGGGCGTCGTTGAGGCGCGCGCCCCCTTCGGCGATCAGGCGCTTGGCCTCTTTGCCCGACCCGGCCAGGCCTGATTTGACGATCAGTTGCACAATGGAGATACCGTCCGCGATATCGGCTGCGCTCAGGCTGAGCGTTGGCAGGTCATCCCCGACACCGCCTTTTTCGAACACGTCGCGTGCGGTGTCCGCAGCGGCTTGCGCCGCCTGCGCCCCGTGCAGCAGCGCAGTGATTTCCGTGGCAAGCCGCACCTTGGCCTCATTGATCTCGGACCCTTCCAGCGCACCAAGGCGGTCGCATTCATCCAGCGGCAATTCGGTGTAAAGCTTCAGGAAACGGCCCACATCCGCATCCGTCGTGTTGCGCCAGAATTGCCAGAACTCGTAAGGAGAGAGCATGTCAGCGTTCAGCCAGACAGCACCGGACTGGGATTTGCCCATCTTCTTGCCGTCCGACGTGGTCAGCAGCGGCGAGGTCAGCCCGAACACTTCGCCTTCGATTACCCGGCGTGTAAGGTCGATACCGTTAACAATGTTGCCCCATTGGTCGCTCCCGCCCATTTGCAGGATACAGCCATAGCGGCGGTGGAGTTCCATGAAATCGTAGGCTTGCAGGATCATGTAGTTGAATTCAAGGAAGGACAGGGATTGTTCCCGGTCCAGCCGCGACTTGACGCTTTCAAAGCTCAGCATGCGGTTGATCGAAAAATGCCGCCCGATATCGCGCAGAAAATCGAGATAGTTCAGGTCGTCCAGCCATTCAGCGTTGTTCAGCATCTGCGCGCCTGCATCATAGTCGATATAGGCAGAGAACACCTGCTTGATGCCGGCGATGTTTTCGTCGATCTGTTCGGGACCCAGCAGCGGGCGCTCATCCGCACGGAAGGACGGATCGCCTACCTTGGTCGTGCCACCGCCCATCAGGGTAATCGGCCTGTGCCCCGTTTTCTGAAACCAGCGCAGCATCATGATCTGGATGAGAGAGCCCACATGCAATGACTTGGCCGTGGCATCAAAGCCGATATAGGCCGGGTGTGATCCGCTCAGCAGGGTTTCATCAAGGCCCTGCAGATCGGTGCAGTCGGCCAGAAACCCACGCGATTGCATCACGTGCAGGAAATCGGATCGGGGCGTGTATGTCATAGCTTGTCCTTGCGGCGGTGCTGGCCCACTGTGCAGGCAGATCAGCGGGCGTGGCGCTGTCTATAAGGGGCAGGCGAGCAAAGGAAAAGGCCATGGAAAGGGTCAAGGACAAAGGGGCCGTCATTCGTGCCTTGGGGGCGATGTCAGGCACGTCGCTTGACGGTGTGGATGCGGCGGTACTGGACACGGACGGCGTGCGCATTTCCGGCTTTGGGCCGTCCGGGTATCGTGCCTACTCTGCCGACGAACAGCAGGTTCTGCGCGCCGCCTTGGGTCAATGGACCGGGCCAGTGCTGGAGCCTGCCCGTGATGTCGTTATGGCCGCGCATACGGAGGTTCTGGGCGGGTTCGAAAATGTGGACCTCATCGGCTTTCACGGGCAGACGATTGCCCATGCGCCGCGTCTTCAAGGCACATTGCAACTGGGCGACGGGGCCGCGCTGGCGGACGCCCTTCAGACACCCGTGGTCTGGGATTTCCGCACCGCTGACGTGGAACTGGGCGGCGAGGGCGCGCCTCTGGCCCCGTTCTTCCACTTTGCCTGCGCCAAATGGATGGGGGCCACGGCGCCGATCGCTTTTCTCAACCTTGGCGGTGTGGGCAACATCACCTGGGTCGATCCGACCCGGGACGCACCGGAAGCGGAGGGCGCGCTGCTTGCTTTTGACACCGGCCCCGCAAATGCACCGCTCAACGATCTGATGCTGACCCGGCTGGGTCAGCCCTATGACAAGGACGGCGCGCTGGCCGCACGTGGCACGGTCGAAGACGGTGCGCTCGAGTTGTTTCTGGCCGAACCTTTCTTTGCGCGGATGCCGCCCAAGTCACTGGATCGCAATGATTTTGCCGAGATGGTGGGTCTGGTGCGCGAACTCGGCGATGCCGATGCCGCCGCCACCCTCACGGCCATGTGTGCCGCCGGGGTTGCCGAAGCGATGCAGCATTGCCCCGCGCCGCCCACATCCGTTCTGGTCACCGGAGGCGGGCGTCATAACCCGGTGCTGATGAAGATGCTTGAGGTGTCGCTTGATTGCCCTGTCAAACCGGTCGAGGCGGTTGGTCTTGATGGGGATATGCTCGAAGCGCAGGCTTTTGCCTTTCTGGCAGTGCGCGTGGCGCGGGGGATGCCGACGTCCTGTCCGGGGACCACCGGTGTGCGCGCAGCTGTGGGCGGCGGTACGTTCAGCGCTCCAAACTCCGCGCGTAGTGCGACGTAAATTCCGAATACCCGTTCGAGACTGATTTCAAGTGCGGTGCCAGATACGCATGGAGGTCGGGCAGGCGGTAGAACGGTACAGACGGGAAACTGTGGTGTTCGGCGTGGTAGGGCATGTTCCACGCCAGCCAGCGCACCAGACGGGTGGTGAGTGTCGTGCGCGTGTTTTCCAGCATGTCCGCGACGGTAGGGCAGTGGCCGTGTTCTGCCAGCAGATACAGGCGCAGAACCGGTTGGGCAATCAGCACCGGCACCAGCCAAAGCCACAACAGGATCGAGGACCAGAACAGCGACAAGGCAGCCATCGCATAAAGGCCCAGCATGACGCGCGCTTCTGCCTGCCTGCGCGCAAGCACGGCGCCATGCAGACA
>JBCBDZ010000260.1:0-3104 GCA_038529225.1 Pseudomonadota bacterium | reverse complement strand
TGATTTCGTGCGCACCATGCGCGACATGGCGCTGGAGGATTCCGGCGACGCGATCCGGCTGATGACCATCGGCAACACCGGTGGCTGGCGCAACTTTGCCAACACGCAGCGCCGTGTGGCCGAACCTTCGGACATGGACGGGTTGAAGATCCGCACCGTGGTCGCCGACCTGCCTCAGGAGCTGGTCAAGGCACTGGGCGCGTCCCCGACCCCAATCCCGTGGCCTGAACTGTTCACATCGTTCCAGACCGGCGTTGTGGAAGGGTCCAAGAACGGCATCACCGACATCATGGGCATGAAATTCCCGGATGCGGGCCTGCAATACGTGACCCTGGACGGCCACGCCTACATGGGTGCCCTGTGGTGGATGAGCAACCAGAACTTCATGGCAATGCCGGAAGATATGCGCCGGGTTGTCGTGGACGGTTTTTACGCCCTGCAACAGGCCACTTTCGCCTCGCCCAAGCGCAAGTCGATCGCAGCCTATGAAGAGTTCGTCGCTGGCGGTGGTGACCTCTATGTGCCGACGCCGGAGCAAAAGGCGGCTTTTGCCGAAGCAGCGGCACCGGTCAATGACTGGTTCACAGCCAACGTGGCCCGTGGGGATGAAATCCTTGCCGCACTTCAAACGGCCGTTGCAGAAGCGGAAGCGGACGTCAATGCAGCCCGCGACGCTGACCTGAACTGAGGGGGGCGGGCGACACGCCCGCCTTGCGAGGAAACGACAAAGGCCGTTCCATCCGGGGCGGCCTTTTCTCACCTGGCCCTGGCGAAGGTCCTGCGGACAGGCGAAAAGACCATGTCAGATTGTTCGAACCGGTTTTCTTGTCCTTTTCAAACCGCAAAGGCCCTGCCAAACTCTAGCGGAACGGATACATCCACACCTTGTAGTCAGCGACCAGAATATGCGCGCGATCAATCTCATCCTTCGTCATTTTCTTGACCACCTCTTCGAGGCTGATGGCCGCGTCAGGGTCGCCGCCGATGGCCGAAAGGGTGTACCACATGTAGGCGCGCACGAGGTCAGGCGCAGGCATGCCGCGCCCGACCTCATAGTACCAGCCAACGCCGGACTGAGCGCCCGGATGCCCCTTCATCGAGGCGCGCAGGTACCACTCGAATGCCCGCTCATCGTCCCGCTCGACCCCGAGGCCAAGCGCGTAGAGAACGCCGATCAACTCTTCGGCTTCGGCATTGCCCGATCGCGCCGCTGGCCACAGCGCCTCATAGGCCGCTTCATAGGCGCCGGCCTCCATCAGGTCGCGCGCCTGTTCCAGTTCGGCAAAGGCCGGGGCGGCCAGAAACGCCAGAGCTATGGCAAGTTTACGCATGTTGTCCTCCTGTGCGCGGCGCCTGTCTGGGCAACGGAATTGCCGCGCCCTTTGACGCAGGATGATTTCATTCCCGTAGAGGCAGCACAAGCCAAACTCGGCCAACTCTTGTTCTATGACCGTATCCTGTCGGGCAACCAGAACATCGCCTGCTCGACATGCCACCACCCGGATCTGGGCACGGGCGACGGCCTGAGCCTTGGGATCGGTGAGGGCGGTGTCGGATTGGGGCCGCAACGCACGCCCGGCATAGGCGAGGACCGCATCCGCAAACGTATCCCGCGCAACGCGCCGGGATTGTGGAACCTCGGGGCACGGGACCTGAACGTGATGTTCCATGACGGCCGCCTGAGCATCGCGGACACATATGAGAACGGCTTCAACTCTCCGGCAGAGGAGCGGCTGCCCGAGGGGCTAGAGAACCTGCTGGCGGCGCAGGCGATCTTTCCTCTCGTTGCGCAGTTCGAGATGGCAGGAAACCCCAAGGAGAACGAGGTCGCCGGAGCGGTACATAATCGCATCGACTATGCATGGCCCATCCTGACTGACCGCGTGCGTCACAACGCGGATTACGCGGGGATGTTTGCAGATGCTTATCCGCATATCGAGAAATCGTCGGACATCACCATCGCGGATATTGCCAATGCGCTGAGCGCCTTCATGATCGCTGAGTGGACCAGTTTTGACAGTCCGTTTGATGCTTATCTGGCTGGTGATCCCTCGGCCATGACCCCGGTTCAGATTGATGGGATGGACCTGTTTTACGGAGCCGCCGGGTGCAGTGACTGCCACAGCGGGCCGCTGATGACGGATCAGGGATTTCACGCCCTTGGACTGCCACCCTTTGGCCCGGGACGCACCCGTCAATGGGACCCTATGGTGCGCGATGTTGGACATATGGGGGAAAGCAACCGGCTTGAGGATGCTTATGCCTTCCGCACGCCTATGCTGCGCAACGTGGCGCTGACGGCACCCTATGGGCACAACGGGGCCTATCCGACCCTTGAGGGGATCGTGCGCCATCACATGAACCCAAGCGCCGCCTTCGACACGTGGACCCCGGAACAGGCTGCCTTGCCGGAAGTTCCATGGTTGGCAGCGATTGATTTTGCGGTTTGGCAGGACAGCCGCGAGATGGCGCGGCAACGCGCGGCGGCCACTCGAGTAACCCCGATTTTGCAAGACGCCGAAGTGGATGCGATTGTGGCGTTCCTCGAAGCTTTGACGGGCGACAAAGCCAAGGTTGGCCATTTGGGTATCCCGTCAAGCGTGCCCAGCGGGTTACCGGTGGATGGTCGGATCAGCCATTGAGCCGACTGTCACCGCCCCTTCCAGACCGGATCACGCTTTTCGGCAAAGGCCTTGGCCCCTTCAAGCTGATCTTCTGAGCGGTAAAGCGTTTCGACCGAGGCAAGTTGGCTTTTGGTAATCCGGTTCATCGCGTCCTGAAATTTGGCGTCTTCCGCGTCGCGCACGATTTCCTTGATGGCAGCGTAAACCAGAGGTGGGCCGGAGGCGAGCAGGCGGGCAAGATCCCAAGCTCGCTCCATCAGAGCGTCACCGGGCACAATTTCGTTTACGAGGCCCCAGCGGTGCGCCTCTTGCACGTCGAACCAGCGTCCGGTCAGCAGTAACTCCATCGCGATGTGGTAAGGGATTCGCTTGGGCAGCTTGACCGAGGCCGCGTCCGCGACGGTGCCAGACCGGATTTCAGGCAGCGCAAACTGTGCGTGGTCAGCGGCAAGGATGATGTCCGCGCTCAGCGCCAGTTCC
>JBCBDZ010000259.1:0-3029 GCA_038529225.1 Pseudomonadota bacterium | reverse complement strand
GTGCCACGAGGTGATTTGCGCCCCGGGCGCAAGAGGGGCTGGCCCCTCGCTCACGGTCTTAACCAAGACCCCAGCTTTCGCCATTTCGCCACATTTCGCCCCAATCCGCCTGCCACTTTGAGCGCGGGAAAACGGAGTGGGAACCATGACTGCCATACTTGACGACATGCGGCGTCTGGAGGCTGCGCATGCGCGCGGCGAACTGAGCGCCATTGATCTGGCCGCCGCCAAGGCGGAGCTGCTGGACTCCGTGCCGGACGCTGACGATGGCGCGTATGCACCAGAGCCGGAGCCATCGCGCACCACGCGGGCCACCCTGTGGCCGATGCTGCTGCTTTGCGTCATGGTGGTGACCGTATGCGCCGGTGCGACGCTGATGTTGACCGGGGATGTGATGCTGTCCGCGACGCTCGCCATCACCGTGTTGGCCGCCATTACGGTCATGCTGTTCCGGCAACTCGACGGATAGAAAGGCATCGGGCGGGGGGGTGTCGTGCAGCGGCGCTGCACGCAGTTCCCAGTGCGATCAAACGCGCTCAATGATCTTCTCCCCGAACAGGCCTTGCGGGCGAAACACGAGGAAGATGAGCGCCAGCACATAGGCAAACCAGTTCTCGGTCGCGTTCATGGTAAACCCGAACAAGGCCCCCGCCAGATCACTCGAGGACATGAAGAACTCGAACAGCTTCTCGCCCACACCGATGATCAGCCCGCCGACAATGGCTCCGGGGATCGAGGTGAAGCCCCCCAGCATCAGAACCGGCAAAGCCTTGAGCGCGATCAGGGACAGCGAAAACTGCACGCCCGACTTCGCGCCCCACATAATGCCCGCAACCAGCGCGACAAAGCCGGCAACCGACCACACCAGAATCCAGATGTAGTTGAGCGACACGCCCACGGACAAAGCAGCCTGGTGGTCATCCGCCACAGCGCGCATGGCGCGGCCTTGCTTGGTGTACTGGGAAAACGCCACCAGCACGGCCACCAGCAGGATCGCGATGATGGTCGCCGTGATGTCCAGATTGTCGATGAAGAACCCGTAGCCAAAGATGTTGAAGGTCGCCTCGTCAATGGCAAGGTTGATGCCTTGGGGCAGACAGGTTGCATCAGACAGACACACATCCAGCTTCTTGATCTCGGACCCCCACATCAGGTCCGCGACGCCTTCCAGCAAATAGGCAAGACCAATGGTGGCCATGAACAGGATGATCGGCTCCTGCCCCACCAGATGCTTGAAGATGAACCGCTGCACCGCCCAGGCGAGGCCAATCATCACGACGACTGTAAAGATGATTGCGATGATCGAATGAATCTCCCACCCGAAATAGTGGATGTTGGTGCCAAAGACCGCGTTGATCAGATGATAAAACGGCACCTGCCCCGTCTGGATGCCCACAAGGGTCATGGCCGCAAACAGGGCCATCACCCCTTGGGCAAAATTGAAAATACCAGAGGCCTTGAAGATCAGAACAAAGCCGAGAGCCACAAGGGAATACATCACCCCGGCCATCAACCCGTTCAGCATCACCTCCATTGCATAGATCAGTTGGTCTGGCATCAGAGTGCCTCCTCTTTCCCAATCGGGGCATTGAATTTGGAATATCCAACCGTCAGGTCAGTGCCGAGAGGCTCATGCTTGGATCGAAAGAGCATCATGTAGTGCCCTTCAGCGCCACGCGGACGCAGTATCAGATGCGGTGACCCTACGCCCTCGCGCGTCAAATCAATCGTTACAGGCGGCTCCCCATTCCAGACCGTGATCCGTGGCGCCCATGCGATCTGCATTCGCTCAAAGATATCGGCCCAAATCTGCAAGTCCTGCGGTCGCAGGATGTCGGACACTGTGCAGGCACGTCGGTCCGCCCCGTCAGCAGAAAAAGAAACGCGCAAACCCGTCGCTTCGTCTGCAAAGGCCAAAAGGTCCGGGCCATTCACGTCGATCAGCCCATCGCTGACCAGCTCCAAATCCTCCGGAAACGGCAGGCAGTTGGTCTGCATGATCTGTGCGATGCGATCCGGATAGTCCGGGGCTCGCCCCCAAATGACCCAACCAAGACCAAGGCCCGTCGCAAGACAGACCAAATAGCAGCCCGTTAACTTGGCGTAGAATGCAGTCCTCATTTCAACGCCACTCCCATCAAGTCCGCCGTATGATTGCGCAGCGGCTGATAACTCACCCGCAGCCGCGTCAGCCCCTCAAACGTCAGGTTCCAGTTCAGCGTGATCTCGGTCACGCGTCCATCCCGGCGGGGTGCGGCAAGAAAGGCGGCCGCATACGCACGCGCCATTGTTACGCGGCTGACCGGCTCAAATCCGGTGGTCGACACAAATCGCGCACCCACCCCTGCGCGCCACTCGGTGTAGGCCAACAGAAGTTCCGAATAGCTCAAGCCGCTGGAAATGATCTCGCAAGCCGGTTCGTCATACATGAACACGACCAATGTGCGGTCCAGATCGGTTTCCTGATAGCCCAGCGCGTAGGTGTTCAGCGTGCTTTCGAAATAGCGGCGGAAGGTGCGCGGGATCGGCATGATGTCACGCGGCGACAGGCTCGCCGGGTCTTCCAGATAGGGCAGGCATTGTGTTTCGATCACGTTGCAAAGATCAGCCATGCCGGGTTGGGATGGATCACAAATGGCCGGTTCTTCGGCCATGGCCGGACCCGCCCAAAGGGCCGCACATATGGCCAGCGCCCTAAAGCGCACTGGAAGTCCCCACGGCGCCAATGCACCAAGGCGGTGCACATGGGTGCACATGCGGTGCACGTTCTGTGCACACTCGTTCTGGCCCAAAACGTCAGTCATGCGACACCCCCAGATAGGCATCAATCACGTCCTGATTGCCCCGGACCTCATCTGGCGTGCCATCGCCGATCTTCTTGCCGTAATCCATGACGACAACCCGATCCGACAGGTCCATCACCACACCCATGTCGTGTTCGATCAATGCAATCGTGGTGCCGAATTCGTCGTTCACATCGAGGATAAAGCGGCTCATGTCCTCCTTTTCTTCGACGTTCATAGATCGAA
>JBCBDZ010000258.1:0-3111 GCA_038529225.1 Pseudomonadota bacterium | reverse complement strand
GGCGCGTTCTGGCGCGGTTGGCCCCCGTCCGGTTCACGTACCGCCGGCCAGCCTCGCTGACAGGTCCGCGCAGCAAAGGCGGCGGGCTGTTCATCCCAAAAGGGAGAAGTGGTGACGTTCGACCTTGATGTCGCGGGCCTTGAGTTCTTCCTCGAACGTATCGGCCTGCGGTGTGGCTTCGAGCGGCAGGCGCACTTTGCGCCCCGAGACCAGCACGGCGCTTGCGCGCACCGAAAAGTCCAGCCGGGTGTCCAGGCGCATGTGACTGATCTTGTCCCATGTGATTTCGCCGGTGCGTTTGCCTGCAAACCAGCGCAACCCGTCAGAGCTGAGTGCAACCCCCGAGCGGCGCCCCACGATCAGGTCGTAAACTGCCGGCACCGTGCACAGACCGACCAGACCCGCCAGCCAGAGCGAGGCGTCGATTGTCAGCACGGCCGTGGCAATGAGCGCCCAGACAACAACAAGCGCCACCAGCGTCTTTCGATTTCGCCCGCTTGTCTCAAAGCTGTAGGGTGTCATGGGTGTCTCAGCGCCCACCCGTGACGTCGAGCGTCGACCCGGTCACGTAGCTGGCGTCCGGCGAGGCCAGCCACAGGATCGCACGTGCGACCTCTTCGGCAGACCCTTCCCGCTTCATCGGTACCATGTGCGCGAGGCGCTGCGCACGCCCCGGCTCGCCCCCTTTGGCGTGGATGTCGGTGTCGATCAGGCCGGGGCGGACCGACATCACCCGGATGTTGTCTGCCGCCACCTCATCCGACAGCCCCTTGGTGAAGGTGTCGATGGCGGCCTTGGAGGCGGCATAGTCCACATACTGGTTGCCCGACCCCAGCCGCGCCGCAGCCGAGGAAATGTTGATGATCGCGCCGCCCTGACCTTGCGCCTGCATCCGCATCACCGCCTCTTTGGCAACCAGCATGGCCCCGATGACGTTGACATGCATCATCCGCGTGAGCCGGTCATGGGTCATGTCGGTAAGTCTGGCGGTCTGATCGACGATTCCGGCATTGTTGATCAGAACGTCGATGCGGCCAAAGCCTTCATCCGCCGTCTTGTAGATCGTCGCGATGTCAGCGGGGTCGGCGACATCCCCCTGTGCCAGTATCGCGCGCGCACCCATCGCTTCGGCGTCCGCTTTGACTGCCTCGGCCGCGCTGTGGTTGCTGCGGTAATTCAGGACAAGGTCATAGTCGGGTGCTGCCAGCCGGGCACAGGCGGCTCCAATTCCGGCGGAGGCACCTGTGATCAGGCAGATGGGGCGCTGTGTCATGAGGATTGGCCTTTTCGTTCTAGTGATGCGTTGGCGCGCGGGTGTAGCGATGGAAACCATCAAGGTCGCCTTTTCCCACGTCCACGCCTGCATGGCGCAACGTGGCATAGCCCAGTGTCAGGTGAAACTGTGCATTCGGCAGGGCAAAGAGCAGGGCATAGTCGCGCCCGTTCTGGGTCAGGCTTGCCTCGCCGGCGGTATGGGTGATCTCGCGATGTGCGGCGTCGTGAAAGTCGTGGCGTGACACGGTTTCGAGCAGGAACGTCATGTCCTCGGCCAGCGCCACGATCAGCCCGGGATCATTGTCAAAGGGCAGGTCTGGAATGTCGCGCCCGACAAGCGGAAGGACTGTGCGCGCCACAAAACCCAGTGCGCAACAGAAGTGTTCTCCGGCGGTAAAGCTGTCGGGGGCCAGCCGCGCGGAAATCGGATCTTCGGTCTTGAGACACGCGATCAGGCGCGGCACGGTTTTGCTGAGCCGTTTGAGGGGGGGGACGGTGGCGTCGAACAGGTCCATGGACGGTGCTTTTTGTGGATGGTGGAGGGGCTCTGCCCCAGACCCCGGGATTTTCCTAAAACAGAGAAGGGGGCGGGTGGCGATCAGGCCTCTCTGATCCGGGTGATCATTTCGGTGGTGTCGCGGCTGAGGTCTGGCGTGCTTGCGATGCGGTCGAGTTCCTTGCTGATCATTGACTGCCGGATCGGGTCATAGCGTCGCCATGTCTGGAAGGCCGAGCACATGCGAGCGGTGGTTTGCGGGTTCACCGGGTCAAGTGTGATCAGCCAGTCTGCCAACAGCGTGTAACCTGACCCGTCCTTGGCGTGAAAGCCTGCGTGATGCGCTGCAAGTGCCCCCAGCGTGGCGCGGAACCGGTTGGGGTTTTTCCAGTTGAAACCTGCGTGTCTGGTCAGCGCCTTGGCGGTGTCGGCGGCGTCATCGGGTTTGGCCTCTATCACTTGCAGGCCGAACCACTTGTCCATGACCAGCCGGTCGTCTTTCCACTGTGCCTCGAACTGGGACAGGGCCGCATCGCCGCGCCCGGCGCGGATCAGGTTGGCCAGTGCGCTGAGTTGCTGCGTCATGTTGTCGGCTGCATCGTATTGCGCCTGCGCGCGGTCGCCGCCGTCCTGACGCGTGATCAGGGAAAGGATTGCGTTGCCAAAGGCGCGCATCCCGGACTGTGCTGCATCCGGAGCGTAAGGTGCGGTGACCTGATGGGCGGCGTACATGGTGCCCAGATCATCGCTGACTTCATCGGACAGTGCCTGTTTCAGCGCGTTCACGGCGACCCAGATCGCGTCCGGATCGGGGATGTGACCGGCCCGCTGGATGTCGGCCGCCAGTTCGGATTGTCCGGGCAGCCCGAGCATCAGTGCCCTGTAGGCCGGATCGAGGGTGTCGTCGCGTATGACGCCCGCAATCCCTGTGATCCATGCTGCGTCCGGTGCCGCCCCTTTCAGGACGGAGTTCATCAATGATCTGCGCGCCAGACTGCGTGCGGCTTCCCATCGATTGAACGGGTCGGAGTCATGTGCAAGCAGGAAGGCGTGGTCGGCGTCGTGGTCCAGCACGACGGGCGCGGAGAAGCCACGCAGGATCGACGGCACCGGTTTTGCGCTGAGCCCGGGGAACGTGAAGGTCTGGCTGGCTTCGGTCAGTTCGAGGACTTGTGTCGGCAACGCTTCGGACCCGTCCGGGGCAATCAGGCCGACGGCGATCGGAATGACCAGCGGGTCAGGGTCCGGTGTGGTGGCCGAGGGTGGGGTGCTTTGTTTGAATTCGAGCGTGTAAGTGTCATCCACAAAAGCCTCGGACACGGCCACATGCGGCGTGCCTG
>JBCBDZ010000257.1:0-3165 GCA_038529225.1 Pseudomonadota bacterium | reverse complement strand
GGACTGGAACAATCCGGCCAGATGTGTGCCTATTTGGGCCATAGTAAATATCCAAGGGCGCGCCGCCATGCAGATCGAACACATCGAAGTCGAACCGCTGAGCAAAGAGGCGTTTTCGCCCTACGGTCATATTTTGGGGGCCGGAACGGTGCCGGACTTTGAGCGCCCCGGATTGCAGAACTGGCGCATGCCCTTTCACAGCGACGCCCCTTTGCGGCTGCAAGTGATGCGCTATACGACGCAGCAAAAGCAACTGTCGCTATTTGAGCGCCATATCTGCGTCACCGAAGCACGCACCCCGGTCGGCGATGCCGCAGCCATTCTGGTGGTTGCAGGCGATCCGGCTGTGAACGCCCCTCCAACACCGGACACAGTCCGCGCCTTTTATCTCGATGGCAGCGTGGGCGTGATGTTCTACATAGGCGTCTGGCACGGGCTCGACTGCTTTCCTGCGCGCACGCGTTACGTGGATTACCTGTTCCTGAGTGACGCGGCGACAGAGGACGAAATCGAAGCCGCACAAGACCCCCGCCCAGGGAGCCGGACGGAGCTGTTCGATTTTGCCGCGCAGAACCTGAGTTTTCAAATCGTTGATCCACAGGGGTTGCTGACATGATCAAACATCACAAGCTCGACACTCTGGTCGCGGCCGACGCACCCTTCAACCACATTGTCGAAGCCGGGGGTCAGGTGTTCCTGTCGGGCATCCTCGCAGCGGACGATCTGGCGGCGGGCAAGGAGGCGTTTGCATCTGTCGGGGCCGAAACGACCACGTGCCTGCGTCTGATCGAACGGATGTTGGCCACTGTGTCGCTGACCATGTCGGATGTCACATCGGTTCTTGTTCACATGACCGACCTATGTGATTTCGACGAGATGAACGCAGCCTACGGGGCCTTTTTCAAAGCGGGGCAAGAACCGGTGCGGACTTGCGTTCAGGTCGCGGCCCTTTTGGAAGAGGCCCGTGTGGAGGTCACCTGTCAGGCGCGCCGCCCGGAGTGGAGCGATTCAAAACTGCCTTAAAATACGCCTCATACCTTTCAAACTGCATATCTGGTGTTCGTCCGAGCAAATGGCATGCCATCAGCCCGTTTCTTTTCCCGATAGGACGCACCCGCATCGCTAGGCTCATGCTGGGAAACAGACATATGGGAATGAATGCGATGCTGAAGACTATCAAAACATGTTTGCTTGTTGGCGCTCTGGCCGTTTCGGGTGGAATGGCCGCTGCCGAGACGACATTTGAAATGATCAAGCGGACCGGCAAGGTGACGGTTGGGACAGAGGCAGCCTTTCCGCCCTTTGAATTTGTCGAGGACGGCAAGATCGTCGGCTATGGTAAGGACATCCTTGATTACATCATTGCGGATCTGGGCGTCGAACTGAACCAACTGGACCTGCCATGGCAGGGCATCCTGCCGGGCGTGTTGGCGGGTAAATTCGACTTTGTGGCCACCTCGGTCAGCGTGCGCCCCGAACGGGTGACGAAATACGCCTTCACGGTGCCGATCGCCGAAGGCACGACATGGACGATGAAGCGGGCAGGTGATGACAGCATTTCCAGCGTCGAGGATCTGGCGGGGAAGGTCGTGGGCACGCAATTGTCCTCAGGTGGTGAAGCGGCGGCAAAGGAATTCGAAGCGACCCTAGGCAGCGACGGCTATGGTGAGCTCAAACTCTATACGTCCTACCCCGAAACCTACCTCGCGCTGGCCAATGGCGAGATTGATGTTGTGGTTCAGACTCTGCCGAACCTTGCGGTGGTTGTGAAAGAGCAACCGGGCGTGTTCGAGTTGGTCGGCCCGATTGGCAGCCTGTCCTATATGGGCTGGGTGACACGGCCCGAAGACACCGACCTGCGCGACTACCTCAGCGCCAAAATCATAGAGATGCGTGACAACGGCACGCTCTATGAACTGCAGGACAAATGGTTCGGCTTCAAAATGGACATCCCAAGCGAAGGGTATCTGCCTGAAGGCGCACTTTGAGACTAAAGTAACGTGCTGAAAGCCAGAGCGCGTGAAGTTTGACATCTCCTATACCATTGACGCGCTCCCTCGCTTGCTTGAGGGGGCGTTTGTCACGTTGCAGATTTCGCTGCTGGGGTTTGTGTTGAGCCTGGTGCTCGCCACAAGCTTGACGCTGATGCGCGAAACGACCGACTGGAGATGGGCGCACCGGGTGCTGGCCGTCTATATCAGCTTTATCCGGGGCACCCCGTTGCTGGTTCAGATTTTCCTGATCTTCTATGTGTCCCCGGTGATCGGGCTGGACATCGGCCCCTTTTTGGCGGGCATCCTTGCAATCACACTGAACAGCGCAGCCTTCGTCGTGGAAATCCTGCGCGGCGGTCTTGCCTCGGTGCCGTCCGGCCAGTTCGAAGCCGCGCGCGCGCTTGGTCTGAAAGGGCGCGCCTTGTGGGGCAGGGTTATCCTGCCGCAAACTTTCATCGCCTCGGTGCCAGCCTTGGTGAACGAGTTCACCCAAGTCCTCAAAGCCACGGCGCTGCTGTCGACGATCACCATTGTCGAACTCATGCGGGTCTCCCAGCAGATCTACACGCGCAACTATCACCCGGTCGAAATCCTGACCGGAACATTCATCATGTATTTTCTGATGTGCTTTGCCGTCAGCCGCGGGGCCGCGCATCTGGAAACCCGAATGAAACGGAGACAAGCCTGAGTCATGAGCCTCGATTTCTCCATTTTCATCGACTACGGGCCGCGCATCCTTGTGGGGTTCTGGCTGACCATCAAGATCGTGGTTCTGGCCATCGCCATTGGCCTGCCTTTGGGGGTTGCGCTTGCTTTGGCGCGGCGTGCGCGGCTGCGGGCCTTGAGGTGGGCTGCGAGCGCATTCATCGAGCTGTTCCGCAACACGCCATTCATCATTCAGGTGTTCCTGTTGTACTATGTCTTGCCCTTCTACGGGCTGCGTCTGCCAGCCGAACAGGTGGGGGTGCTGGCGCTGGCCGCCTTTGGCAGCGCTTATTTCGCCGAAGTGATCCGGGGCGGGATCGAGGCCATGCCCGCCGGGCAACTGGAAAGCGCGCGCGCCATCGGAATGACCGAGATGCAGGCGATGCGTTATGTCGTGCTGCCCCAAGCCGTTGGGGTGATCCTGCCGCCCCTGACCAACCAGATGCTGTCGCTGATCAAGGAAAGC
>JBCBDZ010000256.1:0-3179 GCA_038529225.1 Pseudomonadota bacterium | reverse complement strand
GGTACGGATGTGAAATAGTTGCGGAACAACAGGGTCAGGATCGGCATGCCGAACACCGTGTGCACCAGCACAAGGCCCCAAATGCTGCCATAAAGACCCATTTCACGCAGAATGATCACCAGTGGATAGATCATGACCTGATAGGGAATGAACGCGCCCACGATCAGGATGGTAAAGAACACTTCGGAGCCTTTGAACTTCCAGTTGGCCAGCGCATAGCCGTTGACGGACGCAATCGCGATGGACAGGACGACCGACGGAATCAGGATCTGGACCGAATTCCAGAAACCCCGGCTCAGTCCCTCGCAATTAATGCCGGTGCAGGCCTCGGCCCAGGCCTTGACCCACGGTTGATAGGTCACTTCGACCGGCGGGGCAAAGATGTTGCCGATCCGGATTTCGGGCATGCCTTTGAGCGAGGTGACGATCATCACGTAAAGGGGCAGGGCGTAGTAGGCGGCCACCACGATCAACGTGCCGTACAGCATGATGTTGGCGCGCGAAAAGCGGCGGCGCGGTTTGGGGCCGCGCGGGATGACAGCCTCAGCCACGTTTTTTCCCCCCAAATTCAAGATAGGCCCACGGGATCAGGATGATCACCACGCTCAGCAGCATCATGGTCGAGGCGGCAAAGCCCTGCCCAAGGTTCTGGGCGCGGAACATGTAGTTGATCACGTATTTCGCAGGCACTTCGGATGCGATGCCGGGGCCGCCATTGGTCTGGGCCACCACGAGGTCGTAAATCTTGATGATGCCGCTTGCGATCAGCACAAGGGCGGTGACAAAGACGGGGCGCATCATCGGAATGATCACCCGCACATAAGTCTTGATGGTGCCGATGCCGTCGACGCGGGCCGCTTTCCAGATGTCTTCGTCAATGCCGCGCAGGCCTGCCAGCATGATCACCATGATCAGCCCGGTGCCCTGCCACAAACCGGCAATCAGGATGCCGTAGATCACGATGTCGGGGTCATTGAGCGGGTTGAAGGCAAAGCTTTCCCAGCCCATCGCGCGCACCACGTTCTGAATGCCCAGATCAGGGTTCAAAATCCACTGCCAGGCCAGCCCCGTCACCACAAAGCTCAGGGCAAACGGATACAGGAAAATGGTGCGAAAGATGTTTTCACCCCTGATCTTGCGGTCCAGCAAGGCGGCCAGAGTGAAACCGATCACCAGCGTGAAAATCATCGAGAAAAAGCCGTAAACGGCCAGATTCTCGATCGAGATCAGCCAGCGCCGTGTGCCCCACAGCCGTTCATATTGGTCCAGCCCGACAAAATTGAGCTTGGGCAGCAACTTGGACGACGTGAAGGAATAAAGGACGGTCCATGCGGTTCCGCCCACAAAGACGACCAACGCCGTCAGGACCATGGGCACAGAGGCGATCTTGGCCGACAGGTTGCGCAGCAGGCCGGAGGGTCGTTGCGATTTGGAAGAAGACATAGCCCACCCGTTTACCGGACAAAAACAACACCTGCCCGATGACAAAAGGGGTCACCGGGCAGACGCTTGGGAGGTCTGCCTTACTCGGCAGACGCGATGATGTCGGCGTAACGCGCCTGGGCGTCTGACGCGGACATATCAGAGGTCCAGAACTCGGCCATCAGGTCTTCGATCTGGGTCTGGGTGTCTGCGGTCAGGTTCATGTCACCAGACGGCAGCACATTGCCCGCTGCAAGGATCTCCAGACCTTTTTGCATGCAGTCGTTGGCCGCCGACAGATCAATGTCACCGCGCACGGGCAGGGACCCTTTCTTGAGGTTGAAGGCCACTTGCGTTTCAGGGGCGATCAGGGTCGATGCCAGCGCCATCTGCGCCTTCTTGGTCTCTTCATCGTCGATCACCGGGAAGTAGAACGCATCGCCCCCGGTATCGAGGATTTCGTTCACGCCCAACCCGGGCAGGCAGGTGTAATCCACGCCTGCAACTTCGCCTGCGACCTGAAACTCGCCCTGCGCCCAGTCGCCCATGATCTGCCCACCGGCCTGATCAGTGATCACAAGGTTCGTGGCCAGGTTCCAGTCCTGCACGTTTGACTCGCGGGCCAGTTCACGGGCGTCTGCGACGGCCTGAAAAACGGCAGCGTATTCAGGGCCTTTTGCCGTTTCCACATCACGTTCCACCGACACTTTGCGCCAGGCATCAACGCCTGCAATCGCAATGGTGATGGTGCCAAAGGCGAGGTTCTGCTGCCAGCCCTGCTGACCCATGGCCAGAGGCATTATGCCGGCCTCCTGCAACTTGGGTGCCGCGGCGACGAATTCGCTCCAGTCCGCAGGCACCGACAGGCCCGCCTTTTCAAAGGCTCCGTGGCTCAGCCAAATCCATTGCGCGGAATGGATGTTCACTGGCACGCAGTAGATGCGCCCCTCGTAAGTGCAGGCATCCAGCAGCGAAGACGGGTTCACGATGTCAGCCCAGCCCTCGGCCTCGGCCAGTTCAGTCAGGTCGGTCATCAGACCCGCTTCGATCAGTTCCTCGGCCTGGCGTCCGTGGTTCAACTGGGTCGCGCCCATGGGGTCGCCGCCCAGGATACGGCTGATGATGATGGGGCGCGCTGTGCCGCCTGATCCGGCAATGGCACCATCCACCCAGGTGTTGCCGGTTGCGTCAAAGGCCTTGGCGAATTCGGCGACGGCCGCCGCTTCGCCGCCGGATGTCCACCAGTGGGTGACCTCCAGCTCGCTTGCATGCGCTATGGACGCACCAAACAGGGCCGCAGAGCCCAAAAGGTTTGCAAAAGTCTTCATATTGAGTCCTCCCTGACTTCTAAATCGTTATAGTAATTGCTACAACGATTTAGATTTCGCGATCAAGCTAGAATAATGCCAAGGCTCGAATTAATTATCGGAGGACGAGTAACGAATTGATTCTATTGAAACTCACAGCAAAGAGGGCTGCTCTGGTCCTCTGTGTTTGCAACGGAAAGTGCGCAAGATGACGAAGTCCGCGACCTCGGAATCAGACAAACAGATTGTCCTTGAACCGGGCGAACGTCCGACGCTCAAGACGATTGCGCGTCTTTCCGGGCTGGCTGTGCCCACGGTCTCGCGCGCGCTGTCGGATGCGCCGGACATCGGCAAGGACACCAAAAGGCGGATACGCGACATCGCCAAGCGGATCGGGTACCGCCCCAACCGCGCAGGGGTGCGGTTGCGCACCGGGCGCACCAACGTGAT
>JBCBDZ010000255.1:0-3186 GCA_038529225.1 Pseudomonadota bacterium | reverse complement strand
GGACACCTTTGCTGCGTTGGGTCAAAGCCCTGCGCGCCTTCTGGCTGTAGGGGGTGGCACCAAAAATGCGCTGTGGTTGCAGGCCACCTCCGACATCACCGGCATCGACCAGATCGTATGCGAAAAGACCACCGGTGCCAGCTATGGAGATGCGTTTCTGGCAGCATTGGCCGTGGGATTGGTCGAGCGCCCAGACATCGCCAAATGGAACCCTGCGGCCAAGACGATCACGGCACAGCCCACAGATACATATGACAGCGCCCACGCCCTGTTCCGCAGGCTTTATGAGCAGACCAAGGACATCGCGGCCGACCTGAGCGCGCTTTGATCAGGCGCCTGTATCCCGCACGTCCAGCGCGTCGCGCAACGCATCACCGACAAAGTTGATCGCGAGCACCACCAGCATTATGGCGAGCCCCGGGTAAACACCCAACCACCACGCCTGAGAGATAAAGCTGCGCCCATCCGCAAGGATCAGACCCCATGTGGGCGTGTCCGGGTTGACCCCGAGGCCGAGGAAGGACAGCGACGCCTCGCCCAGAATCGCATAGGACACGCTGACCGTCGCCTGCACGATGATCGGTGCCGTCGCGTTGGGCAGGATGTGGTAGAACATGATCCGGAAATCGGAAAAGCCTTGCACGCGGGCGGCGTCGACGAACTGTTCTTCCTTCAGCGTCAGCACCATTGAGCGCGCGATGCGGGCGAAATCGTCCAGAAACGCCAGCGCAATCGCCACGATCACATTGAACAGCCCGGTGCCGAAGACGGCCACCAGATAGACTGCGATGATGAAGTTCGGGAAGGCCCATTGAAGATCGACATAGCGCATGATGATGTTGTCGATCCAGCCGCCATAGTACCCGGCAAGCACGCCTAGAGTGACACCGACGACCAATGACAGGGCGACTGTGGAAAGGCCCACGAACAGCGAAATCTGCGTGCCCCAGATGATACGCGACAGCAGGTCCCGCCCCAGATCGTCGGTGCCCAGCCAATGCGTCCCCGTGGGCTTGCCCATCATGTCCAGCGTCATCTCGTTGGGATCATATGGGGCAATGAGAGGCGCAAGGATGGCGGCAAGACCGAAGATGATCAGGATGATCAGACCCGCCTGCGCCTTGCGGTCCCGCGCGAAGGTGCTGCGCAGTTTTGACGGCGTCTTGGCTGTCTCGGCAATCTCGACGTCCTGTACGGATGTGTCTGTCATCATGAGTACCGAATTCGGGGGTCGATCACCGCATAAAGCAGGTCCACCGCAAGGTTGGAGAGTACAAAGAAGGCCGAAACGACAAGCACCGCACCCTGCACGACCGGGTAATCCCGGTTCTGGATGCCTTGGATCAGCACCCGCCCCAACCCCTTGATCGCAAAGACGTTTTCAACCACCACTGCACCCGAGATCAGCAAGGCAAAGGCAATACCGATCACCGTAACCACCGGGATCAGCGCGTTGGGAAACGCGTGGCGCATCATCTGCACCCGCATCGGCAACCCTTTGGAGGCAGCAGTGCGCATGTAATCGGCCTGCATCACCTCAAGCATGGAGGAACGGATCATGCGCGCGATAATCGCTGAAAACCCGGTGCCGATAGCGATGGAAGGCAGGATCAGGTGGCTGAGCCATTCCCAGAACCCTTCGGACAGCGGCGCATAGCCAATAGCGGGCAGCCATTGCAGGTTGGCCGCGAAGACGATGATCAACAGGATGGCGAGCCAGAAATCCGGCATCGACAGCCCCAGAAAGGCAAAGATGGAAACGGTTGTATCCGTGGCCGAATTCTTGCGCGTGGCAGACAGGATGACCGCAGGAATGGCAATCACCAGTGCAATCACGAAAGAGATGAAGGCAAGGGACAGAGTGCGCGGCAGAGCCTCGATCAGTATGGTCGAGACGGGTTGATTGTTGCCATAGATCGACGCGCCCAGATCACCTTGCAACATCGAGGTGAACCACTTCCAGAACTGGACCGTGACCGGCTGATCCAGACCCAGTTTGCGAATAAGCGCCTCGCGCGCCTCGGGGCTACCTGAATCGGCAAGCATGGCGGCGATGGGGTCACCGGGCACCAGTCTGATCATGAAAAAGACCAGTGTTGCCACCGCCAGCATGACGAGGGCGGCACCAATCAGTCGTCTGAGAATGTAAGAGGCCATAAGGAGTCGGACAGACCGGTACCGGTCTGTCCCCTTTTCATGAGGTTACGCCAGCGAGATCCGGTCCAGTTCGTGCAGACCGGGGATGCGCGCATCCTCTGGCACTATGACCGAAGCACTGTGCACCAGCACGTCGACGGGGTGATAAAGGAACCCGCAAGCAACCTTGTTCGAGGTGATCGCATTGGCCTGCTGTACCAGCGCGCGCCGGGCCTCCGGGTCGGCGGTCAAGGATTGCTGATCTGTCAGACTGTCGGCCTCTGATTCACTGAAAAAGCCGAACGGCTTGGTGGCGGTGTCCCGGTTGGGACCATTGAATTTGGATTTGGTCTGCATCCAGTCCACCAGACCGTCGTCCGGGTCATAGTCCCCGCCTGAACCACCCAGACGCAAGTCGATTTCCATGGCATTGAACTCTTCGATGCCTATCGAGAAATCCTTTGGATCAACCTCAACGTTGATCCCGATCACCTGCTTGAGAATGTTGGCCACCACAAGGCCTGCGCGCCGCCCGTTGGGGGTGGTTTGCAGCTTGAGCGTCGGGAAACCCGCGCCATCCGGGAAGCCTGCCTCGGCCATCAGCGCTTTGGCCCCTTCCGGATCGAAGGCCTGTTCGGACGTGTCCGCCAACCCCTCGTCAAAAAAGAAGCCCATCGCCGGGTTGATCGTGCCGTGCGCCGGCACCCCGTAGCCGAACAAACCCTGCTGAATGAACAACTCGCGATCCAGCGCCTTGGCGATGGCGAGGCGCACCATAAAGCCTTTTTCCTTTTTCAACTCTTCCAGCGGCTTGTCGAAATCGCTAACGGTCATCGCCTCGTGCCATGGGTTGATCCAGACCGACTGGAAGCCCGGCGCAGGTTTCACGTCGACCTTGAGGTCGGGGTTGGCCGACATCCGGTCAATAAGCTGCGTTGGGAATGGATTGCCGCCGACATACTGCACATCTCCCGCCTCAAGCGCAGCAGCGAGGGGTTCGACCCCGTCCACGGGTTGGATCGAAATCTTGTCCAGTTTGGGACGGTCAGG
>JBCBDZ010000254.1:0-3188 GCA_038529225.1 Pseudomonadota bacterium | reverse complement strand
CCTCCAGTGCATCATCCAGATCGCTGATGCTGGCACAGGGCAGTCGCCCGTTCTCTTCTTCTGTGGCGGGGTTGATCACGGGCATGTCGGTGGCCGCAGAGCGCCACGCGCCCGCGATAAACAGTCTAAGCTCTGGATACATGACGCCTGCGCCTCCCAACGCCCGATGGTGCACCCTCACGCGGTGGCCAGTGCCGCTTCAAGCGGATAGTCCGAATACTGATATCAGTTTGGGGCATATCCACCCGACCTTGCCTCTGCCGCCCGGTGCAGCGCGGCGCGAAACGCACGGCCCGCAGGCGACAGTTCATCATCGCCGCGCACAGACACCCCAATCGGCCCCTGACCAAAAGGCACAACCCAGTCCAGCGCCACCAGATGCCCGTTGGACACGTCCTGCGCCACCACCTCGGCAGGCATCAGCCCCACCAGATCGCGCGATTGCAGCAACGCCCGGTTGGCGAGGTACGAGACGCTCTCGATACTCACAGACGGCACATATTGCTGCTGCCCGACAAAGAAATGATCGACCTGACGGCGCAAGGTGGTCTCCAGCGGGGGCACGATCCAGCCAAAAGGTTTGGTCTGGTCGAATGTGACATTGCGTCGCGCCGCAAGAGGGTGAGCAGGACCAACGACGGCGAGGATGCGATCCTCGAACAGCTTTTCCTGCCGGATCTTGTCGCGGTGGCGGTGGGCGGGCAGGCGGCCCACGACCATGTCGATCTCACCCGACAGCAGGCCCGGCATCAGCACCTCATTGGTCCCTTCCGTGATCTTGACGGCCACGTTGGGGCGTTCGGCGAGCAGAATGTCGATGGCGCGTGGCAAAAGGCTGGTAGAGGCAGCCAGCAGCGTGCCGACCACCACGCGCCCTGCATTGCCTTCGTTCAGGTCATCAAGCTCTTGGGCCGCATTGGAAATCTGCGCAAAGATCAGCTTGCCATGACGGATCAGGCTTTCGCCGGACACAGTCGGCACCACGCCGCGATTGGTGCGGTTGAACAGCTTCACTTCGAAATCCAGTTCAAGGTCCTGGATCATCTTGGTGGCGGCGGGTTGCGAGATGCCCAATTCGCGCGCGGCATTCTGGATGTTGCCATGGACACCGACGGCCACCAACAGACGCAACTGGCGCAGTTTCAGGCGGGTCAGCGCCCGATCCACAATGCGTGAATGGCGCCCGATCACAAGCTGACCGCCGCGCTGAGTTGCTCCAGCTTGGCCACCACGCTCATCGCCGCGAGGGCGGAGGAGCGCGGGTTGTCGGGCAGCGCCTTGCCGCTGATCTGGAACTGGAACGAACCGAAATCGCCCGAGGCGGTGACTTCGTGAATGTTGTGGCTGACATTGGCGTCCGCAATCAACTGAACGCGGGTGTCATCAAACCCAAGGCCCGCCAGCGCCACGGCGGCGGCGACATTGGCGTTCTTGGGGTAGGCGAGGGCGGCCTCGCGCGCGGTGCCTTCGAAATGTGTATGTGCGCCATCCGTCAACCCGGCAAGGTCCAACACATGCTCGGCCGGCGATCCGATCCAGCCCTGGGGCGGTTTGCGCCCAACATAGGTGACTGCATCCAACGTCCCGACGCGCGCCGCGCGCAGACAATCCAGCGCGCCGATGGCCCCGCTGGCCAGATGCAGTTTGGACCGTCCTGCCTTGGCCGCATCTTCCAGCGATTGTGCAGTTGCGTCATCTGCCAGCGCCCCAAGCGAGACCGTGATCACATCCGTGCCCCGCGCAAGCAACGGCGGGCCATAGGCGGCAAGGGCTTCATGCCCGGCGCAATCAATCATCACATCCATCTGGGCAGGCAGGGCGTCCACAGACCCGAATTCCAGCGGGTTGTTCTCTTGGGTGCGCTCCGGGCGCAGCAAGACGGCCACCACCTCATGCACGCCGGGTGTCAGCGCCTCTGTGACATAGCGGGCGATTGCGCCCTGTCCGATCAATCCGATTTTCATGCCCAAACCCTAGGCCAGCACCCACAAAATCGAAACCCGAAAGCTTTGGCTATTCACATATGAAATACCCAATTGTCAGAGTTTGGCGTGGATTTCGCGGCCAACTTCGCGTTTTGTGGTGTGCGATCCCAACGGAAAATCGCCATGAACTACACCAAACACGACGCCAAAGCCTTTGCGCGCGACCACATGACCGGCATCTGGGCCGCAGCCCTCAACCCGTTCAACGATGACCTCAGTCTTGACGACGCCGGTCTGCGCGAAAACATCCGCCACTGGATCGACGATCTGAACATTCAGGGACTGTTTGTGGCCGGCAAGCAAGGCGAATTCTTTTCCATGAGCATTGAAGAGCGCAAACGCAATTTCGAGATTGCCGTGGATGAATGCGCGGGCAAGGCCGGGGTCATCGTGTCGGTGTCCGATCAGAACATGGACACTGCACTGGATCTGGCACGCCACGCGCAAAACTGCGGGGCGGACTATATCGTCGTGCACGCCCCCGTGCTCAGTTTCGTACATGACCGCGGAGAGGTTTTATATCAATATTACAAACGCTTCTGCGACGAACTTGATATCGGTATCGCGATGTGGAGCCATCCGGACAGCGGTTATCTCATGCAGCCCGAGGAATGCGCGCGCATTGCCGATCTGCCCAATATCGTTGCCATCAAATACTCGGTCCCGCGCGAGATGTATGTGCGCCTGACCCATATGGTCGGCGACAAAATCCATGTTTCGACCTCTGCCGAACACGAGTGGCTCGACAATATTCTGGAACTGGATTGGAAGCTCTATTTGTGCTCGTCACCGCCCTACCAGTTGCAAACCACCCGTGACCAGCGGATGAACGACTACACCCGACTGGCGTTCGCAGGACAGGCGGACGCGGCACGTCGCATCTTTGACAGCCTCGCGCCGGTGCGCGACGCCATGGCGCGCACGCGACCCCCAAGCAAACCCACGGCCTTTGGCAAATATTGGCAGGACCTGCTGGGCCAGCGGGGCGGGCGGGTGCGCGCGCCCATGCTGGAACTGACGGACGCGGAAAAAGACACCATTCGCGCAGCCTTTGAAGACTGCGGGCTCATGCGCTAGGCTTGGCGCAAACGTATGCGATATAAACAAATCAGATACCTAGTTGCGGACATTGCCTTTGCGCGGGCACCCAATACCGCCAAGGGTTTTGATCAAAAGGGGAGAGAACCATGACAAAGCTCAAAG
>JBCBDZ010000253.1:0-3223 GCA_038529225.1 Pseudomonadota bacterium | reverse complement strand
GAAGACTGGGCCCGTCAGAACCACGCCCCTGTCCAGTCTCGGCGACAGCCTCAAGTCGCCACAACAGTTGATCTGCGTCCAGCGCGTGCACCGCCAGTCGCATGTAACCCTTGCGCGTTACGATATCTTCGCGCGCGGCACCGTTTTCAGCCTGCGCCGCCGCTCTCAACCGGAAAATGATGCCACCGGGGTTTGCGAACGTGTTTCGCAGCGTTCCGGCGAGCGTTTCCCCGCGCCGGGTCGAAAACATCTGTCGCGCCGCGGCATTGGCCCGGATCACCTCGCCGTCAGACGTGCACACAAAGCTTGGAGAGCCGTCTTTTTCGATAAAGTTCGAAATCGCGGCGATCGACATGTCCGCCCGCATGCGCGCGCGGCGTGCAGAAACCATCATGGCAAGGAAAAGGCCCATCAGAGCAACGGCCGCCGCCGCCAATCCCAACTGAACCAGAGGTTCAGGCGCAAAGAAGGCCATGACCCCAAACAGGACCGCGCCACCAAACAGGCCGAGTGTACGATGTGATCCGTCCCGCGTCACGAGCGAAAGCCTGCTCTGGGAAAGCGCGCTGTCAGTCACCGAACACCTCTTCCTTATCGATTCGTTCCCACCGTTTTGCAGCGAAAACGGTTAACTAGCTCTTAAACCACGTGTAAATTCAACGTCGTCCAGCGCCATCTGTAGCACAACTTTAAGAAATGTCGTTAAACTTTAGGTTGAGCAGGCCGGATCAAGCCGTCTCAGTCCCGCTCGAGATGCGCGACAAAGAACCCATCCCCCCACGCATCAACGTCCCAACGGTGTTGGTACGTCACCTGCCAGGTCGGGTTGCGCGCAAGGAATGCGTCGATCTGGCCTTCGTTTTCTTCGCGCAAGACAGAGCAGGTTGCGTAAATCAATTGCCCCTCCATGGCGACGTGGGCCTGCGCCGCATCCAGAACCTGCGACTGCATCCTCACAAGGTCTTGCAGCTTGTCCGGGGTGAGCGCCCATTTGGCCTCGGGGGTACGCCGCCATGTCCCTGAACCCGTGCACGGCGCATCACAAAAGACACGATCGAAGGTACCTGCATCCGCGATATCTTCCGGCGCGCATATGGCGATCTCGTGGCCACCGCGCAACGCACGGGCCGGGATGTCCTGCATGCGCCTTGCATCAACGTCATGGGCCGTCACCTGCCAACCGGCAGCCGCAAGTGCCAACGCCTTGCCACCTCCGCCCGCACAAAAGTCAAGCGCCGTGCCGGTGCCTTGCACCCCCGCAACCGCCGCCTGGCTGGAGCCGTCCTGCAGTTCGACCAAGCCATTGAGGTAGCAATAGGAATTGCGCAGCCGGCGGGGACCCTTCGTGATGGTCAGGGCCGTCTTGGCACGCGGATTTTCGGTGGTATCGATACCTTCGTCCAGCAAGCGGGTGCGCGCCTGTGACAGGTTGGTCTTGTTTGTGTTCACACGCAGAGAAACCGGCGCGCGCCGTGCAAGCATTTGAGCCGTGGCCTCGGCCCGTGCGCCAAGGCTCTGCGCAAAGGCGTCGGCAATCCAGTCAGGCAGATTCCAGATGTCTTCTCTTGTTTGCGGCGCAGCACCCGATGACTGTTCCGCTGCACTCAACGGTGCAGGCGCGTGGCCGTTGCCGTCAAACAGCGCTGGTATGTCGGCACCTTCGGCCCGCAAACGTCCGATCATGAGGGACCGTCCCGTTGCACCACCGCCGCGACACGCATCACTGCGCCGGTTGCGTAGGACGTCGTAGACATGATCGCGAATGGCCGCCCGGTCCCCGGACCCCGCAAAGCGGCTGTTGCGGGCCCAGCGGGTCAGGGCCTGTTCGACAGGGTGACCCGCCTGCACAGTGTCGAGGATTTCAATCGCCGCAGCGATGCGCGCACCGGGGGTCATTGGGCCAAAATTACATCAAGAACAGCACGCAACATTCTGAATTATCACATAACACGGTAGTTGGGGGACTCTCGTGTAATCTGCACATCGTGGACATGGCTTTCTTTGAGGCCTGCCCCGGTGATCTTTACGAAATCACAGTTCTTGCGCATCTCGTCAACTGTGGCACAGCCGGTATACCCCATGGCAGCGCGCAATCCGCCCACCAGCTGATGTATGACCGTGCCGGCCGACCCTTTATAGGGCACCTGCCCCTCGATCCCTTCCGGCACCAGCTTGTCGCTGGCCGCATCTTTCTGAAAGTACCGATCCGCCGAGCCGCGTGCCATCGCCCCCAGACTGCCCATCCCGCGATAGGATTTGAAACTGCGGCCCTGATACAGGATCACTTCGCCCGGGGATTCGTCAGTGCCTGCAATCATGGAGCCTACCATCGCGCAGGACGCGCCCGCTGCGATGGCCTTGGCAAAATCGCCAGAGAACTTGATGCCACCATCAGCAATCACTGGCACATCACCCGCGGCGGCGGCACAGTCCATGATGGCCGTCAATTGGGGCACGCCAACGCCTGCGACCATGCGTGTGGTGCAGATGGAGCCGGGGCCGATGCCGACCTTGATTGCATCCGCCCCCGCATCGATCAGCGCGCGGGTCGCAGCACCCGTGGCAACGTTGCCGGCGACGATCTGAACTTCATTGGACAATGACTTGGCGCGACGCACGGCCGCAGCGACCCCTTCGGAGTGTCCGTGTGCGGTGTCGATCACGATCATGTCGACGCCCGCATCGACAAGCGCCTCGGCCCGCTCAAAGCCGGCATCCCCGACGGTCGAGGCCGCCGCAACGCGCAAACGGCCCAGAGAATCCTTGCATGCCGTCGGGTTCAGCACAGCCTGTTCGGTGTCTTTCAGCGTCAAAAGGCCGGTCAACACACCAGTTCCATCGGTGATCAGGAGCTTTTCGATGCGACGCGACTTCATCAGGCTGATTGCCTCTTCGCGGTCGGCAGGTTCGTGCAGGATAGCCAGGTTTTCCGACGACATCATCACAGACACAGGTGTCGCATCATCACTGGCAAAGCGCATATCGCGGTTGGTCACGATACCCAGCACCCGGCCCTTTGCATCAACCACCGGAAAGCCGGTGACGCGGTAGCGATCCTGCAGCGCCTTGGCATCGGCCAAGGTCTGATCAGGAGTCAGCGTGATGGGATTGTAGACAATCCCGCTTTCAAACCTTTTGACGCGACGGATTTCGCGGGATTGCGCCTCGATATCAAGGTTGCGATGCACGACACCCATGCCCCCCGCCTGCGCCATGGCAATGG
>JBCBDZ010000252.1:0-3229 GCA_038529225.1 Pseudomonadota bacterium | reverse complement strand
GTGTTTGAGGGCAATCAGCGCAATGCAGGCGCCTTTGGTCCGCTGCCTGTGGCCGACAAAGATGGGGTTGAGCGCCAATTGATTGAGCTTGCCTCGATCAGCACGCTCGAAACCCGCCTGGTGGACGCCGGTGAGGACCCCCGCCAGCTTTGGCAGCAGCCGCAGGATTGGGCGCATCTGGATCGATATGTGGAGCCGTGGTTGGATCAGGCCGCGCGTGCGCTTGCCACGGCGATGGTGGCGGCTTGCGCGATCATCGACTTTGAGGCGGTGGTTATTGATGGCGCAATGCCGGGCGCGGTGCGCAAGCGGCTGATCTATCTGACCCGCATGCATCTGGCGACCAAGGACTTGCGTGGGTTGATCGCGCCCGTCACCGCCGAGGGGCAAATCGGCGCAAACGCGCGCGGGATCGGTGCGGCAGCGGGGCCGGTCATCAGTCAGTTGATGCTGGATCGGTCAGCGGCAATGCTCGATCACGGATAGGCTGGGGTTCGTAAGGCGGGCGTGTCGCCCGCCGTGCCGTCAGCGGTAGTACAGGGACTGCCCGTTGGCGAACAGCTGCACCTTTGATGGAACAGCCGACACTTTGACAGTTGTGCCGCGCAGGCCCTGATGGATGCCGGGCATCTTGGCCAAGACAGGATCGGCACCGCCCTCGCTGTGGAAGTAAAGGATCGTGACTTCTCCCAGGGCTTCGGTGAAGTCCACGACGCCTTCGTAGACAGCATCCTCGCCCGTTGTCACGGTCATGTCCTCCGGGCGCACGCCGATGTTGACCTTGAGGCCCTTGTCCGCATCCTTGGTGGGCACGTCTGAGGTCACGATGTAGCCACCGGTCGCCATCTTGATCTTGGTCTGTGCGCCCGTTTCAACAATCTCACCCGGCAACAGGTTCATCGCAGGAGAGCCGATGAACTGGGCCACAAATTCGTTTTCGGGACGCTCATAGAGTTCCAGCGGCGTGCCGACCTGCGCGATGCCCTTGTTGGCCAGCACCACGATCCGGCTGGCCAGCGTCATCGCCTCGACCTGATCGTGGGTCACGTAGATCATGGTGCTGTCGGGCATGGATTCCTTGAGCTGGGCAATTTCGATCCGGGTCGCAACCCGCAGGGCGGCGTCGAGGTTCGAGAGCGGCTCGTCAAAGAGATACACCTTGGGGTCACGCACAATTGACCGGCCAATGGCGACCCGCTGGCGTTGTCCGCCGGACAGCGCCTTGGGCAGGCGATCAAGGTATTCGTCCAGTTGCAGGATGCGCGCGGCCTTTTCGACGGCGGCATTGATCTCCTCATTGCTTTTCTTGGCCAGTTTCAGTGCAAAGGTCATGTTGTCGCGCACGGTCATGTGCGGATAAAGCGCGTAGGACTGGAACACCATTGCGATGCCGCGTTGCGCAGGGGGCACATCGTTGACCACGGTGCCGTCGATCTCCAGCGTGCCGCCGCTGATCTTTTCGAGGCCCGCAATCATCCGCAACAGCGTGGACTTGCCACACCCCGAGGGGCCGACAAAGACGATCAACTCGCCCTTGTCGATGTCGAGGTTGATGTTCTTGAGCACATCGACCGTGCCGCCATAGGTCTTTGCCACGTCCGTCAGTTTCAAATCAGCCATGGTTGTCCCCTCCCAAGGACGCGCCCGCGGGTCCGGGCGCTTGTTGGTGTCTTCAGGTCTTGCATGCGAGGGCCACTTGCCAGGGCCCCAGATGCAGTTGATTGTCCGCGCCGGGCCCGATGCTGCCCAGCTCTGCGCCGATGGTGGCCCAGTTGCCAGGTGGCAGATCATGGGCCGCGGTTGTGTCACTCAGTTTGAAAGCGCAAAAGATGGTTTCGCCGTCGAGGTGGCGTGTGAAATAGACCACATCGCCCGCCGCCTTGACGCCGTCGTGGTCGCCCTTTTGCAGCGCGCGGTGCGATTTGCGAAATCCGATGGCCTTGCGGTAATGGTGCAGCAGGGATCCCGGATCGGCCTCTTGTGCGGCGACCGAATTGTGCGCGTGTTCGGGGCTGACTGGCAGCCACGGATCGCCCGTGGTGAACCCTGCGTTTCGGTTGCTGTTTTCCCACGCCATTGGTGTGCGGCATCCATCGCGCCCTTTGAACTCGGGCCAGAATTCGATACCGTATGGATCCTGGAGATCTTCGAAGGCCACGTCGGCTTCGTGAAGCCCCAGTTCCTCGCCCTGATAGATGCAGGTCGATCCGCGCAGGCACATCATCATAGTGGTAAACGCGCGTGCCGCAGCCGGAGACAGGTTCCAGCGCGTCATGTGCCGGATCACGTCATGGTTTGAAAATGCCCAGCAGGCCCAGCCGTCGCTGGCGACCCGGTCCACATCGCCCATCACCTTTTCCACCCGTTCAGCCGTGGGCACGGTGGGGGACAGCAATTCGAAGCTATAGCACATGTGCACGCGCTCATCGCCCGTGGTGTACTGGCCCATGATTTCGAGGCCCATCTGCGCGTCCCCAACTTCGCCGACGGCGGCAGCGGCATCATATTCTTCCAGTACCGCGCGGAACCGTTCGAGGAAGGCCAGGTTCTCGGGCTGGTTCTTGGAGTAGAGGTGCAGCTGGTGGTTATAGGGGTTCACCGAGGGCGCGATTGTCGCATCCCGCTGATCCTTGGGCAGGGCCGGATTGCTGCGCAACGCCTTGTCGTGGAAATAGAAGTTGATGGTGTCGAGCCGGAACCCGTCGACTCCGCGATCCAACCAGAACCGCACCACGTCGAGCAAAGCGTCCTGCACTTGCGGTTCGTGGAAATTAAGGTCGGGTTGTGAAGTGAGGAAGTTGTGCAGGTAGTACTGTTCGCGCCGTCCATCCCATTGCCAGGCCGACCCGCCAAAGATTGACAGCCAGTTGTTGGGCGGCGTGCCATCCTCTTTGGGTTCGGACCAGACGAACCAGTTGGCCTTGGGGTTGTCCCGGTTCGCGCGGCTTTCGACAAACCAAGGGTGTTCGTCCGAGGTGTGCGACAGGACAAGGTCGATCATCACCCGCAGTCCCAGCGCGTGCGCTGTCTCGGTCAGAACGTCAAAGTCGGACATGGTGCCGAACATCGGGTCAATGCCGCGATAATCTGACACGTCATAGCCAAAATCCTTCATCGGCGACGTAAAGAATGGCGAAATCCAGATCGCATCAACGCCCAGCGAGGCGATGTAGGGCAGGCGCTGGGTGATCCCGTTGAGGTCGCCGATCCCGTCGCCATTGCTGTCCTG
>JBCBDZ010000251.1:0-3314 GCA_038529225.1 Pseudomonadota bacterium | reverse complement strand
GAAAGATGCCACGAAGTCGGTCCGTGGGATCACCCATATCAAGCCGACGACGTTAAAGCTGGAGTCCGGGCATTTCAACGTCCTGCTGGGCCAGACCGGGTCGGGCAAAACCTCCCTGATCAAACTGATGGCGGGTCTGGATCCGTTGGCATCTGGCCAGATTTTCATGGATGATCAGGACGTCTCGAAACTGTCGACGCAAAAGCGCAATATCAGCCTCGTTCACCAGTTCTTCGTCAACTACCCGCACATGACGGTCTTTGACAACATCGCCTCCCCCTTGCGGGTGGCAGGCATGGCCAAATCCGAAATCGAGGGGCGCGTGCAGGAAGCGGCGGACATCCTGCAACTTGCCCCGATGCTCAAGCGACGCCCGCAGGAACTGAGCGGCGGCCAGCAACAGCGTTGCGCCCTTGCCCGCGCGATTGCCAAGGAAAGCCGGGCCGTGTTTCTGGACGAACCCCTCGCCAATCTTGACTACAAGCTGCGCGAAGAACTGCGCGAACAGTTGCCCGAACTTTTTGCCGGGCGTGGTGCCGTGGTGGTCTATGCCACGTCCGAACCCGAAGAGGCGTTGTTGCTGGGCGGCAAGACGGCGTTGATGGATGACGGCGTGGTCACGCAGTTCGGCACCACCGCCGACATTTATCGCAAGCCGGACAACCTGACGGCGGCACGCGTGTTTTCCGACCCTCCGATCAACGCGGCCAACATCATCAAGACAGGCCAGAGTGCCCATATGGAAACGGGCGTCAGCTGGACCCTTGAAGGCCCGG
Organism: Pseudomonadota bacterium; assembly: GCA_038529225.1. Lineage (GTDB taxonomy): Bacteria > Pseudomonadota > Alphaproteobacteria > Rhodobacterales > Rhodobacteraceae > Tateyamaria. The sequence continues at coordinate 2,538 of JBCBDZ010000251.1, read as the reverse complement.
CGGCTGCCTTGCCTGATGGCCCCTATACCGTCGCGGTGCGCCCCCACCACGTCACACCCGTCTCAACCTCCGCGCGGGATGTGGTGATGGATGGCACCGTCCTTGTGACGGAGCTTTCGGGCTCGGAATCCAGTGCGCATTTCCAGCTTGGCGACGACGGTTGGGTGTCTCTGGCCCACGGTGTGCACCCTTACGAAGTTGGCGAAAGCCACCGTTTCTACATGGATGCCAGTGAGGCATTCTACTTTGCACCGGACGGGAGGCTCGTGGCCTGATGGCAAAGATCACCCTGTCGCACCTCAAACACTCCTATCTGTCCAACCCCGAAGCGGTCGAAGACTATGCGCTCAAGGAAATTGACCTGGATTGGGAAGATGGCGGGGCCTACGCATTGCTTGGGCCATCGGGGTGCGGCAAGTCCACGTTGCTCAACATCATCTCGGGGCTGCTGACACCGTCCGAAGGGCGCATCCTGTTTGATGATCGCGACGTCACCGACCTGCCCCCCGATCAGCGCAACATCGCGCAGGTGTTCCAGTTTCCGGTGATCTACGACACCATGACAGTGCGCGAAAACCTCGCCTTTCCCCTGCGCAACCGCAAGGTTCCGGAGGCGCGGATCGCGGAACGGGTGGCGGACATTGCCGCGATGCTGGAGGTCGAAGACATGCTTGATGTCCGTGCGGCGCACCTGTCACCGGACAACAAGCAAAAGATCTCGATGGGGCGCGGATTGGTGCGCGACGATGTGAACGTCGTGATGTTTGACGAGCCCCTCACCGTCATCGACCCCCACCTGAAATGGAAGCTGCGCTCAAAGCTGAAGGAACTGCACCAACGGGTCCGCGCGACAATGATCTACGTCACCCATGACCAGACAGAGGCGCTGACCTTTGCCGATCAGGTCGTTGTCATGCAGGACGGCGAAGTCGTCCAGATCGGCACGCCGGTCGAGTTGTTCGAGCGCCCCCAACACACCTTTGTCGGCCACTTTATCGGATCACCCGGCATGAATGTTTTGCCGGTCCGGGAAGACGGCGGGTGCGTGACATTTCAAGGCCACACTGTCGCGCTGGAAGGCACGGTCAGCGGCCAAGGCGGTTCCACGGAACTGGGCATCCGGCCTGAATTCGTGTCCATCGCGGAGACCGGGCTGGAGGCGCGTGTGCGCAAGGTCTCTGACGTGGGTCGCCACAGCGTCGTCGAAGCCATGGTCGGCGACACCGCCGTCAAGGCGATCATCGAAGGGGCAGTACCGGAACAAGGTGCCGCCGTGCACCTGACCTTTGCCCGGGAACAGACCCGCCTTTATCGCGATGGCTGGATCGCAACGGAGGTTTCGTCATGAAAACCGAAAACCCCAAGGCCTGGTTCTTTGTCCTGCCTGTCCTGCTTCTGGTTGCGTTCAATGCGCTGGTTCCGATCATGACGGTTGTCAACTATTCGGTGCAGGAGACCTTTGGGAACAACGTGTTCTTCTGGCAAGGGCTTGACTGGTTTGAACAAATCCTGCGATCGGACCGTTTTCACGCCGCCCTTGGACGGCAATTCCTGTTCACCTTCCTGATCCTGATCATCGAAGTGCCTTTGGGCATCATCATTGCGCTGTCCATGCCACGCAAGGGGATGTGGGTGCCTGTGTGCCTTGTGCTGATGGCGCTGCCCATGCTGATTCCGTGGAACGTGGTCGGGGCGATGTGGAACATCTTTACCCTGCCCAAGATCGGGCTGATGGGCTACTTTCTCAATGACGTGCTCGGCATTGCCTATGACATGACCCAAGACCCTTTGGCGGCCTGGGTCACGATCATCGTCATGGATGTGTGGCACTGGACATCACTGGTGGTGTTGCTGTGCTATGCCGGCCTCGTGTCCATCCCGGACGCCTATTATCAGGCGGCCAAGATCGACGGGGCGTCGCCCTGGAACGTGTTCCGTTACATCCAGCTGCCCAAGATGAAGACCGTGCTGACCATCGCGATCCTGTTGCGCTTCATGGACAGCTTCAACATCTATACGGAGCCGTTTGTGCTGACCGGCGGCGGGCCGGGAAATTCGACGACGCTCTTGTCGATTGATCTGGTGAAAATCGCTCTTGGGCAATTTGACCTTGGCCCGGCGGCGGCGATGTCCCTGATCTATTTCGCGATCACGCTGCTGGTGTCGTGGTTGTTCTACACGCTGATGACGAAGGATGATGCGAAATGATGTCATGGCATCGACCACATGTCGCGCCCGGCGGGCACCGCCGGGCATGCCCGCACCGCCCCCCCGGGGCGGGCATGCTGCCCACCCCGCGGCGCGGGCATGCCCTCTGCTCACATCAATCCATGTGCGAAGGACGCTGCCATGCGTAAACGCTCCCTCATTCCGATCCTTTACATCGCGTTCCTGATGCTGCCGATCTATTGGCTGGTCGCGATGTCGTTCAAGACCACGAACGAGATCCTGTCCGGCTTCAGCCTGTTTCCTCAGACCTTCACGCTGGACAATTACAAGGTGATCTTCACCGACCCAAGCTGGTACTGGGGTTACATC
>JBCBDZ010000250.1:0-3316 GCA_038529225.1 Pseudomonadota bacterium | reverse complement strand
CTGATGCAGACCATGCCACGCCCAACTGAGTCGGAGACGCAGGACAACGCCGCATTTGGTGCACTTCTGTGGGCGCTTAGTCGTCCGGGCGTGCCACGGTTGTTGCCCGTTCCTGGCGAAGCCTCGATCATTGCCGCCATTGTCGATCGGGAGTGTCGCGCCTACGCGGCCCATCCACAATTGGTGCCGCAGATCAGGCGCACTGGGGCCAAAATCACGGAATTGCACCATGCGGATCATGTCTTTCTGGGGGCACTGACATCAATTGACGTGCTCGGCGTGCTTGCGATTGGCAGTGACCTTTATCCGGACGGTGGGGCCACGGTCGTGATCCGCGCCAGGATAGGTGCAGGGCAGGCATTACGCTTTTCCGGGCCCGGCATCGATGGCGAAACGGTTGTGCAGCTCGATGGTTTGCCGGAGGGGTTTTGGGCCGCACGCGCAGAGCGCATCCGCTACCCCATGGGGTTCGAGCTTTATTGTGTGGACGGCGCGCAGGTACTGGGTGTCCCACGTTCAACTGTGGTCGAAGTCCTGTGATAGCTTTGAACTGCGCATACACAGGACAGGCCTAATGGCTTATGTTGCGACGCGTGGCGGCGAAAAGGCCATTGAGCAATCCGAGCGTTTCTTTCGCGAGGCCATGGGATCCTTCGATCAGGCACGCGTTGCGGAGATCCGGAAAAGCCTGCCCTATCTGATCGACCGTGTGATGGGTGAAGCGTCCCTTTACGACGAAGACCTCGCGGCACTGGCGCTGGCTCAAACGGGCGGCGAGCTTTATGAAGCGGTTCTGCTTTTGCGGGCGTGGCGCACGACGCAACCGCGCCTGAGCGTCGCATCCCCCGTCGAGCAGGCCCAACTTTTCACCCATCGCCGCATCTCGGCAGCCTTCAAGGACATCCCTGGGGGACAAGTGCTTGGGCCGACACTCGATTATGCGCATCGCCTTCTGGCGACGGATGTTTTGAAAGGCGCGAGCTATGTGCCCGCGCCTGTTGATCCCGCGCCGGCGCCTTCGCCGCCCTATCAACCGGCGGTGAGCGCGTGGCAGGCAGAGAACGACCTGCTGGATTTGCCCCAAAAGGATCAGACAGAGGGGAATGACATCCCCGATCTGACACGGGAACCTTTGCTATTTCCATCCAAACGCGCCCACACACTTCAAAGCCTCGCCCGAGCCGAAACCGGCGGTGTTCTGGCGCTTGGTTACGCGGCCATGCGCGGCTACGGGCAGGCGCACCCTACGGTCAACGAGTTGCGGCTGGCTGAGGCCGAGATTGTGGTTGAGCATCCTGACGGGCGGAGCTTTTCCGCTGGTCGGGTGAGGGTCAGCCAAGCCGAGGTTGTCGACAAGAAGGGCGAGAAACTGGGGATCGGTTTTGCCGCGACCTTCGGTTGGAACGAGGTCAAGTGCATTGCCGCCGCCACGCTGGATCTGAACAGCACAGGGGCGGAAAAGGGGTCTGCCACCGAAGAAGAGTTCTTTCTCTATCATACGGAAGGTGTCGAAAGCTCGGGCTTTTGCATCCATTTCAAGTTGCCCCATTACGTCACCTTTCAATCGTCACTGGATGCGATGCGCGATGCGAAGGCAAAGAAGCAAGCCAGACAGCCACAGACGGAACCAGTCGAATGACCCTTGCGACGCTGACAAAACCTTGGGAGGCGATGAGCTACGGATTTCTGGATGGGTCAGCCAAGCGTGAACTGCGTCGCAAGATGCTGAAATCCGTCGCCGTGCCCGGCTGCCAGATGCCGTATGCCAGCCGTGAAGTCCCCATGGCACGAGGCTGGGGGACCGGTGGCTTGCAAGTGTCTCTGACGCTGGTGAATCCAGGGATGCGGGTGAAGGTGATCGACCAAGGGGCAGACGACAGCGTCAACGCGGCTTCGATCCGCCGCTTTATTGCGCGGGTCGCGGGCACGCCCACGACAATGGATACGCTCAAGGCCGATTTGATCCAGTCGCGCCACCGCATACCCGAGGAAATCCTGCGTAACGATCAAATCCTTGTCCTGCAGGTGCCTAACCCCGAGCCATTGCGCCCCGTACAGCCCAACATGTCTATCGCGCGGCAGATGCACGCAGATGCGGATTACGGACGCATGTGGCTTCAGCTTTATGAGCAGATCGTGCGGTCGGGCCGGGTGATGCAGGGCGCGGCCTACCCCAGCCTCGTGCATGGCAGGCACGTGATGACGCCGTCACCGATCCCGCGATGGGACGTGCCCAAGCTGCACATGGCCCGGCATCTGACGATCCTGTCCGCAGGCCGCGAAAAACGCATCTTTGCCGTGCCGCCATTTACAAAAGTCGAACCGCTGGTCTTTTCGGATGTGCCCTATCGGGTTGAGGATCACGGGCACCTGACCTGTGCGCGATCGGGGACCCGCGGGTTCTTCATGAACGAAATCCCGCAAGAGGATGGATCTTCTGCCTATGAGGTGTCTGACAGCGCTTGGGGCGTCAAGACCATCCGCGCGCGCGACGGTGACGGCGAGACGCGGGGTCCGACGTGGTACAAGGACGGAGAGATGGCGCCATGACGCTGACGCTTGATCCACCGCGTATCGTTGACACACGCCCATTGCTGGAGCTGCATGGCGTTTCCAAGTCTTACGGCGCGGTACAGGCCGTGCGGGACGTGTCCGCTCATGCCTACCCCGGTGAGGTGCTGGGCATCGTGGGCGAGAGCGGGTCCGGCAAATCCACGCTCTTGCGGATGATGAACCTCGAAGAGGTGCCGGATGCGGGCAGCTATACGCTTGATCTTCCCGATGTGGCCGGCAACCTGTTTGACCTTGACCGCTTTGCCCGGCGGATGCTGTGCGCCACAAAGATCGGGATTGTTTACCAGAACCCGCATCTGGGTCTGCTGATGAAGCATTCGTCGTCCGGCAATGTGGCTGAGCGTTTGCTTGTTGCGGGCGAACGCAGTTTTGCCACGCTGCGTGCTGCAGCGATCGAAGCGCTTGCGGCCTCGGAATTCCCGCTGGACCGCTTGGACGCGCCGCCCATTGAGCTGTCGGGTGGCATGCAGCAGCGGGTGCAACTCGCCAAGGCCATTGCGCTCGAACCTGTACTTTTGCTGCTGGATGAGCCGACGACTGGCCTGGATGTCAGTGTGCAAGCGCTGGTACTCGACACGCTCAAGCGACTGCAACAGGATCGGCAGATCACGATGGTTATCGTCAGCCATGATCTTGGCGTCATACGCACCTTGGCAGACCGTGTCATGGTGATGCGGCGCGGTGAGGTGGTGGAGACGGGGCTAGCAGACCAGATCTTTCAGGACCCGCAGCACGCCTATAC
>JBCBDZ010000249.1:0-3388 GCA_038529225.1 Pseudomonadota bacterium | reverse complement strand
CAGGCTCAGGCTCAGGCTCAGGCTCAGGCTCAGGCTCAGGCTCAGGCTCAGGCTCAGGCTCAGGCTCAGGCTCAGGCACTGCTGTCTCAGAATCCTGTTCTTCTGTCGCGGTGTTTTCCGTGGTCTCTACCTGTACCTGTACCTGTTCAGGCTCGGCGATTTCGGGCGTCTCCGCGTCCTGTGCTGAGGCCTTTACAGCGACCGGCTCAGGAACATCCGTGTCCACATTTTCTTCGTTTGCTTCAAGGTCAGGTGTCTCGGGCACCTTGTCATAGTCATCTGCCGTCCATGGATCCGTCTTGGCCGGATCAGATTCCACAGCGTCTGTGCTGTTGCTGACGGTCTCGTCTGTCTCGGGCGTTTTGCCGGTCGAGTCGTCCTTGGTGGCCTTGCTCGGGCGTTTACGTTTAGCCAAGGTCGTCTCCCCCTTCCGATTCTTTTGGTGCATGGGCACCGAAGCAAACTCTACTCCGCACGCCGCTCCCTCTCAACCCGCTGGATTACAATCAGGTCGTGCCAAGGGCTTCTGCCAGCGCTGCGCCCATTGCCTGTGCATCCGGACGGGCGGTGACGATGACGGAATGAACCGCGTCTCCGGGAATTTCGCGGGCCACTGCGGTGCTGAGGGCGATGGCCTGTACGCAATGCAGTGTTGGTGCACACTGAACAAACTGAGTGGCCGAGCGGGGGGAAAACAGGGGGACGATTACCCGTGAGGCGTTCAGGATCACCTGACGGGCCTCGTCAGACAGAGGGCGCAGAATCTGATCATAGACAGCGATGTTGGCGATGTTCAGACCTGTCTGCGCCAGCCTTCCCGTGATATCACCGCGCGTGTGCATACCAGACAGGTGTACGATGGGTCCTTCGGGCCGCATCGCCTGCAGGGCTTCAACCAGACTGTCGGCATCGTGGCCGACCTGCCGGGCGTTCCATCCCTTGGCCAAAGCGGCTTTGGTCGTGGCTGGTCCGATGCAATAGGCCGCGCGCCCAGCGCCTTTGGGCCCGGCCATGACACCGTTTCGGGATGAAAATATGGCACTGTCCTGCGGGCCCATGTCCACATCGCTTTGCACGGGGATGATATCGATCAGGGGGCTGAACACCGGGTTCAAACGCGCACGCACGGTTTCGGACAGCATGGCGACAAACGCATCTGACGCTGCACGCGGACGCGTCATGATCAGGGGAACCGGTGCGGGGGATGCATTGTTTGGCACAACTCGAAGTGTTACCTCGCGCGCAAGCTTCGTGCAACGGACCCGTATGATGATCCCTACTCAAACCCTTCTGGGCATTGAAAGCAGTTGTGATGACACGGCCGCCGCCGTGGTGCGCGGTGCGCCGGGTGATATGCAGGTTTTGTCGTCGGTCGTTTTTGGACAGGCAGATTTGCACGCCGATTTTGGGGGCGTTGTGCCCGAGATCGCAGCGCGGGCCCATGCCGAGCGTTTGGATGTCAGTATTGTCGCCGCGTTGGCGCAGGCAGATCATGGTCTGGATCAGATAGATGCGATCGCCGTGACCTGTGGCCCCGGCCTCATCGGGGGTGTTGTGTCGGGTGTTATGATGGCCAAGGGGCTGTCGGCAGCCACTGGCCTGCCCCTGTTTGGGGTCAACCATCTGGCCGGGCATGCGCTGACCCCGCGCCTGACGGATGGGATCGCCTTTCCCTATCTGATGTTGCTTGTGTCTGGCGGGCATTGCCAGTTCCTGATCGTTCATGGCCCGGACAGGTTTGAGCGGTTGGGAGGCACGATTGACGACGCGCCGGGCGAAGCTTTTGACAAGGTGGCGCGGCTTTTGGGGTTGGATCAGCCGGGGGGGCCAGCGATCGAGGCGATCTCTGCCAAAGGGGATATGGCGCGTTTCGCCTTTCCGCGCCCGCTGGCCAACAAAGCGGGATACGATCTGAGTTTTTCGGGTCTGAAAACAGCGGTCCTGCGCGCCCGCGATGAACTGGTCGGCGTGCAAGGGGGATTGCATGCGTCCGATCAGGCCGATCTCGCCGCCTCGTTTCAAGCTGCCGTGCGGGACAGTCTGGTGGGCAAGAGCGCGCGCGCCCTGGAGGCCTATCTGGCTTTGAACCCAAGCCAACCTGCCTTTTGCGTTGCGGGTGGTGTTGCGGCGAACATGTCCATTCGCTCCGGTTTGGAAGCGGTGTCCTCTGACCTTGGTGCCAGATTTCTGGCGCCACCTCTGTCCTTGTGCACAGACAATGCCGCCATGATTGCAGCAGCCGGGATCGAACAGATGGCCGTGCGCGACCCCGACGGGATGGATCTGTCTGCGCGACCCCGCATGCCGCTTGATACCGCGCGGGCCGGGATGCTGGGGTCGGGCAAGAAGGGGGCCAAGGCGTGAGCATCGCCGTCATCGGTGCGGGGGCGTTCGGCACGGCGCTGGCGGTGACGCTGGCGCGGGAAAGGCCCGTGATGCTGTGGGGCCGCGATGTTGTGGCGATGGCTGCTGATCGGGAAAACCGCCAGCGTTTGCCCCGCGTTCAATTTCCCTCGCATTTGACCGTTTTGTCCGCGTTAGACACTGCTTTGGCCGCCGATGTCATTCTGATCGCACTGCCTGCGCAGGCGCTTTCGGCATTTGCATCTACTCATGACCTGACCGGCAAGACCGTCGTTGCATGTTGCAAAGGGATTGATCTGGCGACCGGGTCTGGCCCCGCATCGGTTCTGGGCATGGCCAAACATGTTGCGGTTCTGACAGGCCCAAGCTTTGCCGCTGATATCGCCAGCGGATTGCCGACTGCGCTGACGTTGGCGTGCACCGACGAGGACGTCGGGCATGACCTGCAAACACAGTTGTCGACCCCGACACTCCGCCTTTACCGCAGTGCGGACGTGGTGGGTGCCGAACTGGGCGGGGCGCTCAAGAACGTGATCGCCATCGGGTGCGGTGCGGTGATGGGCGCCGGGCTGGGCGACAGTGCCCGTGCGGCCTTGATGACCCGCGGTTTTGCCGAGATGCAGCGCATTGCGGCGGCCTTTGGGGCGCAGGCCGAGACTTTGATGGGGTTGAGTGGGTTGGGTGACCTGACCCTGACCTGTACCAGTGACCAGTCCCGCAACTACCGGCTTGGTCTTGCGCTTGGGGCGGGACAGGATTTTGATAGCAGCATCACTGTGGAGGGGTCCGCGACCGCGCAGGCCTTGCGTCGTGTGGCGCGTGAACGGGAGTTGGATTTGCCCATATGTGCCTGTGTCGCCGATCTGGTCGCAGGTGAGGTGGATATGAAGGGCGCCATGCAGCAGTTGCTGGGCCGCCCACTGAGAGAGGAATGACATGACTTTTGCATTGATGGCGTGGGACAAGGAGGGCGCTTTGCCGATCCGGATGGAGAACCGGCCCGATCATCTGGCCTATCTGGAAA
>JBCBDZ010000248.1:0-3410 GCA_038529225.1 Pseudomonadota bacterium | reverse complement strand
CTGCCGCCAATGGCGCGGTGTTCAGCCACGTGTTCAACTATCCCGCCAACTATTGGAATGGGGCCTCTGGTGCGATCAACTACCTGATGAGCCAAGGTGACATCGCTGGCAAGAAGATCGCGCTGGTCTATCACAACTCTGCCTATGGCAAGGAGCCGATCCGCACGCTCGAAGAGCTGTCCAAGAAGCATGGTTTCGAGTTGATGCTGGTTGCTGTGGACCACCCGGGCCAGGAGCAGAAGTCCCAGTGGCTGCAAATCCGCCGTGAGCGTCCCGACAACGTCATCATGTATGGCTGGGGTGTGATGAACCAGGTCGCCGTACAAGAGGCGGCCAACATCCGGTTCCCGATGGAGAACTTTATCGGCATCTGGTGGTCTGGGTCTGAAAACGACGTGTTGCCTGCCGGTGATGCGGCGGACGGCTATAAGGCGCTGACGTTCCACGGTGTGGGCAGCGACTTCCCCGTTTTTGACGACATCCAGACCCATGTCGTCGACAAGGGGCTCGCAGCCGGTTCTGGCGATCAGATCGGTACGGTTCTCTACAACCGTGGTCTCTATGCTGCGATGCTGGCCGCTGAAGCGGCAAAAACCGCGCAGGAGATCCACGGAACTGCCGAGATTACCGCTGCCATGATGCGCGATGGTATGGAGGCGCTGGAGATCACCGAAGCCAAGATGACCGAACTGGGCCTGCCCGGCTTTGGTCCGTCCTTCAACGTTTCCTGCGAGAACCACGGCGGGAACGGTCTTGTCGGCGTAACCCAGTGGGATGCTTCGGCCAAGACATGGTCGCTGATTTCCGAATTCTCGGAGTCCGACATGGATGTCATCCAGCCGCTGATCGACGAAGACAGCGCGGCCTATGCGGCCGAGTCTGGCATCGAACCGGGCTGCTAGGCCTGACACTGTCCCCGGCGGCACGTGGGGTCGCCGGGGCACTTTATTTTCAAGACACAAAGGTGCGCCATGCTGGATGCCGAGGTCAAAACAGAGACCGTTCTAGAGGTCAGCAATATCGAGGTGATCTACAACCACGTGATCCTCGTGTTGAAAGGTGTGAGCCTGAAGGTCCCCAAGGGGGGCATCACCGCCCTGCTCGGCGGCAACGGTGCTGGCAAGACCACGACCCTCAAGGCCATCTCGGGCCTGCTCGCATCCGAACGGGGCGAGGTCACAAAGGGCACGATCCACTACCACGGCGAAAACACGGCCCATGCGGATCCCGCCGATCTGGTCAAGCGTGGGGTCGTGCAGGTGATGGAAGGGCGCCATTGCTTTGAACACCTCACTGTCGAGGAGAACCTGATGACCGGCGCCTATACCCGCACGGACGGCAAGGGGGCGATCGCGGCGGACCTCGAGATGGTCTACACCTACTTCCCCCGCCTGCGCGAGCGGCGCAAGTCGCAAGCCGGCTACACCAGTGGTGGTGAGCAGCAGATGACGGCTATTGGCCGCGCATTGATGTCGCGCCCCGAGACGATCCTGCTGGATGAGCCGTCCATGGGTCTTGCGCCGCAACTGGTCGAGCAGATTTTCACCATTGTGAAGTCGGTCAATGAAAACGAGGGCGTGACGTTCCTGCTGGCCGAGCAGAACACCAATGTCGCGCTGCGCTTTGCCCATTATGGATACATCCTGGAGTCCGGGCGTGTGGTGATGGACGGCCCGGCGGCAGAGTTGCGCGAGAACCCGGATGTGAAGGAGTTCTATCTGGGCATGTCAGACGAAGGGCGAAAGTCCTTCCGGGATGTGCGCAGTTACCGCCGCCGCAAGCGCTGGCTGAGCTGAGAGGTGGCGGACGACACGTCCGCCTTACTGCACTTGAACAGGAGCGCGTCTTGCGATGGCTGACACGACCTACTTTGATGATCTTGAAACCCGGTCGACCGATGCCCGTACCACGCAACAGTTGGCGGCCGTCAACGATCAGGTTGCGCGTGTCGCGGCCGCCGCTGACAGTTGCCTGCCCGACGTGGGCACGCTCTCGTCGCTGGAGGATCTTCGCACTCTGCCGGTGTTGCGGAAATCTGAACTGGCCAAGTGGCAAGCCGAAACGCCACCGTTTGGCGGTATCCCCGTTTCCAACCTCGCCCATGTCTTCCAATCCCCGGGACCGATCTACGAACCCGGTGGGGTCAGCAACGACTGGTGGCGCATGGGCCGCTTTTTGCATGCGGTGGGATTTGGTGCGGATGACATTGTTCAAAACTGTTTCGGATACCACCTGACGCCTGCCGGCATGATATTTGAGTCCGGTGCCCGCGCTGTCGGCGCGGCTGTTCTCCCGGCAGGCACGGGTCAGACTGAATTGCAGGTCACCGCCGCCCGGGACATCGGTACAACAGCCTATGCGGGGACTCCGGATTATCTCAAAGTGATCCTCGACAAGGCATACGAGATGGGCGTCACTCTCAAATTCTCCAAAGCTGCCGTGGGTGGGGGGGCCCTGTTTCCGTCCTTGCGTCAGGAATACGCAGATCGCGGCATCGCCTGCATGCAGTCCTATGCGACGGCTGACCTCGGCAACATCGCATACGAAACGCCAGCCTTGGAAGGCATGGTTGTGGACGAAGGGGTCATCGTCGAAATCGTCACCCCGGGCACTGGCAATCCCGTGCCGGACGGAGACGTGGGTGAGGTGATCGTCACATCGCTCAATCCCGACTATCCGCTGATCCGCTTTGCAACCGGAGACATGAGCGCGGTGCTGCCCGGTCAAAGCCCCTGCGGGCGCACAAACATGCGGATCAAAGGGTGGATGGGGCGCGCCGATCAGACGACCAAGATCAAAGGCATGTTCGTGCGCCCCGAACAGGTCGCAGCCCTTGTTGCCAAGCACCCCGAGGTGACGCGTGCGCGGGTGATCGCGGGACGGGACGGGGAACAGGACACGATGCTGGTGCAACTGGAAACCGCCTCACAGAACGCCGAGGCCTATGCAAGCAGCATCGCCGAAACGCTGAAGCTCAAAGGCGCCGTGGAGCTTCACACGCCAGACAGCCTGCCAAAAGACGGACTGGTGATTGAAGATCAGCGCACATACGACTGATCCGGCTTCATCTTGCCAGATAAACTTCGGGGGAGGCGCGCATGCGCCGGGGGCTGGCCCCCGGCAACTCTCGCATGCCGCGCAAAACGGATCAGCGGAGTGAGTAAGGCGGAGGTGTCCTCCGCCCGGCGCAGGGCTGGAAACCCGAGCGAAAACGTAAGATAAGCAAGGCGGACCACCCAAGGGCGCTTCTCACGTGTCAGTCACTTCAGCCATTCCACGCCTGCGCACCACGCCGCGCCTTCTGTCATGGACAGCCCTCGGCATCGCAGCGATCTGCCTTTTGCCAATGCTGGCTGTGGCCATCGCGGCGCTCAGCGGCGGGACAGACACGATCACGCATCTCGCTGGAA
>JBCBDZ010000247.1:0-3500 GCA_038529225.1 Pseudomonadota bacterium | reverse complement strand
TGCGGAATACCTCACCATGCTGCGCCCCCGCTTCGGCGACTTTCTGGGCGAGATCAACCTGACGGGCAACCGCTTCACCTACCCGCTGTCCCTGTCATTGGCGTCGCGGCTGGTGGCACCGCGCACCGCGCTGGTCGGAGACGCGGCCCACGGTGTGCATCCGATTGCGGGTCAGGGGCTGAACGCCGGTATGCGCGACATCGCGGCGCTCGCTGAAGTGATCACGGATGCCGCGCGGCGCGGCGAAGATGCAGGCAGCGCGGCTGTGCTGGCGCGCTATGAAGAATGGCGGCGTTTTGACAACACCGCCCTCGCGCTGGCGACCGACAACTTTAATCGCCTGTTTTCGAACGACAATGCGATGCTCCGCGGGATGCGTGATATTGGAATGGGAATTGTGGGCAAGATGCCCGCCCTGCGGCGCAGCTTTATCCGCGAGGCGGCAGGGCTGACGGGTGACCTGCCACGTCTGATGCGCGGCGCGTCGCTTTAGTCGATCTTGCGGGCTTCGTCGACAAGCATCACCGGAATCCCGTTGCGGATCGGATAGGCCAGACCTGCGTTTTCGGACACCAGTTCCTGTGCCTCTGCAGCATAGCGCAATGTTGCATGTGTCTGGGGGCAAATCAGCGCCTCAAGCATCCTGCGATCTGCATCCGTGCTCATTGCAACATGTCCCCTTCGCCGCCGCGCAAATCAAACTCGATCAGTGTCACCAGCGTTTCGCGCCGCGTGCTGAGCGACGGTGCCTCAAGAAGTGCCTGTTTGTCCTCGGGATCGAAATCCAGCATCATCGACAAGGAGTTGATCAGCAATTCGTCATCCGCGTCTTTCAGCGTTTCCCAATCTGCCGACAATGAACGCGCCTCAAAGTAGCGGCCCAACAGGTCCAAAAACCCGTTCCGGTCAAAGGCGGTATCGTCCTCGGTCTTGCCCTGATCGCGTTCGAAACCGTCCCAAACCACATCGCAGCGCCGGTAGGGCGTGAACCCATCCACTTCCTTCATGATGCGGAAACGCGAGATGCCGCTTAGCGTGATCAGGTATCGGTTGTCTTCGGTTTCTGAAAACTGGGTGATGCGGCCCGCGCAACCGATCCGGTGCAGGCCCGTGCCGCCGCGTCCAGCGACCTCATTGGGTTGCACCATCCCGATCAACCGCCCATCCGTCTTCAGCGCATCGTCCAGCATCTGCAGATATCGCGGTTCAAAGATGTGCAGCGGCAGGCGGGATCGCGGCAACAGCAACGCTCCCGGCAGTGGAAATACCGGAATCGTACCGGGGAGGTCAGTCACCTTGGTCATAGAAATACAGCTAGCCCGCCAACGCGATCAGGCAAATATCATCGAGCTGAGTCTGCGACGCCCATTCAGCACAATCGGATCGTTCGCCTTGAGCGCGTCGAAAATGGTGAAGAGCTGCGTTTTGGCCGCGCCGTCGTTCCATTCGCGATCCCGGCGGAACAGATCAAGCAGTTGATCGACGGCGGCCTCGGTCTCACCGCTGGCATGGAGCGCCTTGGCCAGTTCAAGCCGCGCCTCGTGATTGTCAGGATCCGCCTCGACCGCAGCGCGCAGGTCTGCCACGGGGCCGGCATCGGCTGCCTGCTTGGCCAGTTCCAATTGGGCATGGGCCGCATCGAGTTCAGGCGTGTCGGAGATTTCGGCGGGTGCCCCGTTCAGGATCGCCTCGGCCTGATCCAGATCTTCCAGCGCAATGTGGGCGCGCACGAGGCCACCATAGGCACCGGCATGCGCCGGGTCTTCGCCCAGAATCGCGGCAAAGGTCTGGGCGGCATCCACCGCCGCGCCTTCGCTCAGCATCTCTTCTGCGGCGGCAACGGCTTCGTTCAGGCCATCCTCGGGGGAGGCCCCGCCAGAGGCTTTGATCACCCGGTCGATGAAGGCGGTGATTTCGGATTTGGGCTGCGCGCCCTGGAATCCATCCACGGGCTGTCCTTGCCAGAACGCGTAGACCGTCGGGATCGACTGGATCTGCAGCTGTCCTGCGATCATCTGTGCCTCGTCGACGTTGATCTTGACCATCTTGACCGCGCCCTTGGCGGCAATCACGGCCTCTTCGAGCATGGGGCCCAGCGTCTTGCAAGGACCGCACCACGGCGCCCAGAAATCAACGATCACGGGCGTGGTCTTGCTGGTTTCGACCACGTCGGCCATGAATGTCGCCTCGGTGCTGTCCTTGATGAGGTCAGCGGGCGCAGGGGCGGCGGAGAGTCCGAGATCCATTTTGTGATCCTTCCATCTGGCTTTGGGCGTTATATGGATTGGATTGGCGGGGCTGCCAAGGGGTCTCGGGGAGTTCCATGCCAGAGGGGGTGTTGGGCTCTCGGGACCCAGAGGGACCCGATGGCAAATTTCGCCTCTGTCATTGGACCGGGCAGGCTGCCGTTCGCTGTACGGTACGGCGCACGTATGGGTTCCAACGGTGGCCGCAGCAAAGGGCAGGTTTGAGCCCAGAGTCACCGATGCTGCTACATGCACGGATGTCGGCTTTGCCATCCCGCTTAAATGAAGTATCGGAACGTCATGCTTACGAGCCCGCAGAAGCCTACACGCCGTTACGCCGGAAAGATCGCTGACCCAAACCGTTGGTACGAATTCGCTGCGCGACCGGGTGATATAGTCGTGTCGACGCCACCAAAATCTGGGACAACATGGACGCAGGGCATTCTTGCACTGCTGCTGTCGGGTGATCTGAACGTTGACGCCGCCATCACTCGGAAAGCTCCGTGGATCGACATCACAGACGACAAGCAGGACGCCAGGATTGCAGCACTGAACGCTCAGACCGGTCGGCGACAAGTGAAGACACACACCCCATTGGACGGCATACCGCTATGGCCGGAGTTGCGATACATTTCAGTCTTTCGCCATCCGATTGATGTGCATTTGTCCTTTCGGCGGCACGTCGAAAACATGGCCCAAGATGTTTTGGGCGATATTTATCCACCTGATATCCAAGAAGGGTTCCGCATCTTCCTTGACGGGGATCACCGCGACGGCGCGAGCCTCGTTTCAGTCGTAGATCATTTTCAAAGTGCGCTAGAGATTGCAAACCTCGAGAACGTCCTGTGCCTGCATTATGCGGATATGACTCGTGATCTGGAACAGGCTGTCCATCAGATTGCTCGACACCTTTCGATCCAGCACCCGCCCGCACTGATGGGCAAGCTGGTCGATGCCGCGAGGTTTGCGAACATGAAAAAGAATGCTGAGCGCTTTGCGGTTTCTGCCAAGGAAGGCTTCTGGCGGAAAGACTCTGACTTTTTCGACAGTGGCACTTCTGAGAAGTGGGTTGGGGTACTGAACGACTCCGACTTGGCGGCTTACGACGCTCAACTGAGCAAGCTTCTCAACCAACGTGAACGGAACTGGCTAGAGAACGGCGGTGGGAGTCTGGATACCGCATTTGCCGGTTAAGTCGACATTGGCGCAGCCGCAGCGAAAGGCAGCTTCGTACGCAAGCGTGACCTTCGCCTC
>JBCBDZ010000246.1:0-3514 GCA_038529225.1 Pseudomonadota bacterium | reverse complement strand
CTCCATCACCTCGCCGATCTTGTCGTCCAGATAAGAGATGTTGGCAAAGTAGGCGCGGCGCGCAGGCGCGGCGCGCGCGGCGCACGTCATCGTCCGAAACCTACTTTGCCAACATCTCTTATCTGGACGACAAGATCGGCGAGGTGATGGAGGCGCTGGAAGCCACGCGGCAAGAGGCGGTGATGCTCTTTGTCTCCGATCATGGCGACATGCTGGGCGAGCGTGGTTTGTGGTTCAAGATGTCCTTTTTTGAAGGATCGGCGCGTGTGCCGCTGATGATCTCGAGCCCTGAAATGACGCCCGGTCTGGTCACAGACCCGGTCAGCACGATCGATGTCTGCCCGACGCTGTGCGATCTGGCGGGCGTGGACATGTCCGAAGTGGCCCCATGGACAACCGGCCAGAGCCTTGTGCCTCAAGGGCAGGGGGTAGAACGCAGCGAACCTGTGGCGATGGAATACGCGGCAGAGGCCTCGTACGCGCCGATGGTGTCGCTGCGCTATGGCAAGTGGAAGTACAACCGCTGCGCACTCGACCCGGATCAACTGTTCGATCTAAAGGCCGACCCGCACGAATTGACCAACCTTGCCGAGGTCCCCCAGCATCAGGGAACAGCCAGCCAGTTGCGCGCCAAATCTGAGGCGCGCTGGGATCTCGATCGTTTTGACGCGGAGGTGCGCGCCAGTCAGGCGCGCCGCTGGGTGGTCTACGCGGCGCTGCGACAGGGGGGGTACTACCCCTGGGATTACCAGCCGCTGCAAAAAGCGTCCGAGCAATTCATGCGCAATCACATGGACCTCAACACCGTTGAAGAAAACCAGCGTTTCCCGCGCGGTGAATGATCCTTCTTCATCTTGCCAGATAAACTTCCGCCGGAGGCATAATGACCTATCCCACCCAACCCACCGCCAGTCATTTCATCAATGGCGCATATGTCGAGGACACCAATGGCACGGTCATCGACGTCATCTACCCTGCGAGCGGGGAAAAGATCGCGCAGGTGCACTCTGCCACCCCTGCTGTTATCGAACTGGCCCTGTCTTCGGCCCGGAATGCCCAGGTGGCGTGGGCGGCCATGACGGGTACGGAGCGGGGCCGTATCCTGCGCCGGGCAGCCGACATCATGCGCGAGCGCAACCATGATCTGTCGGTGCTGGAAACCCATGACACCGGCAAACCCTACCAGGAAACCAGCGTGGTCGATGCCACAAGCGGGGCGGACGCGCTGGAGTATTTCGGCGGGATGGCGGCGACGCTCACCGGCGCGCATATCCAGTTGGGCGAAGACTGGGTTTACACCCGCCGTGAACCTCTTGGCCTGTGCGTCGGGATCGGAGCCTGGAACTACCCCACCCAGATCGCATGCTGGAAAGGTGCGCCTGCCTTGGCCTGCGGCAACACGATGGTGTTCAAACCCTCAGAAACCACACCGCTCTGCGCCTTGAAGGTGGCCGAGATCCTGCACGAAGCCGGCGCACCTGCCGGGGTCTACAACGTCATCCAGGGACTAGGGGATGTGGGTGCGGCATTGGTCGCGGATGACCGGGTCGACAAGGTGTCTCTCACAGGTTCGGTGCCGACGGGTCGAAAGGTCTATGCCGCGGCTGCGACCGGGATAAAGCACGTCACGATGGAATTGGGCGGCAAGTCCCCGATCATCGTGTTTGAGGATGCAGACGTCGAAAACGCGGTGTCCGGCGCGATCTTGGGCAACTTCTACTCATCCGGGCAGGTCTGTTCAAATGGCACGCGCGTGTTCGTGCACAAGAACATCAAGGAGGCCTTTCTCGCCCGTTTGGCCGAGCGACTGCAAAACGCCGTCATTGGCGATCCACAGGACCCGGACACCTCGTTCGGCCCGATGGTGTCGGCCCGCCAGTTGGACATTGTTCAGGGCTACATCGCCAAAGGGAAAGACGAGGGTGCCCGGCTGGTGTGTGGTGGTGAACGGCTGGAGCGGGCCGGGTATTACATCGAACCTTGCGTTTTTGCCGACGTGACGGACGACATGACGATCGCGCGCGAAGAGATTTTTGGCCCGGTCATGGCCGTGCTCGACTTTGAGGACGAGGACGACGTCATGGCGCGCGCCAATTCCACCGATTTTGGCCTTGCGGCGGGTGTGTTCACCCGTGATCTGGCCCGCGCGCACCGTGTTGCAGCCGGGTTTCAGGCCGGCACCTGTTACATCAACACCTACAATGATGCGCCGGTTGAGGCGCCGTTCGGGGGCTCGAAACTGTCCGGGGTGGGGCGCGAGAATTCGAAAGCGGCCATCGCGCATTACAGCCAGTTGAAGTCGGTCTATGTGCGCATGGGCGATCTGGAGGCCCCGTTTTGATGCCTGATTTGACATGGCGGGACACCCTTTTTCGGCGGGCCGCCCACCCACCCACCCCGTCCCGCCGAAAAAGGGTGGGTGTGCCGATCCGGCGCTGCGCTGGTGCGAAGGAATTGGTTTTTTGCTGAGAGGTGCTTGAGGGCGCGATGTGCGCCTCAAGTCACCTCATCGAGGATGTGACGCGATTCCCCGAAGCCTCAAGGACAAGCCGCGCGATGCGCGGTGCTGCGCATCCTTGACCCTTCGTGGAATCACCGAGAGGTAACAGATGGAAAGTGACTATGTGATCGTCGGGGCGGGCAGCGCAGGCTGCGCTGTGGCCTATCGGTTGGCCGAGGCCGGGCAGTCGGTGCTGGTCATCGAACACGGGGGCACCGATGCAGGCCCGTTCATCCAGATGCCTGCAGCCCTATCCTACCCGATGAACATGAAACGGTATGACTGGGGGTACAGGTCGGAACCCGAGCCGCATCTGGGCGGGCGGCGGCTGGCCTGTCCGCGCGGCAAGGTCGTTGGCGGGTCCTCTTCGATCAACGGCATGGTCTATGTGCGCGGCCATGCACATGACTTTGATCACTGGGCGGAAAGTGGCGCCGATGGATGGGCTTATGCGGATGTGCTGCCCTACTACAAACGGTTGGAAAGCTGGCACAGCGGGGGCCACGGCGGCGATCCTGCGTGGCGCGGCTCTGATGGGCCGCTTCATGTCACGCGGGGTCCGCGCACCAACCCGTTGTTCCACGCCTTTGTCGAGGCGGGACGACAGGCAGGTTACCCGGTGACGCAGGATTACAACGGGCAGCAGCAAGAGGGTTTTGGCCCGTTTGAGCAAACCGTCTGGAAGGGGCGTCGGTGGTCGGCGGCGAACGCCTACCTCAAACCTGCGCTGAAGCGGCAGAACTGTGATCTGGTGCGGGGTCTGGTCGAACGCGTCGTCATGGAAGAGGGGCGCGCGGTCGGCGTCGCACTGGCCGGTGGGCTGGTCGTGCGTGCGCGGCGCGAGGTGATCCTTGCGGCGTCATCGATCAACTCTCCCAAGATCCTGATGTTGTCCGGGGTCGGGCCTGCCGCGCATCTTGCCGAACATGGGATCAAGGTCGTGGCGGATCGCCCTGGCGTGGGGGGCAACCTTCAGGACCACCTCGAGATGTACATCCAATATGCCAGCAAACA
>JBCBDZ010000245.1:0-3526 GCA_038529225.1 Pseudomonadota bacterium | reverse complement strand
TGGCAGCTGCTCTTTTTGTTGATTGGGAAAGAGTATGGCAGACCGTCTATTTGGGGGGAAGGGGGTAGCGTCTTGCATGGCGCGGCTGCGCGCAGAAACAGGCAGCTTCAGCCACCTGCGTTGGTCATGCGCGTGCCAAGGCTGGCGCGACAGGGACCATCAGCGGCAAGAAACGACGGTGCCTCAACCCGGCCAGCGTTTGCCCAGAATACCCGCTGTCTGCTGCTCATCGATGACTTTGCGATAATGTTTCATGCTGTGATCCTGGCCAAAGACAGACCGCCGTGCGCGCGCCTTGTGGACGCGGCCCATATGGAAAAAGGACGGCGGCAGGTCGCACACCGTGTCGTCATCACGGTTGATACACAGACACAGATGCGAATGTTTGATGGCACCCCGGCTCCGCCGTGGGCGCGGTGCGGCAAAGCCGATACCGGGCACCCGGTAGGTGCGCACAAGGATCTGCGTGGCCGCCGCCCCCAGCGAGTGGCCAATGATGTATTTCGGGCGCAGATTTTCCCGCTCGAGCCAGGCATAGATGACCTGGGCATGGCGCAAGAACCCCTGGTGCCAGACCGTGCCGGATGCCCCGGTTTCCGTATATGCGTCGTTCAGTCGGTATTTCTTGCCCCCGATATTGAGGACCCGCAGGTTGAACTTGAGGTAGTCGGCCACGGAGTTGGACCCGGGGATCAGCAGGATATCTCCTTTCAGGAACTGCGCCTGCACGTCGTCTTCGTCCAGTTCGTGCCGCATGGCTGTGGCCAGCGACGGGTGGGCGCGCCCTGCATAAGAGGCTTCGGCCATTTGTGCGGCCAGTTTGATGTCGTAGCTATGGGTCATGGCAATGTGTCCGTTTTGAATGCCTGCCACTATGGCGCGAAAAGTCTGACCTGAAAAGTAAGGTTAACCCAACCAGTCCAGAACAATCTGCGCGACACGTTTCGGGTGCTGGTGCAGAACCCAGTGGTCGCCATCCGGGATCAAAGCGCGGGTAAGGTCCGGCACGAAATCCTCCAGCCCCGCATTGGCTTCGGGCAACAGGGCCGTGTCACCTTCGCCCCAGATCAGAAGGTGGGGGCAGTGGACCATGAACCGCTCGAGGGGCATGTCGGGCAGGTCTACGGGCTTGCCCGGTTCGGCCACCACAAGCGACGAGGCGCGGTACCAGTTGATCATGCCCCGCAGGCCCGACTGCCGCCACGCCGCCTTTTGCGCCTCCAGAACGTCGCCTGTCAGCCAGGATGTGTCCATGTGCGACGAAAACATGTCCATGAGCCGTGCAAAGTCATCCGCTTCCAGAACCGCATCAGACTTGGGATTGCGCAACTTGTCGATGTAATGCGAGGCCGCTGACTGCGCGCCACCGGCGGCGGTGGCGTTCTGAAAGACCACCGGGTGCACGCCGTTGGCCACGATCAGATGGCTGACCAGTTCGGGGCGAAACATCGCCAGCCCGTAGGCCACGGCCGATCCCCAGTCATGCCCCATGACGACAACTGGTTCCGACCCGATCAGGGCCGCCATATCGCCAACCAACGCCTCCATGCGATACTCTTCGACGGCGTCCGGCGCATAGCTTGCGCCATAACCACGCTGATCGGGTGCGATGCAATGGAACCGGTCCGACAAAAGCAGCGCCAGCGCGTTCCATGCCCCGCCATATTCGGGAAAGCCGTGCAACATCAGAATCTTGGGCAATCCTTCGACTCCCCATTCGCGCACGGTAAAGCTGTGCCCGTTCAATTCCCTTTCGGAAACGCGCATCATTCGCCCTTGGCCTTTGTCTCGAACCGCAGTCCTTTTGCGGTGCGCGGGGCAAAGCCTGTCCAATAGGTGTGGTCCTCGGTCGGAGCCCCATCTTCGCCAAGGGCGACAACCCCGTCCGCTGCATTCGGGGTCAACGCCAGATAGTCGGCCATGTCGGCCTTTCTCTTCACATGCAGACCCATGAACGCCGTCGCGAAATGCTGCGCGATGTTGTTCATGCGCGTCGTGTCCCAGACCGCATCGGCATAGTGCTCGAAGGGCGCAAAATCGAGCACCTCTGACGGTGCCCAGCTTTCGGCGGGGGCAGGCATCGGGGCGGCGGCGTTGTGGTTGGCGTATTCAAAGGTGAGCAGGTGGCGATCCGTGCCTACGGCCCCCTCAAAGATACCGCGCATGGCGCCGTAGACGGACACGTCATCATCGCTGCCCGCCATCAGCATCAGCGGTACGCGCAACCCCGCCAGACCGTCCGTGTCCCAGAACCCGGCATTGTTGCCCCATGGGCCGATGGCGATCACCGCCTTGATGCGTGGATCCATCAGCGCCTCATGGCTGTCTGATCCGGCCAGATGCCGGGCAAGCAATCCGTTGGGTGTGCCCCAGCTCAACTCGGTCGACGCTTCGGTCACGCCGGCCCCGCCCAAGATCAATGCACCGTAGCCCCCCATGGAATAACCGATGACGCCCGTGTTCTCGGCGTCCACGATGTCGCCTAACGGTCCATCCAGGGCCGCCATGTAGTCCACGACAAAGGCCTGATCCAGCGGACGGTTCAGCAACGTGGATCCAAATGCGCCCTGATCGGAATAGGTGCTGTCGGTGTGATCAATGGACACTGCGACATAGCCTTTGGAGGCGAGGTTTTCGCCCAGATGGCTCATCAGGTAGCGGTTCCCGGGATAGCCGTGGCTGATCACGATCAGCGGAAACTGCGCGCCGTTGGCCGGGATCGCATCACGCGCGGCGCGGCCTGTCAGCGTGACCTCTGTCACCCCATCGCGCATCCTTGCTGTGTAGGTGCCGCCCTGCACGGTGCCCAATTCTGCAGGATACCAAACCTCCAATGTCAGGGGCCGGTCATAGCGGGGCACGTTTTCGCCGTCTATGGACAGAACGTCGATACTGTCCGGTATGGTGGCGGTCAGGGTCTGCACGCCGATAGCAAACATGCCATAGGGGGCAAGTGCGGGCGCGTCGGGGCGGACTTGGTCAATGGGATTGGCCAGTGCCCCTGTTGTCAGCGCAGCGGCGAGGGTGGCGATGGCGGGGACGGAGCGGAGGGTCATTTTGTCGTCTTCCTTGTGCAGGCGCTCCAGCGGCTCGGTCATGCTGGAGAATACCCCTATTACGAGAAACACTGTGACACAGCCCCGCGCTGGATCAAGAGGTATCAATCGCCGGTAACATTGGCGTAGTGCCGCTCAGTTTTGTTTTTGGCGGGGTTGAGGCGGCCAGAGGGCATCGTTACATCTGTGCCATGTTGAGCGCGCGTTCCTCCTGGCTGGCCCTTTGCCTTGCCGCAGTCCCGATTGTCGGG
This sequence comes from Pseudomonadota bacterium, assembly GCA_038529225.1. Lineage (GTDB taxonomy): Bacteria > Pseudomonadota > Alphaproteobacteria > Rhodobacterales > Rhodobacteraceae > Tateyamaria. The sequence goes on along the minus strand of JBCBDZ010000245.1, from coordinate 219 downwards.
AACGCGCACCCCCACGTGTTCATCGACACAAAGCTGCGTGCCGTCGTTGATGCGGATGGCAGCTTCAAGGGGCTTGAGGTGGAATGGGCCTACGATGATTTTTACTCACTTTTGATCTTTGCGGACCTCGGTTTGGACACGGATGGCGATGGTCGGTTGCGCGACGACGAAATCGCGCGTCTGGACGGGTTCGATCTGCAATGGATCGAGGGCTATGAA
>JBCBDZ010000244.1:0-3540 GCA_038529225.1 Pseudomonadota bacterium | reverse complement strand
CACCGCGCCTCCGGGATATCCGAATACCGTGTCGACACCCTGATCAATCAGGGCCTGGACAACCATTTTCGCTCCGGTCATTTGACGTGTCATGACGCTGTGCTCCGCGTTTCAGTTTCGTTCAAGCAAAAAAAAGGCCCCCCGGGTGTGGGAGGCGCATGGGGTCAGGTCTGGCGATCCGTTACCGGCCCATGCGCATGTGTCCTAGAATGACGACGACTGGTGTCATTGACCGAATGGCCCCTTCATTGCGTGCGCGGACATTATGCGCAGCCCAAAAGGGCGTCAACAGGCAAAACGGCAAAAAAAGTGTCTCTAGGGCACAAAGTTTTGATATTTTCTTGCGCAACGCGACCTCAGGTCGCAAGAAATTGAAAAAAGCGATGAGTTTCGCCCTCTGCGCAGCCCGGATCGCATGGTTGGCCCTGTCACCATCCGGGCCCTGTCTAGATCGCGTGCCCGGTGCCCTGCAGCACGCCATGTTCCAACGCATAGCGGGTCAGCCCGGCGGTTGAAGAAATCCCCAACTTGCGTTTGATATTCTTGCGGTGTGTCTCGACCGTGCGCACGGAGATGTCCAAGGCGGTCGCGACTTCTTTGTTCGACAGACCCTGTGCCAGTTTCAGCAGGATGGTCTGTTCGCGCCCCGTGAGCGCGCCGGGCACATCCGCGTTGCGGGGGGCGATGGCGCCCTTGGCCCCGGTGCACAGGTACTGCTCGCCCCGCATGACCGTTTCAACCGCTTCGGCGATTTCGTCGGTGGGGACGTCTTTCAACACGTATCCCATCGCCCCATGGCTCAGCGCGGAAGAAATGTATTCGGGGCTGTCATGCATCGACAGGATCAGCACGCGGGTTCCGGGGCGCTTTTCAAGCACCAGTTCCGTGGCTGTCAGCCCGCTCATCCCCGGCATGTTGAGATCCATCAGGATCACGTCCGGGTTCAGATCATCCAGCTGTTCCAGCACCGCGCGACCCGTGCCAAGGGTGCCGACAACGTGGATGCCGTCATGATCTTCCAGAACCGATTGCACGCCTTGGGCCACCATCGGGTGGTCATCAACAATCACAACGCGGGTGGGAAGGGCAGGGGCAGTCATGCGCGGGCGCGCTCCTTGTCGGTCTGGGGTGGGTCGGCGTCAGGTTGTGCGGGGTCTGGCGGCAACAGATGGGACAACGGTACGCTGACCTCGATCGCGGTGCCGCCACCGGTGCCTGCCGCGCTGGACAGAATGCGGAACTGACCGTCCAGCTGTTCGATGCGTTCGGCCATGTTGCGCAGGCCGATACCATTGGAGCGCTGGCGCTGCGTGCGGTCAAGCCCGACGCCGTTGTCGGATATCCGCAGTGTCGCGCCGCGCTTGTGTCCGCGCAGATCGACCGAAACCTTGGTGGCGCCGGCATGCCGTTCAATGTTCGTGAGCGCCTCTTGGGCAATGCGGTAGAGAGCGATCTTGGACTCTGAATCAAGCCGGTTTCGGAAAACCACCGTGTTGAACTCGACCTCCGTGCCGGTGCGCTGGCTGAAATCTTCGACAAGCGCCTTAAGCGCGGGGCCAAGGCCCAGATCATCCAGCGCGCCGGGGCGCAGATCACGGCTGATGCGGCGGACTTCGGAGATTGCGGTGCCGAGGTTTTCAATCCCCTGTTTCAAAGGGGTCTCTGCATCCCCGCTGCCTTTTTCGAACCGGCGACGCGCTGAATCCAGCGCATAGCGGACGCCCACGAGGATCTGGCTGATCCCGTCATGCAACTCGCGGGCCACACGCCCGCGCTCTTCTTCCTGGGTGTCCAGCACGCGTTGGGTCAGGGTTTTCAACTTGGCGTCCGCCAGACGGCGTTCGCGGAAATTCAGCGCCATGCCAGAGCCAAAGACCAGGAGCAGTGCGGCAAGAGTGATGCCCGAGATATAGTAGAACGTGCGTTGCACCCGCGCTTCGGCCTCTGACCGCGCGGCGGCCACGGATGTCAGCACGTCATCGATGAAAACGCCCGTGCCCACCGCCCAGCGCCATGACGGGAAAGAGGTGACATAGGTGATCATTTCGGCTTCCTGGCCGGTGCTCGGCTTGGGCCACAAATGGGTCAGGTATCCGTCACCCTGACGGGCAATCTCTATCAGTTCGGCCACGACGGGCGTGCCCCGGCTGTCGGTCAGGTCCATGTGGTTGAGGTTGATCATCTCGGTCTGGCGGGGGCTGACAAGGTTTGTGCCGTCATAATCGTAGACAAAGAAAAACCCTTCATCCCCGTAGATCATCGCGGACAGGATCTGGGCCACCTGATCCTTGGCGGGCTGGTCATCGGGCGCGGCAGAACCGTAGATAAAGTAGAATCCGTTGCGGGCCTGGGTCACGTAGTTGCGCAACTCGCGCTTCTTCGCTTCGATCAACTGGGTTTCAAGCGCCTGAATTTCGCGTTCGGCCAGATCACGGGCCTGAAGGCCCACAAGGGCGGCAATGGCCGCCACCGCCAGAACAAGCGGGATCGCGGCCACAAGGGCCAGCTTTTGCGCATAAGTCAGGCGCAGGGCAGGAAAAAAGACGTGCACCCCCCATGCGATACGATGAAAATGGGGCGAATCAAAGAGGTGGGGGCACAAATGGTCGCGCTAACAGATCAAAGCCATATGAAGATTTGCCGGAAATTGGTGCAGAAAACTTACCAGAACGCGGCTTTTGCGCGTTTTCTACGCAGTACTAGGTATTCCCAATCTGCGCGCTGGCGTTAGTCTCTGGCACACTCGAAATGTCGTCCATGCACCTGCAGGCGACGTTCAACAAATTTGGGAGGAGTATCTCTATGGATCGTCGTTCTTTTCTGAAGACATCTGCACTTGGTGGTTCTGCGGCCGCCGCAACTACACTCGCAGCCCCGGCATATGCCCAAGGCAAGCGCACGCTGACAATGGTCACATCCTGGCCCCGCGGTTTCGCGGTTCTGGATGACGCTGCCAGCTATCTTGAGCAGTTCGTTGGCGCGATGTCCGACGGCAGCCTCACAATCGAGAAGAAAGCACCCGGCGAGCTTGTTGGCGCGTTCGAAGTGTTTGACGCCGTGTCCTCTGGTCAGGCGGACATGTATCACTCGGCTGACTACTACTTTATCGGTCAGCACCCGGCATTTGCCTACTACACAGCCGTGCCTTTCGGCGGGACAGCTCAGGAAGTGACCAACTGGTATGAGCACGGTGGCGGTCAGGAACTGCACGACGAGCTGGGCTCGATCTTCAACCTCAAAGGTCTGATGGCGGGTAACTCGGGCTCGCAATCCGGTGGCTGGTTCCGCAACGAAATCGGATCGGCTGACGACTTCAACGGTCTGAAGTTCCGTATGCCCGGTCTGGGCGGCAAAGTGCTGGGTGTGCTTGGTGCATCCGTGCAGAACATTCCTGGCGGTGAACTGTACCAGGCCCTGTCTTCGGGCGCTCTGGACGGTCTGGAGTGGGTTGGTCCGATGGCTGACGAACGCGCCGGCTTCCAGGAAGTTGCGAAGGTCTACTACACCGCTGGCTTCCACGAGCCGAACCCGGCTCGTGGA
>JBCBDZ010000243.1:0-3749 GCA_038529225.1 Pseudomonadota bacterium | reverse complement strand
GACAGGTCTTCGCCCTCGAAATGCCCTTCATCGATGGCAATCGCCATCCATGCATGACAATGCCCTTCCGTGGGCGGGTGCGCGCCAAGGGAAACCACACAAGGGCAGAACAATTCGCACGAGCAGTTGAGGAACAATTCACCCTTGATCGCCCATTCGGTCGGCGACATCTGGCGACGACCCGGGTTGGGCATGCGGCTGTCGATGCGCTGACTGACAGGCAACCTGTCGGCGTCGGGGCGTTTCTTTACGGCCATCTCAAAGTCCTCCGATATAGGGCCAGACCAGCACGGCCAGGCCGGCGGCGATCAGGATCGCCCCCATGGGTTTTGTCACAACGTGCCCGATCTGGGGCAGTTTTTCGAGTACCATGAAGAGCGTGGCGAGGCCCATCCACGCCAGCGACATCACGCCGCCCACAAAGCCAAGCGCCATGAACCCCCAGCAACAGCCCACACAAAACGCGCCAAGGCCAAGGCCCATGCGCAGGCCACCGGACAGCCCCGTTTTCCAGTGCCCCAAGAAATAGGTCATCGGGCTGTGGCACACCCCATGGCAGATTTCCTTGGCGCGGGTAAACTGAAAGGCCCCGACAGCCAGCAAGAGCAGTCCGGCAAATGCGTTGGTTTTGGATATGCCAAGCATGTCGATCACGCCGCCATAAAGCAGACCCAGTTGGACGCCGGTGATCAGTGCGGCAAAGCCGACCCAGACGATCAGGTAGCCCAAAATCACACCCAGCCACCCTGCCCGGGTTCCATCTGCGGACACCATCAGGTCCTCATAGCTGCGCAAGGTCGGTACAAGTGTTGGCAGCATCATCGCCGCCATCATGATCGCCCACATCCAGAACAGCGGGCCGAAATTCGCCATCGGCATGTACATCGGCATCCGCGGGTCCATCGCGGCCATGCGCGCGCCCGCCTCACCGGGGCGCCCGAGCAGGTCCACATCCATGTCCACCGACATCGAATACATGACCCACCACGACACAAGGATTGCGCCGAAAAAGCCCAGCCACAGGGTTGAGCGTACAAGATGCGACATATGCCCTCCCTGACATTGGCCGACTCAAAGCTTGCCAGATTAAATGTCAGACAATAATATGTATGACAAATGAAAATTGATCCCAACAGTTCCAAAGACCTGCCCGCCCAAATCGCCACGGCGATCCGGGATGCAATCGTGGCGGGAGATTTGATCGTGGATCAGCGTCTGCCCTCCGAAGCTGAACTGGCCGATCAATTCGATGTATCCCGCCCCACCGTGCGCGAAGCATTGAAGCGTCTTGCCGCGCAATCCCTGATCCGCACGCAGCGCGGGGCCACCGGCGGCGCGTTCGTCAACCGCCTCCGCTACGCCGAAGCCTACACGCAACAGGTCACCACCTCGACCTTGCTGCTGTCGATGAACGCGGTCAGCTTTGATGTCGCCTGCGAGGCCCGCTATGCGCTGGAACGGGCCTGCGCGCCCCTGTCCGCACAGCGCCGCACACCTGATCAACTGGCAACGATGCGTGCAGAAATCCATCGCCAGTCCCAGCCCGACTTGTCGGACGAGGCGTTTTGCGCCTCGGACGTCACCTTTCACCGCGCCCTGGTTGATGGGGCGGGCAACAAGGTGCTCAGCTATCAGCTGGCTGGTGCGGTCGAGGCGATGCAGCCCTTGATGAACATGATCACGTTTTCGGCCCGCTCGCGCGAGGCTATCGTGGCCCTGCACACCGAACTGGCTGACGCGCTGGCGGAAAAGGATGCCGCGCGCACCGACGAAACCCTTGTCAAACTCGAAGCCTACACACGGGAACTGGCGCAAAACGTTGCCGAGGCCCGTGCCAAGAAGGCCGCAGAAAAGGAGCGAAAGACCGCCTGACATCCCCAGATGCGTCAACAAGAACGCCGGAGGGTCGCAGGCAAGGAACCACACACCATAACGTCAGGGAGGACGATATGAATTTAAGACCAGACCCAACATTTTACCCCTCACCCAAGATGGCGATGGAGGCCCCGGTCGAAAAGTACGGCTTTACGCTGATGCTGAGCCCGGATTTTTCCAAGCCTGATGGCGTCGCTGTCGTGGACTTGGACTCGACCTCGGACACTTACGGCGAAATTGTCAATTCCCTCTACGTTCCGAACCTTGGTGACGAATTCCACCACTTTGGCTGGAATGCCTGTTCTTCGTCTCTGTCGCCGCTGACAGGCCATGCCTTTCTGGAACGCCGGTACCTGATCATTCCCGGTATCCGGTCATCGCGCATCTACATCATCGACGTCAAAGACCCGATGGACATGAAAATCCACAAGACCATCGAACCCGAAGAGTTGATGGCCAAGACCGGCTATTCCCGCCCCCACACGATCCATTGCGGTCCCGAAGGCATCTATGTCTCGACCCTCGGGGGTGGCGGCGCGGATGGCACCGACGGCCCTCCCGGCATTTTCATCATGGATTGCCAGACCTTCGAGATCCAAGGTCGCTACGAGATGGACCGCGGCATTCAGGACAAGCACTATGATTTCTGGTGGAACCTGCCGCGCGACTACATGGTCAGCTCTGAATGGGGCCTGCCGCCACAGTTCGAAAACGGCATCGTGGCCGAGGATCTGCTGTCCAACAAATATGGCCATACGATCCACTTCTGGGATTTGCGCGCCCGCAAGGTGGCCAAGTCCATTGATCTGGGCGAAAACCACCAGATGGCGCTGGAAATCCGCCCGGCCCATGACCCGATCAAGGAATACGGGTTCTGCGGCGTGGTGGTCGACACCACGAACCTCCAAGGTGCGATCTTCACATGGTGGAAGGATGACAATGGCGAATGGCAGGCGAAAAAGACCATTACCATTGATCCGGTCCCTGCGGATGCGGACGATCTGCCTGAGCTCTTGAAAGGCTTTGGCGCCTGCCCGCCACTGGTCACCGACATCGATCTGAGCATGGACGACAAGTACCTTTATGTTGCCTGCTGGGGTTTGGGCGAGATGCACCAGTACGACGTGTCTGATCCGATGAACCCTGTCCTTGCGGGCAAGGTTGACGTCGGCGGCATCGTCAAAAAGACCAAGCATCCCAACGGCAAGCCCTTCGTCTACGGCCCTCAGATGGTCGAGATCAGCCGTGACGGCAAAAGGGTCTACTGGACCAATTCGCTTTATTCCACATGGGATGATCAGTTCTACCCGGACGACGAAGGCGGGCAGATGGTCATGGCGCATGTGGGTGAAAACGGAGGCCTGACACTGGCAGAGGATTTCTATGTCGATTTCCCCGAAGGCTATCGCAGTCACCAGATCCGGCTTGAAGGCGGTGACTGTTCGACGGACAGTTTCTGCTATCCTTCGGTCTAAATGGACATGACGACCGCGGCGGGCCTCTGGCTCGCCGTGATCCTTTCCGGTCTGTATCACGGCCTGAACCCCGGTATGGGGTGGCCTCTGGCTGTGTCATCCGCGCTGTTTGAGCGTCGGCGCAGCGCGCTTTGGCCCGCGCTTGGAGCGCTGTCCGTCGGGCATTTCGCGGCCATGCTGGGCATCCTGCTGCCCTTTTCGATGATGACCCTGCTGATCGACTACCAGCGCGAAATCCGCATCGGCGCAGGCATCATCGTGATCGGCATGGGCCTGTTCCTCGCCATCACCCGGAGCCACCCGCGGTTTCTGGCGCGCATCCATCCGCCCGGCGATCTGGGGCCTGTGCGCCTTGACCTCTTTGGCGACGTGCTGGACGGGGCGCGCCGTTTTGATCCG
>JBCBDZ010000242.1:0-3787 GCA_038529225.1 Pseudomonadota bacterium | reverse complement strand
CCAACAGGTGCGGAAAGGGAATAGGCCAAAAATCAAAACCCCATAAAATCCACCAATATATGTAATTGAGATTAGAGAGTTTTACTCTGAACTCCATGAAAAAATGAATGGAGGACCCGGCCAGTTGGCGTGCTGTTCGTATTTGGCTTGCCCAGATCAGGCGCCGCTGACGAATTTACGGCGCAAACCGTGCGCGCAACGCATCATTGACGAGCGGCGTGACAAAGTTGCTGACGTCCCCGCCAAGCCGCGCGATTTCCTTGACCAGTTTGGACGCAATCGCCTGATGTTCGGCCTCGGCCATCAAGAACACCGTCTCGATACTGTCGTTGAGCTTGCGGTTCATGCCAACCATCTGGAATTCGTATTCAAAGTCCGCCACGGCGCGCAGCCCTCGAAAGATGATTTGCGCGCCCACATCGGCAGCACAGTCAATCAGCAGGTTTTCAAAGGGGTGTGCCACGATTTCGGTGCCGGTCTGGGCGCTGAGCTTGACGCATTCGGCCTCGATCATCGCAACACGTTCTTCAAGAGAAAAGAGCGGGCCCTTGTCCCTGTTGATCGCAACACCGATGACAAGCCGGTCCACCATGGGGCTGGCACGCCTTATGATGTCCATATGCCCCAGCGTGATGGGATCGAAGGTGCCGGGGTATAGGCCGATGCGCATGGGGGCGCCTTTCGCAAGTCGAATTACGGCAATCCAACATTTACGCCAATGGATTGCAAGCCGGGTTTAGTGCCCCATGATCATGCCCTCGAGGGCATCTTTCTCCATCGCCAGTTCCTTGAGCCGCGCCTTGACCGCGTCCCCCAGCGTGATCAGCCCGATCAACTGTCCGTCTTGCAGAACGGGCATGTGCCGGAACCGTCCGTCCGTCATCTTTTGAAGCACGCTGTCGGCGCTATCCTCGCGCCCGCAGGTCACCAGTTTGGATGTCATGTAGGCATCCACCCGATCGTTCAGGATCACCCCGCCCTTTTGGGACAGCATGCGCACGATGTCGCGTTCAGAAAGGATCCCGTCCGCGCGTTTCCCATCCTTTGAGATCACGACCGTCCCGATCTTGCGCTCGGCCAGGATATTCACCGCCTCTGACACCAATGCACCCGGCTTGACCGTGACCACTGTATCGTCGGATTTCGATTTGAGAATCTGATGAACAAGCATGGTTTGGTCCTCCGCCATTGGTGTCGTGTTTCGCCAGCGTCGGGTGCGAGGCGGCCTTGTGTCAAGGGTGCAGTGTGTTCCGGGATGCGTCGGCGCCGTTTCGCGCGGGATGTGCAAAGACCTGAAAACGCCGTTTCGAGCACGAATACAGGGCTTTGTCCCGCTGATCGTCTTCCCCAGACCGGGATCGGCGCGCCCTGCGGTCCCGGCATGCGTCACGGGATGCGCGTTGCGCAGGAAAACACGGACTTGCCCCTTTTACCCCCCGTTTGGCGGCGCTATCGTGCACTCAGGCGCGATGTGTCGCGCTCTGTGCCTGCGCTGCGGTTCGGGCGCAGATACCCCACATCTGCGCGCCGCTGCGCTACAGGAGACTGCATGCAAGACCTCACCCACTATATCAATGGCGCCCATGTCGCGGGCACCTCTGGCCGCTTTGCGGATGTCATGAACCCGGCGACGGGCGAGGTGCAGGCACGTGTGCCGCTGGCCTCAACGGCCGAGGTCGCCCAGGCTGTCGAGATCGCGGCCAGCGTCCAGCCCGCATGGGCCGCTGTGAACCCGCAACGTCGTGCGCGCGTGATGATGAAGTTCGTGGATCTGCTCAACCGCGACATGGACAAGCTGGCCGAGGCGCTCAGCCGCGAACACGGCAAGACGCTGCCGGATGCTGCGGGCGATGTGCAGCGCGGCCTTGAGGTGGTCGAATACTGCATCGGCGCGCCGCACCTCCTGAAAGGTGAGTACACGGACTCCGCCGGCCCCGGCATCGACATGTACTCGATGCGTCAGCCACTGGGTGTGACGGCCGGGATCACCCCGTTCAACTTTCCCGCCATGATCCCGATGTGGATGTTTGCGCCCGCCATTGCCTGCGGCAACGCGTTTATCCTCAAACCATCCGAGCGTGACCCGTCCGTGCCCCTGATGCTGGCCGAACTGATGGAAGAAGCCGGACTGCCCAAAGGTGTCCTGCAGGTCGTCAACGGGGACAAGGAGGCCGTGGATGCGATCCTGCACCACGATGTCATCCAATCCATCGGCTTTGTCGGATCGACCCCGATCGCGGAATACATCTATGGCACGGGCTGCGCGAACGGCAAACGGGTGCAGTGTTTCGGGGGCGCAAAGAACCACATGATCGTGATGCCGGACGCGGATATGGATCAGGCCGCAGACGCCCTGATTGGTGCAGGCTACGGCGCGGCGGGCGAACGGTGTATGGCGATCTCGGTCGCCGTTCCCGTGGGTGATGAAACCGCCGACCGCCTCATTGAAAAGCTGGTGCCGCGCATCGAGAAACTCAAGGTCGGCCCCTACACCGCCGGAACGGATGTCGATTACGGCCCCGTCGTGACGTCCGCGGCCAAGGCCAACATCGAACGACTGGTGCAGACCGGCATTGATCAGGGGGCCAAACTGGTCGTGGATGGGCGCAATTTTTCGCTTCAGGGGTATGAGAACGGCTTTTTCGTCGGTCCGCACCTCTTTGACCACGTGACCAGGGACATGGATATCTACACGCAGGAGATCTTTGGCCCCGTCCTGTCCACAGTGCGCGCGAAAAGCTACGAAGAGGCCATCGGCCTTGCCATGGACCACGAATACGGCAACGGCACCGCGATCTTTACCCGCGATGGGGATGCGGCACGCGATTTTGCCAACCGGATCAACATCGGGATGGTGGGCATCAACGTGCCAATCCCCGTGCCGCTGGCCTATCACACCTTTGGCGGGTGGAAGAAATCGGTGTTCGGGGACCTGAACCAGCACGGGCCGGATGCGTTCAAGTTCTATACCCGGACCAAGACGGTCACGGCACGCTGGCCGTCCGGTATCAAGGAAGGCGGCGAGTTTTCCATTCCGGTCATGGAATAATCGCCGTTGATCCAGGATCCTTCCCGGCCCTCCGGGGGGGATTTTTTTGAAACAGAGAAGATCAGGATCAGTCCTGCAATACTCTTGCAAAGATTGAACGATTTGGGTTGATCATCACGTATTTTAGGGGGGAGCGTCATGGATTTCGCGCTGAGTGAAGAGCAGATTGCCGTTTTCGACATGGCCCATGGCTTTGGGCAGGAACAGATTGCGCCCTACGCCCGCGACTGGGAAGCGGCTGGCACAATTCCCAAAGAGCTTTGGCCCGAGGTGGGTGCGTTGGGCTTTGCCTCGCTTTACGTGTCCGAAGAGTCGGGCGGTTCCGGCCTGTCACGACTGGATGCGACGCTGGTGTTCGAGGCCCTCAGCATGGCCTGCCCGTCAGTCGCGGCCTTTCTGTCCATCCACAACATGTGTGCCAAGATGCTGGACAGTTTTGCGGGCGATGATCTCAAGGCCCGGGTCATGACCGGCGTTCTGAGCATGGAGACGGTGCTTAGCTATTGCCTGACAGAACCCGGCAGCGGCTCGGACGCCTCTGCCCTGCGCACCCGTGCGGAGCGCACAAACGAGGGCTACGTGCTGAACGGGACCAAGGCGTTCATCTCGGGTGGCGGGTATTCGGATGCCTATGTGTGCATGGTGCGCACGGGTGAGGACGGGCCAAAGGGCGTCTCGACCGTTTATGTCGAAGACGGGACCGACGGGCTGAGTTTGAGCGGGACTTGGAAGCTGATC
>JBCBDZ010000241.1:0-3801 GCA_038529225.1 Pseudomonadota bacterium | reverse complement strand
CGGCCATCCCGTACCTCGAATTCGCAGCCCAAACGCCCGGTGTGCCTGCGCCACCGCCTCTTGCAGATCCGTCGCGCTACATGACGAACACCGAAACGGCGACAGTCACAGGGTCACCTGGCGCCTTCCGCGCCTTCCTGGACGCCAACCCGGTGACCGACTTTGTCGTTGCAACCGATGCGATCCCGGAAATCGAGAATATCGTCTACCTCGCCGGGACCTGGCCGGAGGTCGGTGCCCTGCGGCGGGTCGACCTTGTGGGCGGGCATAGTGTGCATGAACGGGTCCTTGCCAACACCCCGGACAGATTTGCCTACCAGATCTGGAACATCACTGCGCCCGCCGGCCGCGTCATCGACCACATCATGGGCGAGTTTCAGTTCGTGCAATCGGGCGGCGAAACCACGGTCACATGGGATTACAACATCAAGCCGAACCTGTTTCTGGCCCGCCCCGCTATCGGGCGATTTCTGAACAACGATTTCGGCCCATTCATGGAGGCCGGGCTGAGTGGTGCTGTCGACGCCTACCAGCAATAGGCGCGCTTCGTTCCCGCCAAAAACGCCCGCCGGGAAACCGGCGGGCCGTCAAAAGCGGGCCTGGGGGCGGGAAATCCGGAAAAAGTGTCGCAGTATACGACTGTGCACATGTCCACCGCGTTGACTTTATTGCGCGCGAACGGCACTTTGACGGTGCGCGAACGTCATGTCCCGGCAAGGGGCTGTGGGGGGACTTCAGATGAAAAAGATTTACGGTTCGGCGGCGGACGCCCTCGACGGCGTACTGTTTGACGGCATGTTCATAGCAGCCGGTGGCTTTGGCCTGTGCGGCATTCCCGAGCTGTTGCTGGACGCGATCAAGGACGCCGGCACCAAGGACCTAACCTTTGCCTCCAACAATGCGGGCGTCGACGATTTCGGAATCGGAATCCTGCTTCAAACCCGTCAGGTCAAGAAGATGATTTCGTCCTATGTGGGCGAGAATGCCGAATTCATGCGCCAGTATCTGTCCGGCGAGCTTGAACTGGAATTCAACCCGCAAGGTACACTTGCCGAACGGATGCGGTCAGCGGGGTGCGGCATCCCGGGCTTTTACACCAAAACCGGTGTGGGCACCGTGATCGCCGAAGGCAAAGAGCATAAAGATTTTCCGACAGGCCCCGACGGAGCGCCGGAAACCTACATCATGGAAACCGGCCTGTTTGCGGATCTTTCCATCGTCAAGGCATGGAAAGCGGACGCAACCGGCAACCTCGTGTTCCGCAAGACGGCCCGCAACTTCAACCCACCCGCTGCAATGTGCGGCAAGGTGTGCATCGCCGAGGTCGAAGAAATCGTGCCCACAGGATCGCTGGACCCCGACTCCATCCACCTGCCCGGCATCTACGTGCACCGCCTGATCCAGGGCGAACACGAAAAACGCATCGAACAACGCACCACACGCGCGGCCTGAGTCAAAGGAGCAGGACCCGTGCCAGACACAAACGACCAACTTCTTGAGCAGGACGCCGCCTTTGACGGCTACAGTCGCGCGCAAATCGCGATTGTGGTGACCAACCCTTTTCTCGAAGACAATCCGATCGTTTACGTGAACGAGGCGTTTACGCGCTGCACCGGCTACGCGCGCTCGGCCTCTGTGGGGCGCAACTGCCGCTTTCTTCAGGGCGAGGACACCAACAAGGCGGACGTGGACAAGCTGCGAAACGCCATCGTAAACGAAGAACCCGTCACCGTTGATATCGTGAACTACCGCGCCAACGGCGAAAAGTACCGCAACCGCCTCGTCGTCTCCCCCCTGCACGATGACAACGGCAAACTGCAGTACTTCATCGGCATTCAGAAAGAACTGCGGGACGGCGACACGGATGTTTCGATGGAAGAGATCAACGCATCGTTGATCGAAATCCAGAATCGGGTCGCCACTGATCTTTCCCTTGTGATCGGCATGATCCGCCAGCAGTCGGGTGCCACGTCGGTGCCTGAAGACTTTATGGCGCTCAACCGACGCATCGAAACGCTGCAACTTCTCTACGAAGAGATGAAGCTGGCCGACGCGCAATCAAACCGCGACAGCATTCAGATGGGCAGCTACCTGTCCCGCATTGCTGCGGCCATCGCCCACACCACCGGGCGCGCAGGCGTGCGGTTGAACCTGCAAATCGAACCGCTCGAAGTGCCCATCGAAACCGCGACGCGGGTCGGCCTTGTCCTGTCCGAAGTGCTGACCAACGCTTTTGTCCACGCCTTTGACCGGATGGACAGCGGCATGGTCGAAGTGCGGATGACCCGGTTGAGTGCCGGTGGTCTGCGCCTGACGGTTTCGGATGACGGCGTAGGCGTACCAAGAGATGTGGCTTGGCCGGACAATCGCACAATGGGCGGGCGCATCGTGTCTGGCCTGATCGAGGGGCTGGAGGGCACGCTGCATCTTGGCCGCGGGGCGGCCGGCAGTTCCATCACAATCGACGTGCCTGCGGGCGCAGCTCTTCTGGACGAGTAAAGGAAAACAGATGCCCTGGGATCGCAACCAAATGGCGGCGCGTGCGGCGCAGGAACTCGAAGACGGCTGGTATGTCAATCTTGGCATCGGTATTCCGACGCTGGTGTCGAACTACATCCCCGACGGGGTCGAGGTCACGCTGCAATCCGAGAATGGCATGCTTGGCATGGGGCCCTTTCCCATCGAAGGGGAAGAGGATGCCGACCTGATCAACGCAGGCAAGCAAACCATCACCGAACTGCCCCAGACCGCCTATTTCGACAGTGCCCAAAGCTTTGGCATGATCCGCGGCGGCAAGATTGCGATGGCAATCCTTGGTGCGATGGAGGTGGCCGAGAACGGAGATCTCGCCAACTGGATGATCCCCGGCAAACTGGTCAAGGGCATGGGCGGCGCCATGGACCTCGTTGCCGGTGTGGGTCGCGTTGTGGTGGTGATGGACCACACCAACAAACATGGTGACAGCAAGGTGCTGCGTGAATGCACCCTGCCGCTGACCGGTAAGGCCGTGGTGGATCGCATCATCACCAACCTCGGTGTCCTCGATGTGGTCGAAGGTGGCCTGCGCATCGTGGAAACCGCCGACGGCGTGAGCGAAGAAGAACTGCGCGCGGCGACCCAAGCGACGTTGGTTTGATTGCCTGAATTCGACATCCAGCGCGAAGACAGTGAGACCAAGGGCCGGCTTTTCCTCGTTCACGCCGGATCAGAGGCCGAACTCACGTACTCGATCCTGTCACCCAAGACCCGCATTGCGGATCATACAGGTGTGCCGGACGCGCTGCGCGGAACCGGTGCAGGCCTTGCCCTTGTGGAACGGCTGGTTGCGGACGCACGGGCAGAAGGGTGGAAAATCGTGCCGCTTTGCCCGTTTGTGAACAGCCAGCGGGCCAAACATCCCGAATGGGCGGACGTGTTCAACCTCTGAATGGGGCGTTTTCCGCATTCGGAAAACGGCGCGGCATGTTTCCCAAAATGCCGCCCGCGTCAGTTCATCGCCGCAAAGACACACCCATCCGTGACCAGCACAGGTGGGGTTACGCACAACCCGCGCGCCAGTTGAAACGTCGCCAGCACCTTGGGCACGTAATCGCGCGTCTCGGAATACGGGGGAACGCCCTGATGCTTGCGCACAGCCCCTTCGCCTGCATTGTATCCCGCCAAAACCAGTACAGGGTCACGATCAAAATGACCCATCAGCCAATCAAGGTACTTTACACCCCCGGCGATGTTCTCGGCCGGCTCGAAACTGTCGTCTACGCCAAATCGGTCGGCGGTGGCCGGCATCAACTGCATCAGCCC
>JBCBDZ010000240.1:0-3928 GCA_038529225.1 Pseudomonadota bacterium | reverse complement strand
GTTCAATCTCGATCTCACACCCGAGGTGCCCGACGGTACGTTTGATCAGATCGCCATAGTCGCGCGGCAGCGGCGGCGCCTCGTTGCTGCGCGCGTAAGGAATGCCAAGGCCCCCACCCAAATCAAGGCGGCGGATGGTGTGTCCATCTGCGCGCAGGACTTCTGTCAGTTCGGCCACTTTCCGATAGGCCAGTTCGAACGGGGCCAGATCGGTCAGTTGCGAGCCGATGTGCACGTCGACCCCGATCACCTCAAGGTTCGGCAATGCGGCCGCCATGGCATAGACTTCGCGCGCGCGGGCGATGGGAATGCCGAATTTGTTCTCGGACTTGCCGGTCGCGATTTTCGCGTGGGTTTTGGCATCCACATCCGGGTTCACGCGGACGGTGATCGGAGCAATCGCCCCAACTTCGCCTGCGACGCGATTCAGCACTTCCATCTCGGGTTCGGATTCGACGTTGAACTGACGGATGCCGCCGGTCAGGGCCATGCGGATTTCTTCGGCCGTTTTGCCAACGCCGGAAAAGACGATCTTGTCGCCCGGCACGCCTGCGGCCTTGGCGCGCGCGTATTCGCCGCCCGAGACCACATCCATGCCCGCACCTGCCTGAGCCAGTGTTTTGAGAATGGCCTGATTGCTCGCCGCTTTCATCGCATAGCAGACCAGATGGTCCATGCCATCCAGCGCTTCGTCCAGCACCTGAAAATGGCGCAGCAAGGTGGCCGTCGAATAGACATAGAACGGCGTGCCAACCTCGGCCGCAATCTGCGAAAGGGGGACGTCTTCGGCATGCAAAGCGCCATCACGGTAAAGAAAATGATCCATCCCCGCGCCTTACCTGCCGCGCCGGAACAGATCAATTGGTGTTTGATGTCGCGGGGGCTTCAGCGCTTTTTCTTGGCCCCAGCGCTCAACCGCGCGACCTGTTTGGTCTGGCGCTCCGCAACCGCTTGCCAGAGTGGGGCAAGGTAGGAATTCGCAACCCCGCGCCCGGCGGCGATCTGGTAGAGCATGTGGGACGGGTTGTCGTTGCATTCGACGATGTGCGCGCCATCTGCGGTCACCGCGATGTCAAACCCGCAGATACCGAATTCGGGGAAAACCGCGTGGGCATCTTGCGCCACTTTCAACGTCGCCTCCCAATGGGGCAGCATGGTGCCCAGCACCTGCTGGCCCGAGGTGGGGTGCATTGACAGCGCTTTGGCCTCGAGGCCGGTGCCGAGGATGCAGGACAGCACCTCGCCCGTGGAAAGATCAAGATGGGCCAGCAAGCTGCCCGTCTGCCAGAAATTGTCCGACATGGCGTCCGGCGCCGGCAGTTTCCACACCGCATAGGCCGGTTTTGGCCCGTTCCCGTCATTCACCGTCACGACACGCACGCAGCCGATGGAAGGACCGGCGATGTGGGCCATGTCTGGGTGAGGCGTCAGCGCCTTCTGAAACAGGAAGCCCCCAGGATAGCGCTCCATCACTTCGGCAGCAAATGCGCTGACGTCTTTTTGCGCGCCATTGCCAAGGCGCAAGGTGTCGCCATCACAGCCCTCAATCCGCACTGATCCTTCGGAGAGAGAGCCGTGATGGGGTTTGCCAAAGAGGGGATATGTCGCGCGGGTGCGCAGGAAATCGCCAACAGCATCGGCATCGCGCAGTACAGGCAGTTCACCTGCGTTCCGGAAGGCGCTGACAAGGGCCTGCGTCTGCGCAGTCGGAATGCCCAACTGTGTCAGAAGCTGTGTATAAAGGAGTTTGTTGCCCACAAAGGCGCGCGTCGGCACGGCCATGGGCGGGTTCATCGAGGTGTTGAGGGCGTTCACGCCCGCCTGCCCAAGAAAAGCGCGTTTGTCTTCACTGCTTTTGGAAGGATCGAAGAGACGCAGGGAATAGTATTCCGGCCCACTCAGTTTCTGCGCGCCTCGGCGCATCGAGAAAATCTCGCGCATTTGTCGCAACGGGCTTACCCCGTGCGCCTTGGCCACGCGGGCGATCATCGGCGCTTCGGCCTTTTTGGCCTTGTCCGGCCCGTCCAGAAGCGCGCCCTTTGGTGCCTGAATGCTTGTATCTGTCATCACGTTGCCCCGCGTCTTGATCCCAAACCTTGCTTTGAGCCGGAACGTGGCATGCGAAAATGGCAACAATTGGGCGCCATTGTTTCCAAATCTGTGAAAATTTTAAGTGACGGGCCGGGAGCGCAGGAACAGGTAGAGCGGCAGACCGCAACTGACCCCGATGCAAAAGGTGGCCGGGATCGCGACCAGGGCGAGCCAGTTGCGCCGCACGGCGACCTCGGACACGATGAAAACGGTAAGGGCCACCGCCGCGACGGTCAGGTCCCAGACCAGCCCGCTGGTGGCATCATTGACGTGCCATGCATCGACCATGGCCATGATGTCATAGCCGTTTTCGTTGAACCAAGAGATAAAGTAATACATCGGATGGATTGACCCCCAAATTGCGAGGGCAAGGTAGATCATTCGGATCGGGGCCATCAGATCAGAAGATGCCCACACCAACCGAAAGCGGGCCACGCGACACACCGATTGTGCCGCCAACATGGCCGCCCGACCCGATGGCGATGCCAATGCTGGTATCGATGGGTTGCTCGGGTTCGCCATCCACACCGCAGGCGGCAAGGCCCAGCATGGCGATCAGACAAAGGGCGCGTTTCATGACAACATCTCCTTCCAGCGGGCGATCTGCGCACGCACCTGCGTGGGTGCGGTGCCCCCGTAAGATGTACGCGATGCAACGGAGTTTTCCACGCCCAAAACGTCAAACACGTCATTTGTGATGTCTGCATGGGCGGATTTCATCTGTTCCAGCGTGAGATCGGGCAGATCGCACCCTTGCGCTTCGGCAAGGGCCACAAGGCTGCCTGTGATGTGATGAGCGTCCCGGAACGGCAGGCCCAGAACCCGCACAAGCCAGTCCGCCAGATCCGTCGCCGTGGAAAAGCCCGAGCCCGCCGCCGCGGCCAGACTGTCCCGGTTGGCCGTCATGTCGCGCACCATGCCGTCCATCGCCGCCAGCGCCAGCATCCAGTTGTCTGCTGCGTCAAACACCTGTTCCTTGTCCTCCTGCATGTCCTTGGAATAGGTCAGCGGCAGTCCCTTCATCACCATCATCAGTCCCGTATTGGCCCCAAAGATGCGCCCCACCTTGGCGCGGATCAGTTCAGCCGCATCCGGGTTCTTCTTTTGCGGCATGATGCTTGAGCCTGTCGAGAACCGATCCGACAGGGTGACAAAGCGGAATTGGGCAGAGGACCAGATCACCAGTTCCTCGGCAAAGCGGCTGAGGTGCATCGCACAAATACTGGCGGTGCTCAGGAAATCGAGGGCAAAGTCGCGATCACTCACTGCATCCAGAGAGTTCGCAGCAGGGCGGTCAAAGCCAAGTGCATCTGCCGTCATCTGCCGGTCAATGGGAAAACTGGTGCCGGCAAGGGCGGCAGCCCCGAGGGGCGATTCATTCATTCGGCGGCGCGCATCCCGCACGCGCGACAGATCCCGGCCAAACATTTCCACATAGGCCATCATGTGATGGCCCCAGGTGACGGGCTGAGCAGTCTGCAGGTGGGTAAAGCCGGGCATGACCCAATCGGCCCCCGCATCGGCCTGATCCAGCAGGGCTACGATCAGCGACAAGAGCGCGCCTTCGGCCGCGTCGAACTGATCGCGCACCCAGAGTTTGAAATCCGTAGCCACCTGATCGTTGCGGCTGCGACCTGTGTGCAAACGGCCCGCAGGTTCGCCGATGACCTCTTTGAGCCGCGCTTCGACATTCATGTGGATGTCTTCCAGGGCCGTCGAAAATTGGAATGTGCCTGCTTCGATCTCTGACAAGACCGTGAGCAGGCCTTCCCGTATGGCCTCCACATCCTTATTGCTCAATATGCCCATGCCGCCATGTTGGGCGCCACAGGCATAT
>JBCBDZ010000239.1:0-4004 GCA_038529225.1 Pseudomonadota bacterium | reverse complement strand
GCCGGGCGACATCAAACCCTTGACCGTCGGCCAGTTGTTGCAAGGGTTCGCCCCGATAAGGGTGGCGTGGCGCAGACTGGCGGCTCCTGCTGCTGTGACGGAGGCTCTTCCGGATGCGATTGGCGCGCGCCCACTGTGGCTGGCCGCATCCACCCACCCTGCTGATGAGGGCGCGGTCCTTGCCGCACATTCGCAGGTCATGAATGCTTTTCCCAAAGCATTGCTCATCATTGCGCCACGCCACCCTTATCGGGGCGAACCCTTGCAACAACTGGCCGACGGTCAAGGGTTTGATGTCGCCCGGCGCAGTCTTGGTGATGACGTTTCGGCAGGCACACAGGTCTACATCGCAGATACACTCGGCGAAATCGGCGCTTTCTTTGCGCTGTCACCCATCACTTTCTTGGGTGGATCTTTTGGAGAGGAAGGGGGTCACAATCCCTATGAACCT
The DNA here is from genome assembly GCA_038529225.1 of Pseudomonadota bacterium. Lineage (GTDB taxonomy): Bacteria > Pseudomonadota > Alphaproteobacteria > Rhodobacterales > Rhodobacteraceae > Tateyamaria. Next base: position 3,553 of record JBCBDZ010000239.1, on the reverse strand, counting down.
GCCAGTTTTGGATCGGCCATTCTTTATGGCCCTCGGGTCAAGAATTTCTCCGATGCGTATGCCGCGTTGAGCGATACTCGGGCCGCGAATATGGTAGGCGAACCCGAGCAGCTTGGAGCCAAGGTTGTCGAAGTTTTGAAATCCGGCCAAGCCGACGTGATGGGTCGTGCTGGTGCGGAGTTTATGGAGCAGACCGGGGGCTGTCTTCCGATGTACTCCGATCTGGTTCAGGATGTTCTGGCCAAGAAGCACCCGTAACGTGCGTCTTGGTTTCGAGGGGCCCCGGTATCGGAGCCCCTGAAAGTTCTTTAGCTGTCTGCGCCCGGCAGAATGACTGCGTCGATCACGTGGATCACACCGTTTGTGGTTTCGATGTCGGCGCTGACGACGGTCGCTTCTTCAACCATGACGCCGTTGTCCAGATCGATTGTGACGGACTCACCTTGCACGGTGGTCGCTTCCATGTCGTCGGACAGGTCTGTCGACATCACTTTGCCAGGGACAACGTGGTACGTCAGGATAGACACCAGCTGGTCTTTGTTTTCTGGCAGCAGCAGCGTTTCGACTGTGCCCTCCGGAAGTGCGGCGAACGCTTCGTCCGTGGGGGCGAACACTGTGAACGGCCCGTCACCTTTCAGTGTGTCCACAAGGCCGGCGGCTTGCACGGCGGCGACCAGCGTTTCGAAGGAACCTGCGCCGACGGCTGTGTCAACGATATCCATTTTGGCGCTACCGGCAAAGGAGGAAGCCGCGAAGCCCAGTGAAATTGCAGAAGCGAGAAGTGTGGTACGGATCATTTGAAGTCTCCCGAGAGATTAACGTTTCGATTACCGCTGTGCGGCATCAAAAGAGAAACGGTGTGCAGGAGGACTTGGATCACGTGGAAATTTTTCCCACGTTACCTTGATTTGTGTTGGCTGACCTCTAAGCAGCGGCGAAAACACGTTTCCACTCACAACAATGTCAAAACGCAAAAAACTGCCGATTGCTGCCAGCGCATGAGATTACAGCCCGCTGACAACCGTGTGAGCAGTTATTATTTTCCTCTCAACGCGCGCCGATCTATGTGACAACGCATGATGCAACCCAAGGAGAGACGTGCATGGCCCATCGCTGGAAGAATACTCTGACCCGTGCGGATGCAACGCCCTACGAGGCATACATGAACCGCCGGCAGCTGATGGGCGGGGCCATTGGGCTTGGTCTGGTTGGTGCAGCAGGTATGGCGCGCGCCGAGGAAGAGGCTTTGGTCCCGAACGCCTGGGAAGACATCACACAATATAACAACTTCTATGAGTTCGGCACTGGCAAGGGCGATCCGGCCCGCAATGCCCATATGTTGACGACAGAGCCCTGGACTGTCGTAATTGACGGGATGGTGGACGCCCCCGGTGATTATTCCATGGAGCAGATCATGGATGCGATGACCATCGAAGAACGCATCTATCGTTTCCGCTGTGTCGAGGCGTGGTCGATGGTGATCCCATGGAACGGATTTGAGCTGGCCGACCTTTTGAACATAGCCGGCGTGCAGGAGGGCGCGAAATACGTTGCCTTTGAAACCGCGCTGCGCCCCGACGAGATGCCGGGCACCCGCTTTCCAACGATTGACTGGCCCTATGTCGAGGGGCTGCGCCTGGACGAGGCGATGCATCCGCTGACCATCTTGGCGACGGGAATCTATGACAAACCGATCCCGAACCAGAATGGCGCGCCCATCCGCCTCGTGGTGCCGTGGAAGTATGGGTTCAAGTCGATCAAGTCGATTGTCCGGATTACCCTGACCGATCGGGAACCGCCCGCATCATGGAACAAGTTGCAACCGCGTGAGTATGGTTTCTATAGCAACGTGAACCCGACCGTGGATCATCCGCGCTGGAGCCAGGCGACTGAACGGGTTGTCGGCGGTGGTCTGTTTTCCAAGCGCCAGCCGACCCTCATGTTCAACGGGTATGAGGACGAAGTGGCCAGCCTTTATGAAGGCATGGATCTGCGCGAGTTCTACTGATGGGCTCAGCCGCCAAACATGACGGCGTGCATGGTCCGACCCGGAATCAGTGTAAAGAGGCCGGGCAGGATCAACCCCGTGATAAACAGGCTGCGCATGAAGAGCCGGTGGCGCGCCACCTGACCGCGTCGCGCGGCCAGCACCGCCAGCGGCAGGTTCACCAAGGTGATGATGGACAACAGGTGAATCGGGCTGAATGGTCCTACGATGCGCAGATCATGTATCCAGAAACTGGACAGCGCGACAAAAACCATCAGTGCCGTCCAACTCCAACCCAGCATGCGATGCGCTTGCGTTCCTTTTGGGCCCATCAGTTGCCAGCTGGCCAGTGCAAGGGCCGCCAACGCGCAAACCGCGTGCCAGAAGATGACAGGTCCATCGTCGATCAGCGGCTGAAGGCTCAGGTCCATAGTCTTTCTTTGGCTGCCCTGCGGGTATCTACTGAAGTAAGTGCAAGATGACAGGTCTCGCCGACTGGATAAACAGGGTTACCCGCAAAGTCCCCACATGGGCAGTATATATAGTGTACCTGATCCCGGTGCCCGTGCTGCTCTATCAGGGGATGACGGGGGGCCTTGGGCGTGAACCGATCAACGCGTTGGAGCGTGAGCTCGGCGAAATCGCTTTGCAGCTTTTGATCATAGGGTTGTGCATCTCGCCCTTGCGCAAATTTGCAGGGGTAAACCTCATCAAGTTTCGCCGTGCGATCGGGCTTTTGGCCTTTACCTATGTTGTACTGCACCTGCTGGTCTGGGCCGTGTTGGATATTCAGTCGCTGGAACGCGTTTGGGCCGACATTATCAAGCGCCCCTACATTACAATCGGCATGGCTGCCTTTGTGCTGATGATCCCTCTGGCGGTTACGTCCAACAACCGATCGGTGCGCGCGCTGGGCGCCGTATGGCGCAAGTTGCATCTGCTCACCTATCCCGTTGCAATCCTCGCCGCTGTTCATTTCATCTGGTTGTCCAAAGGGTTCCAATTGGAGCCTTTGATCTACTTGGCGGTGATTTTGGGGCTTTTGGCGCTTCGTGTTCCTGCGCTGCTTAGGAAAGTGGCGGTTTGAAGCCCCTCATGCCCGGAATCGGGCACAGTAAAATTTTCCCACGCACAGTTTTGGCCGCCGAGTCGCGCGGATATCGGGGTGAATCGGTGCGCTTGGCCATCAACCCCGCAAAAAACCAATGCCTGAGTCGGTGATTCATGCGAGTCGTCACAAGACTCCTGCGCCGATTCACCGGTGAGACCACGGACTCTTGGGGATAGGTCTGGGGATAACCCAATATGTAGCGTTAAGATCGGGCACAACTCTGGTGAGCGCACGTAATTTTATGACGATTTGACGTTTGGTCCGCGAAAAATGATTATCTAAAACCATGTTTTTGCACGAAAAATGGGGTTTCTCGAAAAAATATGACGTTTCTGCAAAAAAGCACTTGCGGGTACCGAGCACTAACCGTAGAACCCCCCTCACCGGCGGCGCAGAGATGCACCACCGGGGCGCCAGACGGGCGGGACAGAGCGAAAACGCAACGGACCGAAACG
>JBCBDZ010000238.1:0-4031 GCA_038529225.1 Pseudomonadota bacterium | reverse complement strand
GTCGGCCACATCCCCCAACTCTTCTGCCAGCCGCTTTTCATCCATGTCCGCGCACATGACATTTGCCCCGCGGTCCGCGAAATGTCGGGCGATGGCCAGACCAATGCCATTCGCGGCCCCGGTCACAATGGCGGTCTTGCCGTTGATCGAAAATGACATGCTTATCCCCGTTTTCGCCTGGGCCGTTCGGCCCGCACCAGTTTGAACCGCGCATCGCCGTCCAAATCAACCACTTTGGCAAAGGTGTTTGTCAGCACCTCTTCGTAAGGCAAGTGGCGATTGGCCACCATCCACAGCGCCCCGTGTGGTTTCAGAATACGGGCCGCCGCCGCGATAAAAGCGCGGCCCAAGGCAGGATCGGCCGCGCGGCCTGCGTGAAAGGGCGGATTCATCACGACGGCATCGACCAAATCGGGTGGCGTCCATGTGGTGGCATCCGCCCAGTGGAATTCGGCGCGCGGGTCGGTCACGTTGTGACGTGCGCATTGCAAGGCCATGTCGTGGGCTTCGACCAGATGCACCGCCTTGACATCGCGGGTCAGGACATGCGCAGACAGATAACCCCAGCCCGCACCCAGATCGGCAACCGTACCGACCATGACCTCTGGCAGGGCCTGCACCAGCAACTCTGACGCCGGGTCCACCCCGTCCGCCGAGAACACGCCCGGCGCAGTCCAGAACCCACCGGGGTGCAGTTCCGGCCCCTTTGCCCAGTCCGAAAAGTCGGCACCGCTCTCTGCCCAGTAAATCTTTCCATGCGCCTTTGCGATGGGCGCGCTGACGGCCCCCCGCGCCCGCATCGCCTTGAGCATCGAATCCGCCCCATCGGTTTTTTGCCCGTCGATGATGACCGGTCCATCGCTGCGCGCCATGGCCAGAGCGACCAGCGCCTGCGCTTCGGCCCGCGCGCGGGTGAGGCACACTATACTTGCGGCAAAACGTGTATCAGTGGGGAGTTCCGGCGCCACCTCATAGCCGCGCGCTGCAAAGCTCGTGCACACAGTGGCCATGGGGGACACAACCAGAACACGCTCACGCGGCAAGGCGGACAGATCAGCACCTTCTGCGGGATGCAAAACAGCGATCACGCCTGTGCTCGCAAGCGTCACCGCTTCGAGCGCCAAAGGCAGGCGATCAGAAATCACCTACTCTTCTTTCTCCATGGTGCATTGCAGCGGGTGCTGGTGACGGCGGGCATAGTCCATGACCTGCGCAACCTTGGTCTCGGCAATCTCGTGACTGAACACGCCCACCACGGCAAGGCCCTTCTTGTGCACAGTCAGCATGATCTCGAAGGCTTGGGCGTGATTCAGACCAAAGAAGCGTTCCAGTACATGGACCACGAACTCCATTGGCGTATAGTCGTCATTGAGCAGCAACACCTTGTAAAGCGGCGGGCGCTTGGTCTTGGGCTTGACGTCGGTGATGACGGACGTATCGCCGTCATCGTCCTGCGGACCTGCCATCATATGCACGTCTGGCTGCATGCGCGCCCTCATCGCCGAAGAATCCTGTGGTGGTGTTGTGAGTGGTCTATATAACGTAAGTTGCGCTTTAGAAAAGAGGGGCTTTGCGTATGCCTGACACGAAAAGGCACAAGATGGCCCCAACCTCGCCCATCAAATGCATCGGTTTTGATGCCGACGACACCCTCTGGCACAACGAACGCTTCTTCAAACTGACGCAAGAGCGGTTTGCCGACCTGCTCGCCCCGCACACCGACACACCCGATCTGGACGCGGTCCTGATGGCGGCAGAACGGCGCAACCTCGGGCATTACGGGTTCGGGATCAAAGGGTTCGTCCTGTCGATGATCGAAACCGCGCTCGAGGTCACGGACAATCGGGTGCCCGGGCACGTGATTGCGGACCTGATCGCGACAGGGCAGGACATGCTGCAGCACCCGATCGACCTGTTGCCCTATGCGGCCGAGGCGGTCAGGGCGGCGAAATCCTACGGACCTGTGCTGCTGATCACCAAAGGCGACCTGCTGCATCAGGAACAAAAGGTGGCGCAGTCCGGTCTGGGCGAGCTGTTTGATGGCGTCGAAATCGTGTCGGACAAGCAACCACATGTCTACACGCGGATCTTTGATGCCTTTGGCGGGGCCGAAACGGGGATGATGATCGGCAATTCGATGAAATCCGACGTGCGGCCGATGATCGACGCAGGCGGTTACGGCGTTTTCGTACCCCACGATCTGGCATGGGGGCTGGAGGCCGCAGAAGCACCGGTGGGCCACCCCCGCTTCCGCGAATTGCCAAATCTGGGGGCGCTGCCCGACTACCTCGGCACGCTGGCCTAGCGCCACATTCCCGCCACAATTGCCGGTCTTGGGGGTGCTGTGCACGGCACCCCCAGATGTTGGGATGTTGCAGCGCAGAAAAATCAATCGGTTACCTGTATCAACACTTTATCGAAAATCGGACCTGTGGTAGCGTTCGCATAATCAAAACAAGGCCAGTCGAACAATCGGCGGTCAGAGGCAGACATAGGCAGGTTTATCGTGAAGGTTCGGCACCCAGCGCCGGCCCGGCTAGGGCTTTTCGTATTCTTTGCAATCTGGATGTTGGTGATCGCGCCGATATCTTCCATGGCCGCCCCATATGCCGCGATGGTGATCGACGCGCGCACAGGCGAAGTCCTGCATTCGCGCAACGCCGACACGCGACTGCACCCGGCCTCCCTGACCAAGATGATGACGCTCTACATCGCCTTTCAGGCGGTCGAGGCGGGCGAGATTTCGATGGACACCGTGGTGACCATTTCCAAGAAAGCAGCGGCTGAACCCCCCTCCAAGCTTGGATTGCGCCCGGGCCAAAAGATCAAACTGCGCTTTCTTGTGCGTGCCGCAGCCGTCAAATCCGCAAATGACGCCGCCACCGCAATCGGAGAAGCCATCTCAGGCTCCGAAGCCGCCTTTGCCCGGCGCATGAACCGCACGGCCAAGTCGCTGGGCATGACACGCACCACATTCAAAAACGCCCACGGACTGACGGAAAGCGGGCATTTGTCCACGGCACGCGACATGACGACCATGGGGCGGCACATGATCTACGACTTCCCACAGTACTATAACCTGTTCTCGCGCATTTCGACCCATGCAGGGATGCGCGAAGTGGCCAATACCAACCGTCGCTTTCTGGGTGCCTACAAAGGGGCTGACGGGATCAAAACCGGCTACACACGCGCCGCCGGGTTCAACCTCGTCTCCTCCGCCGAACGCGGGCAGGAACGGATCATTGCGACCGTGTTCGGGGGCACATCGACGGCAAACCGCAACGCCAAGGTGGCAGAACTGCTTGACCTCGGCTTTCGCCGCGCGCCCAGCCGTGCACCGCTGCGGCGTCCGAACAAGCCAGCGTATGTGCCCGGCGACGACGCCATCGTGGTGGCGGACAACGCATCCGCACCGCGCACCGCAGGCAAGATCATCCGCCTGAGCGGGGCGGTCAAAACCTCCCTCAGACCAAAAGCGCGCCCCGGATCAGACGCGCCCGTGCTGACGGCCTCGGGCACACTGACCGCCAGCGTGCAACCCGACGACATCAAGGCAGCACTCGAAGCGGCACAGACAACCGCAGCCGCCACGCCCAAGACCACGGCAGCGCCGGTCAAACGGCCCACGGCGCGACCACAGGATGTGGTTCTGGCCAGTACCGAACCCGAAGTGGTCACGCGGGTTTCGACATCTGGCGGACGGCACTGGGGCGTGAACATCGGTCGCTACACCAGCCGCTATCAGGCGGAAAAGGTCCTGCTGCAAACCGCACTGGCAGAAATGTCGACGCTGGACGGATCCCTGCGCAAGGTCGTGCGGCGGCCTGCCGGGTTTGACGCCAACTTCATGGGCATGACGCGCGACGGGGCCGACCTTGCCTGCCGTCGCCTGCAGGCGCGCAATGTGACCTGTTTCATGATCGGGCCGTCCTGACGCGTCCCACGCTAAAGCACCCGAGCTTAAACCTGAGCCAAGCCCAACAGCGCTGCACGCGCCGGTCCGAGGGGTGGCGCACTCGCGCCGCCCCGTG
>JBCBDZ010000237.1:0-4061 GCA_038529225.1 Pseudomonadota bacterium | reverse complement strand
TCCTGATGGGTCTGGCCAAGGTGATCCGCGCCCGCTTCCGCCTGTTTCGCCGGGTCAAGGCGATCACGGCCGAGGCGAAATGGTCGGGCAAGTTCCTGTCCGCCTTCCCCCTTGTCGCGCTGGTCGTGATCAACATCGGCGATCCGCATTACTATGACGAAGTGCGCGACCACCCGTGGTTCATCCCGGCCTGTTTCGTCGTCGGCATCTTCTTGTGCGTCAACCTTGTGGTGATGCGCGTCCTGACCAACATCAAAGTCTAAGGAATCCGCATCATGGACGCAGTGCTGCAACCCATAAACGACATTCTCGGGCCCCTCGGGCCGATCATCATCGTCGGTGTTCTTGGCATGATGATGGTGGTGATCGTCATCGTGATGATGATGCGCCAACCCGAGGACCCGCTGGCCAAGCTCAAGAAAAACACCCACGCCAAGCAATCAGGCAACCAGAAGGAACGCCTGCGCCAGGGCGCGCGCAACGAACAGCTTGAACGCTTTTCCAAGTTTCTCGAACCGGAAGATGTGGCAGAACTCTCCAAGCGCCAGTTGATGCTGCGTCAGGCGGGCTACCAGTCACGCGACTCGGTGCGCATGTTCCACGCCGCGCAATTCATCCTCGGCGTGCTGGGTCTGATCGCAGGCGTGATCTATACGAACTTCGTCGTCGGCACCGACAACATGACCACCCAGAAGATCATCATGTGGACGGTCGGCCCCGGCGGTGTCGGATACTATCTGCCGCAATACTGGATCACCCGCCGGGTCGAGGCCCGCAAGGAACAGATCACCCAGGGTTTCCCGGATGCGCTCGACATGATGCTGGTCTGTGTCGAAGCCGGTCAGTCGCTCGATCAGGCGATCACGCGGATTGCGGGCGAACTGCGCGCCTCATTCCCTGCCCTTGCAGACGAATTCCAGGTGGTGAGCTACGAGATGAAGGCCGGCAAGGACAAAGTCACCGTTCTCAATGACATGGGCGAACGCTGTGGCGTGCAGGACGTCGCCTCCTTTGTGACGGTTCTCGTGCAATCGGCCAGCTTTGGTACGTCGATCGCGGACGCCTTGCGGGTCTTTGCCGCGGAAATGCGCGACAAGCGCGTGATGCGGGCCGAAGAAGCGGCCAACAAGCTGCCCACCAAGATGACGCTGGCCACGATGATGCTGACGGTTCCACCGCTGTTGATTATCCTCGTGGGCCCCTCTGTGCACGGCATCACGCAGCTGGGCAACATGGGGAACTAGCCACAGCGCAAAATCATGCTAAAAGACAGGCACCGTGCGGGGCCACCTCGCGCGGTGCAGTCGTATAAAAAGGTCGCAAAAGGCCGAAAAAATGTCAGGCATCCGGGCCCTGCCCGCCCTCTTGATCGCTCTTGCCCTTGCCGCCTGTGCGCCGGCAGGGATTGACGTGTCTCAGACCGGACCCTTTGCGCCGGGCATTGACCGGTCTGCCGACGCTGTTGGCGGGGTCGAGGTCGGCCACCGCCTCATCGAGGCCGGAGAGTTCGAACTGGCCATCCGCGCCTTCAACCGCGCCGCTTTGGATCAGGGTGGATTTGATGGCGAAATCCTCTCCGGGCTGGGCACAGCCAACCTCGGGCTAGGGCGTCTTGGACAGGCAGAAACCCTGCTGCGGCGCGCCACAACCGAATTCGATCCCTTCCCCGAAGACCTCAACAACCTTGGCGTTGTGCTGATGGAACGGGGCGAAACGGCCGAAGCGGTGCAGGTCCTGCGCCGCGCCTTTGCACTGGATGACGGAGAAAGCACACTCATCCGGGATAATTTGCGCGTGGCCCTCGCAAAAACAGAAAATCCTGATAGTCTGGAACCCAACGAGAGCCAGTACAAACTGGTCCGACGTGGCAGCAGTGACTTTGTGATCCGATCTGCCATTTGAGTTTGAGGTGCGCCGCCATGGCGCGTGGGATGCGACCGGGCATAAAAGCACGGCGTGAACGAGCAGGAAAGGGCCGCAATCATGCGCCACCCCGTAATTTTGGCTGTCTCTCTGGCAGGGGCTATGGCCCTGTCCGCATGTGAACAGAAAAACGCCGACGAAACGGTCGAGCGCGCCTTTCAGGACGTGAACGTCATCGACGAAAGCGATCTGAACGACGTGATGCTGACCGTGGCCGACCCGAACGAAGCGGTCAGCTACTTCCAGCGCACAGCCAAGGAAAACCCCGACCGGATCGACGTGCAGCGCAGCCTTGCCTTTAGCCTCGTGCGCGCCAAACGCTACTCCGAAGCAGTGCCTGCCTATGCCCGCGTGGTCGCACTGGACGGCGCAACCAATGACGACCGGGTCGATTACGCCGACACGCTGTTGCGGGCGGGTGACTGGGCGCGCGCCGAACAGGAACTCGACAAGGTGCCGCCCACATTCGAGACCTTCAAACGCTACCGTCTGGAAGCGTTGATCGCGGACAGCAACCAGGAATGGAAAAAGGCCGACAGCTTCTATGAAATCGCAACAGGGCTGACGACGCGCCCCTCTGGCGTGTTGAACAACTGGGGGTATTCCAAACTGACGCGCGGCGATTTTTCGGATGCAGAACGCCTGTTTACCGACGCGATCCGGCAGGACCCCAACCTTTTCACAGCCAAGAACAACCTGATCCTCGCGCGCGGAGCGCAGCGCAACTATGCCCTGCCCGTCATCCCGATGGATCAGAAAGAGCGCGCACAATTGCTGCACACCATGGGGCTGACAGCGGTCAAGCAAGGCGATGTGCAGACCGGGAAATCGCTGCTGCGCGACGCGATCGACACGCATCCCCAACACTTCGAGGCGGCGGTCAGATCCCTGCGCGCGCTCGAAAACAACGGGTGATCTGATGGCGCTGCCCGCGCTTGTGGCGTGGTGGGTTCTGCCCTTCGTCCTGCCGCTGTGCCTTTATGTCGCCTATACGGACCTCGCGCGGATGAAGATCACCAACCCCACGGTGATCGCCATCGCTGCCGTCTTTGTGGTGCTGGGCCCGTTCCTCTATCCCTTTGACGTCTATTTGTGGCAACTGGCACAGCTTGGGATCGTTCTGGTGGTCGGCATCGTGCTGAACGCCGCCGGGGTCATGGGCGCGGGGGACGCCAAATTCCTCGCCGCCGCGGCACCCTATGTTGCGCTGCCAGACCTGCGCCTGCTCATGGCGCTGTTTGCCGCCGTGCTGTTGGCCGCCTATGCCGTGCACCGGATCGCCAAGGCGACGCCCCTGCACACAATGGCCCCCACTTGGACCAGTTGGAGCACGACAGGGCGCAAATTCCCCATGGGCTTTGCCCTCGGGCCGACGCTTGCGCTTTACCTTTGCCTCGCGGCGGTGCACGGGTCTTGACGGCATATCGCCATAATTTGGTCGGAAACGCAGACTAGCCTCTGGCGAAACAATCAGACCACAGGCCCGCCCGATGAACATGCAAGTCGCAGACGTGATTGCCCCTCCCGCCCCCAAACGGCTGGAAGAGATGAAACTGCCCATCGTGATGATGCGGGATATCCTGCTGAAAACGATGTTCCGCAAGAATCTCGACATGGTGTCGGATCTGTCCCCTGCACTGTGCCTGCCCATCCCGGTTGTGCAGGAAATCATCGACATGTGCCGCGATCAGCGCCTGATGGAGGCGACGGGTACGCTCAATGCCAACAACGGCAACGAAATGGGCTATCAGCTGACAGATGCGGGCAAGGCGCGCGCGCTCGACGCACTGGCGCAATCAGAATACTTCGGCGCGATGCCGGTGCCGCTGGATGTCTACCGCGAGCAGGTCAAGCGTCAGTCGATCCGCAATATCATGGTCACCCGCACGCAACTGACAGGCGCCATGGGCCATCTGGTCTTGCCGCCAGACCTTCTGGACCAGCTTGGCCCCGCCGTCAGTGCCGGGCGCTCGATCCTGATGTATGGACCACCCGGCAACGGTAAATCCTCGATCTCGAACGGTATCCGTGACGCGCTTGGTGATCAGGTCTATGTGCCGCGCGCCATTGAATATGCCGGTCAGGTGATCACGGTCTATGACCCGATCGTGCACGTTCTGTCCAAGGATCAGGGCGAT
>JBCBDZ010000236.1:0-4103 GCA_038529225.1 Pseudomonadota bacterium | reverse complement strand
ACTCGGACCTAGGGCACTATTTTAGGTTTGTGCACAATTCGATGAGAGCAATTTCGGAAAGTGAATTTTCAACAAGGACTCATCGGCGATTGTTTCGTGCTCTTTTTTCCGATGATGAACTGCTCATCATTTTCTACAACGCAGTATCAAAACACGGAGAAGGCATGGTTGCGTTCATTGAAGAATTTGAGTTGTTTGATAACCTTCCTGAGGGACGTTTGATCCAAAAAGAACACAAGAGTATCTTACCTGCGAAATGCTTCGGTGGAAGCCCATGATCCGCCTCATCCAACGCGGCCTCATGTATGGCAACCTGTTCCACGTCTCCTCGCCGGCGCTGGTGGACCGCTACAACCGTGCCCTTAAACACCTCACAGGCCAGACCACCACCCTCACTGATTTCTACATCGACATCTCCGGCTTTTCGCCCGAGGTGGGCGACGACCTCAACGACACGCTCTACCTCAACCACAACGGGGTCAACCGGCAGTTCATTCTGCTCAGCACCGAACAGCGCCACTGCCCGCTGCTGGACGCGAAATTCTCGACCTCCCGTCCGATCCTGCAACAGTTCATTGCCGAAAACGAGGCCGCCCTCTTTGCCCTCACCGCCCGCGACGCCGTGGCGGGGGAGTTGATCAATTCAGTCTATGACGTCTCAACCCCGCGCAGCCTGTTCGACATCCGCGCCATCTCGGTCGAGGCGGACACGACCAGCGGCACAGTGCGCAATGCAGGGGCGCTGGCGGACAAGGTCGATACGTTCCTAACCTCAGAGGATGGGTGGTTTGATGACGTGCTGATCGCCGAAATGATCACGCTGGCGGGTGAGACCGGGGATGTGACGCGCAACCCGGTTACGCTCAAACCGCTGAAGGTCGAGCAGGGCAATTTCTGGACAGCGCATTTTGGCGGGCTCTACATCTTCCAGACACTGGATCACCCGGCGACCATTGCGGCCAAGGACAAGCCAGAGGATGTGCCAACCAAATACTGTTTTGATCTGTCCGACCGGAACCAGATCGCCAAGTTCCTTGAATACAACGATCTCGTCGAACCCATCGTCAAGGCGCGCGGCATCGACGGGGCGGCAATCCTGCGTCAGAAGATGGATTTTATCCTTGTCTCTGCGGTGACCGAGGCAGGGGTCGACCTTGATGGGACCACGCGGCGCGACATGCGGATGCTGGCGCGCAGGCACAGCGGTTTGTTGCCGGATGAATTCCATGGGCTGGCTGATCTGGTGAACTGGGCTGAAAACGGGGGCAAATGGCCACACATCTCGTCTGACCATCCGGCGTATTTCTACTCGTTGCGGGCAGCGGCGACACCCGGGATGGATCTGGTCAATATGCTGCTCTCTGAACTGTCGCCGCGTGACGTGCGCCAGCTGTTCATCTGTCACAAACAGGCGTTCTATGCGGCCTATGCAGGCTGGCCGGAGGCGAAAAAGGAATATGTCGCACGCTACCTCGAAGCCGAGTACAAAGCTGACAAAGCGGGCGCACGTGCGGCGCTGTTTGGTCACGACGCGCCTATGGAAACCCCGATGCCGGAACCGCTCGATCTGATCGCACGGGTGGGGCCCTGGGGCGCAGTCAGGAGGTAAGTTATGGCACTTGTACGACTTCTCTTCATCGCTTTTGTGGTGCTCAGCGTGATTTACCTGTCGCTGTCGCTTTATTCCCGGGCCCGTGCGCGGGACCGGCTTGAGGCCGAATATGACGCGGGCGATTTTGATATCCCGCGCGACGCCTATGTCCGGGCGGGCCTTGTGGAATATGACGGCTCGCTGCGTCGCAAGCTGATTCTGGGTGTCTATATCGTACCCATGTCGCTTGTCTGTCTTATCATTTACCTTGTGAACTTCGCCTGAAGGAGACCCCCATGCGCTATATCGGCTGGATCATTCTGATCACCTTCTGGGTCTGCCTTGCAGCCTTCCTGCACTACACGCTGCCCCAGCGCGACATTGTGCGAATTGTGAGCACTTACGAGGAACGTCAGGAACTCAACGACTGGACCCGTGTGTTCTGGTCGCGCCCGGACGAGCAGTCGGACGCGCAAATTACGCGCGACGTGCAGTTCATCACAGGCGTACGCGCCAATGGCAAACCGACCGTCTACCGCAACGAAGACACCGGTTGGAGTTGGCCGCCCTATTTCAAGTTCGACACTGCCAACCTTTATACCGAAGCAAATGACGCGATTTCGACCAAGGATGCACCTGAGTGGTACGTGATCAAGCACTACGGGTGGCGCAACGAGTTTGTATCGGCCTTTCCCAACGCCATCTCCATCTGGCGGGTCGATGGCCCGGACGCGTCCAGAGGCATCTACTGGACCAACATCATCGTCCTGACCACTTTGGCGGCCCTGTTCATTGCGATCCGGGTGCGCTGGCGGCGGTTCCGCGAAGCGCGTATTGATCCAAAGCTGGAAGAGTTGCAGGACAGCTGGGAAGCCGCCGGAGACGCAGTAGACGCAAAGCGCGGGCGGGTTCGCCGATGGCTTGGCACGTGGAAGGCGAAGTAGGGCGGAGGACACCTCCGCCTTACGGACTGTCGTGTAAGGCGCACTTGTGTGTGCGCCTCAGGTCAGCGGGGCGGTCCGGTACATACGCACGCGCAGGCCGCCATGTGCGATGCTCGGCCCATCTGGCTGGAACGGCAACCCCATGGCTTTGGCAAGGCCGGGTTCTGATGTGACGACGCCGACCCGCCAACCGGAAAACCGTTCGTTGAGCACCTGACCAAGCCGCCCATAGACAGGGTAAAGTGCCTTTTTGTCGCCAATCCGCGCACCGTAAGGCGGATTGACGATGACCAGGCCGGGCGGACCATCGGGCGGCGTCGCCTCCCCCGCATTGGCGCAGGAAAACGTAACCAGATCATCGACACCGGCCCGTTCCGCATTGGCTCGTGCCATGTCGATCACACCGGCATCACGATCCGCGCCATAGAACCGGGCCTCCGGTGCGCGCAACCGGGTGTTCCGGCGCAGCGCCTCGGCATTGCCGTCATAGGTCGCCAAGTTCTCGAACCCGAAGGCACGAGACCGACCGGGTTGCAGCCCGGCAGCCATCTCCGCGGCCTCAATCACGAAGGTGCCGGAACCGCACATGGGGTCGAACACCGGCGCAGTCCCGTCAAAGCCGCATTGGCGCAAAAACATCGCCGCCAGCGTTTCGCGCATCGGGGCCTTGCCCACAGCGGGTTTGTGCCCGCGTTTGTGCAACGGTTCGCCTGAGGTATCGACACTGATGGTGACGCGATTGTCGTCGATGCGCACTTTGAGGATGACTGGCGCATCGGAACCGGTGCTTATGCCGGCCTCTTCGCGCAAGGCAACCTCGATCCGTTCACTGGCAGCACCTGCGTGGTAAATCTTGGACTTGCGTGAGGTTGCAACATCCACCCGGACAGGGACATCGGCGCGCAACATGTCGGTCCACGGAAACTTCCGCGCCCGTTTGTCCAGTTGGGCCAGATGAAAGGCCATGAATGACCCGATCCGGACCAGCACCCTTGTCGCACCGCGTAGCTCAAGATTGGCGCGCCAGACCTCTGACCAATCACCGGCCATGCTCACGCCGCCTCGCTCAACGCCCGTGACATGAAACCCAAGCCCGCGCGCCTCCTCGGCAAGCGTGTCCTCAAGACCGGGCAGGGTAATGGCGAACAAAGCGAGGGGGGCATCGGTCATGCCCGCCTGCATACGCAGTTGTCGCGTGGTGTTCGAGCGGTTTTTGAAGCGGCCCTAAAAACGAAAGCTCAAACCGAAAAGTGCATCAAAGCTGTCGTAGTCGACGTCAACCGTACTGCCGCCGGGTCCGTCGAGGGTCTGTGACCCAGCGGAAAGATAACGCAATTCGCCAAAAAGCGACACACGTTCGGACACCGCATAGTTGGTACCCAGCATCGCCTGAACAGCAAAGGTTCCCGTGTCGTTGTACTCACCCGCTGCGCTACCCGCATCGATATCGATATCCACCTCTGTCAAAACACCAACGCCAAGCCCCACATAAGGCGTGAACGCACCTGGGGTGTCGAACGTGTATATTCCGTTGAGCATGAGCGCAGTCGATGCGAAATCGCCTCCGG
>JBCBDZ010000235.1:0-4167 GCA_038529225.1 Pseudomonadota bacterium | reverse complement strand
TCGAATTGCTGATGTACCTGTTCCGGGTGTGGAACAATGCGCCGTTTGCATTCGTGATCTTTTATGCGGGGCTGCAGACGGTGAACATGGACACTTTGGAGTCCGCGATCATCGACGGGGCGAGCCGGTTTGAGCGGTTACGCTATGTGATCATTCCACACCTGATGCCACTGATCATCTTCATCGCGATCATCCACCTGATGGACGTCTACCGCACGTTCGAAGAGATCGTGGGCTTCCGCAGCCAGGCACACGTCATCTCGTTGCAGTGGCTGACCTACGACTTCCTCGTGCCGGATGATGCGGGCAACCGCGCGATCAGCCGCGCCTCGGCCTCTGCCATGCTGACCATGATAGGGATCGTGATCCTGTTGATCCTGCCACTGCGCCGTACATGGCGCGACCACAAAGGGAGTGCGCACTGATGTCCTCGAAAGCCATGCAGCAGGGCATCGGCCTGCGTATCCTCAGCAACGGATTCCTCGCATTCTGGTGCCTTCTGGCCGCCTTCCCGATCCTCTGGATCACGGTGATGAGCTTCAAGGCCCCGCGCGACGCCTTTGCGCCCTCGGCCTGGGACGTGATCACGGGGCCCGATACCCGGGCGGCGGGCAACGGCCTGTCGGTCTTTGATATCATAATAGGCGGCGCGGTCCTGTTTTTTGCCATCCGCTGGGCGTTCAGACTGCTGCCGCGATTGGTCCAACAAATGACACCGCCCGCGCTGATCGCGCTTGGCTGGGTCATCGGTGCAATAATCTACGCCATCGGCTTCATCATCGTGTTCTTCGGCATCCTGCCCCCTGTGATGGGTGTGCTCAACGGCCTGCTCGGCCCGCTGGGTGAGCCGATCATCGGGATGACGACTGTGCACTACTACTCGGTCTGGGTGGAGAACGAATTCTTCCGCAACTTCCTGAACTCGCTGCTGGTGACGGCGGGCGTTGTGACGGTGTCGCTGACGGTCGGCACGCTTGCAGGCTACGGGCTGGCGCGCTCGGGCTCGAACCTTGCCTTCTGGCTGTTGATCGTCGCGCTGATCTTCCGTGCGCTGCCGCACTCTGTTCTGGTGGCAGGCTACTTGCCCTGGTTCATCAACTCGGCCGAGATCCTGCGCCCGATCTTTGGCGAGATTTCCCCAACCCTCTATGGTCAGCCCTGGGCGATCATCGCGGTGCTTGTGGCGATCAACCAGCCGTTTACGATCTGGATGCTGCGCAGCTTCTTCCAGAACATCCCCAGCGAGTTGGACGAAGCGGCGCGCGTAGACGGGTGCAGCCACCTTCAGGCGTTCCGCCGGGTGATCATGCCGGTCATGTGGCCGGGGGTGATCACAACGGGTCTGTTCAGCTTCCTGCTGGGCTACAACGACTTCCTTGTGACCTCGCTCCTGCTGGATGCGCAAAATCAGACGATGGTTCCGGCCATCGCGGGCTACTTCAACCGCGAAACCACGACGACCGATCAAGTCGAGGCGGTTGCCGCCGCCGTGTCGATCATTGCGCCTTTGTTCCTGCTGGTCATGGTGTTCCAGCGCCAGATCGTGTCGGGCCTCACAGCGGGGGCGGTCAAAGGCTGATGAGCAGCGCGTCCCGGTCAGGTAAACGTGTGCGGCATCCGGCGCTGAACCGGTTGCCGAGGGATTTCATATGCGGGGGCGTCAGACAACTGACGCCACACCAACCCGATATGAAAGGATGACCCGATGAAGGGATCAAGACCCGAACAGGCCGTGCTGACGCGCGACACCGACATGACCAAAACAGACGCCACCCGCGCCGTAATCGAAGGGATGGTGGATGGCCTCAATGACCATCGTATTGACGATATAGGCCAGTTCTTTGCCCAGTCCTTCCGCTGGATGGGCAATCAGGGATGCGGGACCAAGACAGGACTGAAGGAGTTTCAGGACAATTGGCAGCGCCCGTTTCAGGCGGCGTTCAGCGACAAGGTCTGCGTGGACGAGGCGCGCCTCTATATGGGCGAGTGGGCAGCTGCCTTTGGGCGACAGGAAGCCACCCATTCGGGCGACTTCATGGGCGTGGCACCCACAGGCAAGCGGATCGACATCCGCTACATGGATTTCTGGAAAGTCGAAGACGGGCGGATCACCGACAACTACGTGATGGTCGATTTCCCGCATGTGCTGGCCCAGCTTGGGGTCGATGTTTTCAAAGGTGAGGGATGGGAGGCGTTCGACCGTGGCGACAGGGTTGCGCCCCGCCCGGAGGGATGAGGAAAAGAGATGACAATTGAGTATTTGAAATCCGGGAAGCCGGAAACCGAGCGGGACGCGGACGATGCAAAGACACGGGCAATCGTTGAGGCGACGCTGGCAGATATCGCTGCACGCGGAGACGTCGCGGTGCGTGAACTGTCGGAAAAGTTCGACAGCTATTCGCCGCCAGCCTTCAAGCTGTCTGCACAGGAAATCGACGCCCTGATCGCGCAACTGAGCCCGCGCGAACTGGAAGACATCCGATTTGCACAGGAGCAGGTGCGCAATTTTGCGCAAGCCCAGCGAGACTCGATGCTGGATATCGAGGTCGAAACGATGCCGGGTGTGATCCTTGGTCACAAGAACATCCCGGTGCAGTCGGTGGGCTGTTACGTGCCCGGTGGCAAGTTTCCGATGGTGGCCTCGGCCCATATGTCGGTCGCAACGGCTTCGGTTGCGGGTGTGCCGCGGATCATCGCCTGCACCCCTCCGTTCCAAGGCAAACCCAACCCCGGCGTGATCGCGGCCATGCATTTGGGCGGCGCGCACGAGATCTACGTCATGGGTGGCATTCAGGCGATTGGCGCGATGGCGCTGGGCACCGAAACCATCGATCCCGTGCACATGCTCGTCGGGCCCGGCAATGCCTTTGTGGCCGAGGCCAAGCGCCAGCTGTTCGGCAAAGTGGGCATTGATTTGTTCGCGGGCCCAACCGAGACGATGGTCATTGCAGACGACACCGTGGACGCTGAAATGTGCGCCACTGATCTTCTGGGGCAGGCCGAACACGGTTACAACTCGCCTGCCGTTCTGCTCACCAACAGCCGCAAACTGGCCGAAGCGACGCTGGTGGAGATCGACCGTATCCTGACCATCCTGCCCACTGCCGACACGGCATCCAAGTCGTGGGAGGACTACGGCGAGGTGATCCTGTGCGATACCTATGACGAGATGTTGCAAGTGGCAGACGACATTGCCTCGGAACATGTGCAGGTCATGACCGACCGCGACGACTGGTTCCTCGAGCATATGACCTGTTACGGCGCGCTTTTCCTCGGCCCGCGTACCAACGTGGCCAATGGGGACAAGGTGATCGGCACCAATCACACGCTGCCCACCAAGAAGGCCGGGCGGTATACCGGGGGTCTGTGGGTGGGCAAGTTCCTCAAGACGCACTCGTATCAAAAAGTGACCACCGACGCCGCTGCTGCCGAAATCGGGGCCTATGGCTCGCGTCTTTGCATGCTCGAAGGGTTCGTGGGCCATGCCGAGCAGTGCAATCTGCGTGTGCGCCGATACGGCGGTGTGAACGTGCCCTACGGGACCGGTGCTCCGGCACGGGATGCGGCCGAATAAGGGGGGCTCGCCCCCCGTCCTGCGGACTCCCCCCAGGATTTTTTGAAACAGAGAAGAAGACCCCATGGGGCTCGACGTAAATCAACGCAACAAGGCGGCGGCGCTGACACTTTGGGCGGCTCTGGATCGCGATCCAGACACCGCGCTGCGGCTGTTGAACAAGGTGGAACACTGGCAAGGGTGCGAACCCATTGGCCCGCGCACCAGCGGTGCGGGCATCATCGAGGCGATGTTCGCCCCGTTTCGTGCCGCGATCCCGGATTTGCATCGCCAGACCCATATTCTGATGGGAGGCCAGTCTTCGGCCCATGAAAGCGGGCAGGGGGATGGCGCGTGGTGGGTGGCTGGTACGGGCTACTACACGGGCCGCGCGATCAGGGACGTCTTTGGCATTCCGGCAACGGCGCGTGATTTGCGTATTCGCTGGGGCGAGTTTTTGCGCTTTGATGCGGATGGGCACGTGACGCATGCCCAGACAATCTGGGACTTCGTGGATTGGTTTGAACAGATCGGTCTGCCCATCTTGCCGCGCCCGAACGGTGCCTCGCATGTCTATCCGGCCCCCACCGGGTATGACGGCGCCGTCCTACCCG
>JBCBDZ010000234.1:0-4183 GCA_038529225.1 Pseudomonadota bacterium | reverse complement strand
CTGTTTCACCTCGGCATATACGGGCGGATGACGGCCAGCGACATTGGCGCGCGGGCGCAAATGCACAAAACCAAGATCAGCCGCGCGGTCCAGCGCCTTGCCGAACGGAGATATCTGGTGCGCACGCGTGACGATGCAGATCGCCGGGTTGAACATCTGGACCTGACCAGGACGGGACAAAAGGTCTATGCCGATCTGCGCAGCACGGCGCGCGATTATGACGCCGCCCTCGTTGAAGGGTTGTCGCCCCAGGATGCAGAACACCTGCGCGCGCAGTTGGTCGCACTTGCCGCGCGGCGGGGGTAAGGTCGTGGGAATGTGACTTGTGTGGCAAAGGTGCGCGCCGCAGGGTGTGCCAAAGCCCATGTCTCAGGATCTGAAATGCGTTTCTTTGCTCTTCCCGTGTTTGCTGTCCTTACCCTGTTTGCAAGCGGTGTGTTCGCTCAGGAGGCGGCGTGCGGCGATGAGGACACGCCGTGTCGCGTTGAGACAGGCACCTATCACATGGCCATGCCCGAAGGCGTCGCCCCAAAGGGTCTGGTCATCTATCTGCACGGCGCGGGTGGGCGCGCATCCAATTTGCTGACGTCCGGCATTGGGCGCGAGGCTGTGGCACGCGGCTATGCCTTTGTCGCGCCGCAAGGGTTTCATCCGGACACGCGCTTTGTGCGCAACTGGTCGGTGCGGGCCACCAATTCGGTGTTCACGAAGGATGACGCGGTGTTCCTGCGCGATGTCCTGCTGGATGTGCGATCCAAAACCGGCCTTGAGGGCGGACCGACCCTTTTGGCAGGGTTTTCGCGGGGCGGGTCGATGGTGTGGGACATCGCGTGCCACGATCCGTCCTTCGCCACCGCCTATGCACCGATGGCGGGCGCGTTTTGGGACGCGATGCCGGACAGCTGCGCAGCGCCTGTCACGCTGTTCCATACCCATGGCTGGAATGACCGCACCGTTCCCCTCGAGGGCCGCTCTTTGCGTGGCGGTACGATTGTTCAGGGCGACGTTTGGGAGTCGCTCAAGATCCTGCGCGCGACCAACGGATGCGATGCGCGCCAGCCTGAACGCAACAGCTACGAGGGTGAAATCTGGTTCCGGCACTGGACGGACTGTACGGCAGGCAAGATCGAATTGATGCTGCACAAGGGCGGGCATGGTGCGCCGCAGGGGTGGTCCGCGCGGATGCTCGATTGGTTCGAGGCGCAGACGGGCTGAGGCTCAGATATTCACCTCGACCCCGGGCAGTTCGAGGGTCTTGAGCAACTCGCGCAATTCCTGCCGCGCGGCCACATTCGAGATATTGAGTTGTTTGACACCGATTTCCTTGAGATCGAGCAGTGTCAGTCCCCGCGGGAAAAGCTCACGGAAAATCACCCGCTCGGAGAAGCCTGGCGCAATGCGAAAGCCGACGCGTTTTGACAGCATTTTGAGCGCGCGCTCCATCTTTTCCTTGTTGACCATGCGCTGGGCGCCCATGCGGTTGCGTACGACGATCCAGTCAATGGGTTTTAGGCCTGCCTGTGCACGCAATTGCCGCGCGTTCCACACCATTTCGGAATAGACCGAAGGGCCAAGTATCTTTTCCCCGGTCGCGTCGATCCGTGCCAGCAGATCAAAATCCACAAAGCTGTCGTTGAGCGGTGTGATCAATGTGTCTGCCAGCGAATGCGCCACCTGAGACAGGCGTGTATGCGATCCCGGGCAGTCAATCAGAATGAAATCGCTGTCCGCTTCCAGTGTTGCGACTGCGGCGCTGAGGCGGTGATCATAGATGTTTTCGCCGGGTTTAAGAGCCGCGGCATCGATTTCTGGCAGTTCGTGCGCATCTGGTGACGGCAGGTCCAGACCTGACGAGGCAAGGAACGCTTTGCGGTTCTCGACATAGCGTCCAAAGGTGCGTTGCCGCAAGTCGAGGTCGAGCGCGTTGACCTTGTGCCCAAGTCTGGCAAGAGCCGTTGCGACATGCATGGAGACGGTGGATTTGCCTGCCCCTCCCTTTTCGTTGCCCACGACGATGATATGCGCCATTTCTGCCCTCTTGCCCCGTGTCCGCTTGCCGGATTTTGCACTACTATATGTTGTGGTTTGCGCGTTGAAAAGCGGCGCGCACTGTTTTCCTGCGTCAGCGTGGCACAGCGGACCCAATGACCTGTTTGTTAGCGCTATCAGAAAAGGTGTGGTATAGTTCCGCCAAAGCAGATTCCGACACAGGAGAGCATTATGCCCCTTCACCCCGTAATGACCCGCGTGACCGAGCGCGTTATCGAACGCAGCGCCCCGACCCGTCGCCGATACCTGGACCGGATGGCCAAGGCAAAATCGGATGGGCCCGCACGCGCGCACCTGTCCTGCAGCGGGCAGGCCCATGCCTTTGCCGCTGCTGGCGATGATCAGGACCGTCTGGCCGAAGCCAGCAGCGGGAACCTTGGGATCGTGACCGCTTACAATGACATGCTGTCCGCCCACCAGCCGTTTGAACGTTATCCCACGCTGATCCGAGACGCCGTGCGCGCCGCGGGTGGTACGGCGCAGGTTGCGGGCGGCGTGCCGGCCATGTGCGATGGCGTGACCCAGGGCGAGGCCGGCATGGAACTCAGCCTGTTTTCGCGCGATGTGATTGCAATGGCGGCGGGCGTCGCACTCAGCCACAACACCTTTGATGCGGCTGTATATCTGGGCGTCTGCGACAAGATCGTGCCGGGACTGATCATCGCTGCACAATCCTTTGGTCACTTGCCGTCCGTCTTCTTGCCCGCCGGACCGATGACCAGCGGTTTGCCCAATGATGAAAAAGCCAAGGTGCGCCAGCGCTATGCAGCGGGAGAAGCAACGCGGCAGGAACTGCTTGCCTCGGAGATGGCCGCCTATCACGGCCCCGGCACGTGCACCTTCTACGGCACTGCCAATACCAACCAGATGCTGATGGAGTTCATGGGGCTGCACCTGCCGGGGTCGTCTTTCGTGAATCCGAACACGGACCTGCGCGATGCGTTGACCATCGAGGGAGCAAAACGGGCGCTGTCTTTGTCGGCCCTCGGCAATCACTATACCCCAGTCTGCGACGTACTGGACGAAAAGGCGTTCGTGAACGGGATCGTAGGGCTGAACGCAACCGGAGGGTCAACGAACCTGCTGATCCACCTGATCGCCATGGCACGGGCTGGGGGGATCATTCTGGATTGGGAAGACTTCGCGGACCTGTCCGAGATCACCCCTCTGATCGCGCGGGTCTATCCAAACGGTCTGGCGGATGTGAACCAGTTCCACGCCGCGGGCGGGCTCGGCTTCATGATCGGGGAGTTGCTGAACGCAGGCCTTTTACATGATGACACCAAGACCGTGGCCGGAGATGGGCTGGAAAACTACACCCACGAGCCAAAGCTGGAGAGTGGAGAATTGACATGGAAACCGGGCAGCGGTGAGAGCCTGAACACCGGCATCCTGCGCCCTGCCTCCGAACCATTTCAGGAAACCGGTGGCCTGAGCCGTCTGGTCGGCACGCTGGGCACAGGTGTGATGAAGATTTCGGCTGTAGCGCCGGAACACCGCGTGGTGGAAGCACCCTGTCGCGTGTTCCACGATCAGGACGAGGTCAAAGCGGCCTTCAAGGCGGGTGAGTTTGAGGGTGACGTTGTCATCGTCGTGCGTTTTCAGGGTCCCAAGGCGAACGGAATGCCGGAATTGCATAGCCTGACCCCGGCTCTGGGGATCATGCAGGGGCGCGGGCAAAAGGTGGCTTTGGTCACCGACGGGCGGATGTCGGGCGCGTCCGGTAAAATCCCGTCGGCCATCCATGTGTGTCCCGAGGCGCTGGATGGTGGCCCGATTGGGCAGCTTAGGGATGGTGATATCGTCCGTGTGGATGCAGTGGCTGGCGTGTTGGAGGTCCTGACAGAAGGTGTGCTGGATCGCCCCCACGCAACGGCCGATCTGTCGGATTCGCACTGGGGTGTGGGGCGTGACATGTTCACGGCCTTCCGTTCCAACGTCGGCTCTGCCAATACTGGCGCGACTGTTTTTGGAGACTTTTGAATATGATTACTGCCAAAGCCGCTGCCGCCCGCGCGTGGGAAATCTGCAACCTTGCTCCCATCGTACCGGTTCTTGTGGTCGAGGATGCCGCCCAAGCCCGTCCACTGGCCGAGGCTCTGGTTGCCGGTGGGTTGCCTGCGCTAGAGGTGAC
>JBCBDZ010000233.1:0-4197 GCA_038529225.1 Pseudomonadota bacterium | reverse complement strand
CGGGTCATCTTTGTGCGCAGTCATGAGGAGAGAAACGATGAGCACCCCAACCCCGCAAAGCAAGAGGCCCGGTTGGGTTTCCCGGGCCTCTCTGAAAAGCTCGATCGAGAACGCTTAGGCGTTGGGCAGGATCACAATTTCCACCCGGCGATTCTGTGCCTTGCCCTCGGGGGTAAAGTTCGACGCGATGGGCTGGCTTTCACCCCGCCCAAACGTGCGCACGCGGTTGAACGGCACGCCCTGATTCAACAGAACATCTGCGACTGCGTTGGCGCGGCGTTCGCTGAGCAGTTGGTTGGATGCCGCGTCGCCGTCAGAATCCGTGTGGCCCACGATCTGGATCGTGGACTGGGGATAGCGATCAAGGCTCTGACTGAGGGCAAACATATCGTCATTCAGTCCCGGACGGACGGTGAAGCTGCCTGAGTCAAACAGAATTGCTTCGGGGAAGGACACGATGAGCCGGTCGCCGGTGTTGGTGATGTTCACCCTGCTGTCCAGATCGCGACGCAACTCGGCTTCTTGCTGGTCAAGGTTGTACCCGATCCCTGCGCCGACCGCACCGCCCACAAGGGCACCGATCAGCGCGCCGTCTGTGCGGTTGTCATCCTTGATCAATGCGCCCAGGACCGCGCCGGACGCCGCGCCGATGGCAGCCCCCTGGTTGCGGTTCTGGTTGGGATTGTCAGAGCTCGTACCGAGCGTGGCGGGGTCGGTGCACGCGCCCAACACAAAAATCGCGCCCAATGCGATAGAGAATGGAAGTTTCTTCATGGATTTATCCTACTGCCTTCGAAACGGGCCCCGTTCGGGCAGGGCGCCTTATGATAAGGATAGATATGCATGGGCTCAGCGGCCGAAAACAGGGGGAAATTCACATAAGCGGCATCCCGCGCACCCCGTTTCTGTGCGAGAGTGCACGGAGCGCCCGAATTCAGGCCTCAGCGCGCGCTGACTCATAGGCCAACAACGCCCGCTTGACCGGCAGGCCCCAATGATACCCGCCAAGCCCCCCCGACTTGCGCAAGGCCCGGTGGCACGGGATCAGCCAGCTGACGGGATTGCGCCCCACGGCAGTGCCCACGGCACGCACAGCGCGTGGATTGCCGATGCTGTCTGCGATCTCGGAATATGTGGTCACATGCCCTGACGGAATCTGCAGCAACGCCTCCCAGACCTTGATCTGGAACGGGGCGCCGATCAGGTAGAGCGGCGCGGCCTTCAACTCCGCCTCCTCTGCCCCGAACGCGGCCAGCACCCATGGACGCAACCGCATCGGGTCTTCGACGAAATCGGCCCTTGGCCAGCGGCGCACAAGGTCCTGCATCGCCCAATCCTCGCCCATTTCAGCCGCAAAACCCAAGCCACAAATCCCTTTGTCTGTGCCCATGACCAAAGCCAGTCCAAAAGGGCTGTCAAACCAGCCCCAGTAGATAGTGAGACCGGCGCCGCCCTTGGCGAACTCACCCGGGCTCATCGCCTCCCAACGCAGGAACAAATCGTGCAATCGCCCTGACCCGCTCAGACCAGAGGCATGCGCGGCCTCAAGCGTCGTGAAACGGTCCGCCAACAGCGCCTTGGCGTGGCCCAACGTCAGATACTGCTGATAGCGCTTGGGCGAAACGCCGACCCAGCGGGAAAAGATGCGCTGAAAATGCGCCGGGCTCATGCCCATTTCAGCCGCCAGCGCGTCCAGGCTCAAAGGGTCGTCCGCCGCGTCGATCAGGTCGATCGCGCGGCGCATGACGTTGAAATGGTAGCCACTGTCGGCTTCGGAGATCGATGTATGTTCCATGCCGGGCAAGATAGGCCAAGGCCCAGGGCCACGCGACCCGTTTCCTGCGGGTTGTGCGTGGATGCGCACAGATCAGTGCGGGATCACGGCTTTAGGCGTCAATCGCACCCAGACCATCCCCGACCTCGCCCACAAGAACGACTCCGGAATTCACCAACTGCATGGTCAGGCCCGCGGTCTCGGCCACACCCGCGACGCCGACACCCGCATTGGCCAGCAAAAATGCAAACTCCGTCAAAACGGGAATAAGCATGGTGGCGGTGGTCGTTTTGGAGCCAATCATCGAGTCGATTTGGGTCAGCAGAATCCGGCAACGTCCATATTTGGTCGTGAAATCCTGAATCTTCTGGCCCATGTCGATGACCTTTTCGATCAACTGTTGCGCCTTGGCGCCGGCTTTCGCCATCTTTTCCTCGAGCGCTGCGATTTCCTCCTCGGCATCGTTGTCGTTGCTCAAGGCGTGAATTGCCGCCTGATCGGTTTCGATGTCCTTGAGCAGTTGGTCGATTTTGGCCGTGACCTCGATTTGCTTGGTAGCAACCTTGGCGGCGCGATCTTCGATCAGGGAAAAACGCGCAGCGATCTTTGGCAACGTCTTGACGCATGTGACCACAAACACCGAGTTCAACAACGTGCCGCCGATCTCACGCGTGGAAATCGCGGCATCGCTGGACTCCTGATAGTTGGCCAGCAGCGATTGAACATCATCATGCATCTTGGTTGTCAGGGTTGCGAGGCTCCGGTTGCGATCCAGCAGCAGTTTGATCCCGCCCGCAGAGGCCCGCAGCGTTGCGATAGAGGCCAGCGCCACACCGGCACCGGCAACGCCCGAAACCCCAGCCGTTGCCGGAGTGGCCGCGATGCCGATTGCGCCCAGGATCACACCCGTGCTGCCAGCCGCAATGCCAATAATCGGTGCAGCAGCGCTGCCCGCGATACGCAGCTTGCGCCGCTTCATGTGGGCGATCCGGCCCTGGGCGCGTTCGGCATGGGCCGTGCCGATCACCTGCAGTCTGCGCGCGAGAACTTTGGCCGCGTCGTCAAACTGCCCCTGCAGTTCCTCGTCAACATACGCCTGGATCTTGTTGAACACACGCTCGACGCGCACGGCGTCGTCTTCATATACGGTGCCCGCTTCTTCTGCCTTGACCTGTTCGTCCGACACCCAAAGATCGTATTCCGCCTTCACGCCCTGCAAATCCAGCTCATCAAGAGTTTGTTTGAGCAAGTCCCCCGCCTCGGCCTGTATCTGTGCCGGGGTGACAAGGTCTTTGTCTTCGACAAACAGATCGTACAAGGATCGCGGCACCTTCAGCGTCGCGGTGCTGGAGGGAACCTCGAGCATTTCCAGCTCCTTGGGCAAGTATGCCTTCAGGGCCTTGCCGAGGTCGGCAGACCACAACTCGACCGGCGCATCATCGCTGTCCGGGTCGATCCAGCCCAGGATCAGCACCTTTAATTCATCCTGTAGCGCGTGCATCGCCTGCGTCAGAGCCAAAAGTTCGGACCGGGCCTTGCGACGGTCGTCTTCTGCAACTTGCTGAATTTTGGCCTCATAGGCTGCAAAGGTATCGGTGATTGAACGGATCAACGGATCAACTTCAGCCGACCGGTGCACAAGCTCCGGCTTGAACTCGTTGGTAAACTCCGCAATTTCCGCAGCAATCCTGCGGCGATCAAGGTCGCACTCTTCCTTCAGTGCGGGAACGACATCGGAATAGTCGGTGATGTCTTGCCCGTTTTCATCATAGACCCGGTGCGGGCGTGCACGTTTGTGCAACGCTCTTTCCAGTTTTCTGATGTTGTCCGGGTCGCGTAATGGGTCTTGTGCAAGAAATGTTTCAAAAAATGTGCGCTGAGTTGCGTCTAATTCTGATCCGTCAGCCATGGTCCCTCCAAATTGTTGCGTCACGCTGTCGGATTTTTGCAAATCTGTCCACTGTGTTGCTGTGGCGGCCGGCTGTTTCACACCCCCGTCCGTTGTGTCAAAGCGCCCAAAGATGTCGCGCAGATGCAAACGGGTGCGGCGCCGGATGCGCCTCCCGCACCATCTGTGCACCAGCTGCAAAATTCATCGCCCGGCACCTTGTCCGACTGCCCTAATTTCCCCATACCTCGTTTCATGGCCAAACAGCTCGACTACCACACGATCCGCGAGATTTTCACCCGGTTCCAAACCGCCGATCCCGAGCCGAAGGGTGAATTGGAACATGTGAACGTCTATACTCTCGTCGTGGCCGTCGCATTGTCGGCACAGGCCACCGACGCCGGCGTCAACAAGGCCACGCGCGCCCTGTTCCAGATCGCGGACACGCCGCAAAAGATGCTCAGCTTGATCACGTTCTTGGCCTTTTGACGAAATAGGCCGATCGTCTTGATGTACTCCGTCACCCCCACAAGAC
>JBCBDZ010000232.1:0-4225 GCA_038529225.1 Pseudomonadota bacterium | reverse complement strand
CTACCTGATCTTTGGCTGCGTGATGGACAGCCTGTCGATGATCCTTCTCACGGTCCCGATCTTTTTCCCGGTCATTTCAGCCCTCGACTTCGGGATGTCGCCCGAGCATGTGGCGATCTGGTTTGGCATCCTTGTGCTGATCGTGGTTGAGGTCGGCTTGATCACGCCGCCTGTTGGCATGAACCTGTTCATCATCAACGCCATGGACCGGGAAACCCCGATGACCGAGACCTACAAGGCGGTGATGTTCTTTGTCGGCTCGGACATCGTGCGGGTGATTTTGCTGGTCGCGTTCCCGGCCATCACATTGTTTTTGATCCCCGACTGATCCGTTTTGGGGGCTCAGGGGTTAACACCCTTGAAGCAAAGGCATCTGGGGATGCACAGGCCCTGACGTGAGCAGATCGCGCGGGCCGTTATGATGATCGCCACACTTGCGCGGGTTCGCCGAATCGGCGTTGATAGTTATGTCTCATAACAAAAGGCGTGGCCATGGGTGAGAACCTCAAGATCGAAGTGGACGGTGCGATTGCCGTTCTGACCCTGAACCGGCCGGACAAGCGCAACGCCATGTCCGATGGGTTGCTTGCTGACATCGACGCGTTCTTTCGCGCGCCAGACGAACGCGTACGGGTGGCGGTGATGCATGGTGCGGGCGGGCATTTCTGCGCTGGTTTGGATCTGAGCGAGCATGTGTCGCGCGACGCAGAAGGCACGTTGCATCACTCGCGCGGCTGGCATGATGTCATGGACCGCGTACAGGGCAGCGGACTGCCGGTGGTGTCCGCGCTGACGGGGGCGGTGATCGGGGGCGGGCTTGAACTGGCCACCTCGACCCATGTGCGCGTGGCTGAACCTGACTGCATCTTTCAACTGCCCGAGGGGCGGCGCGGCATCTTTGTGGGGGGCGGTGCAACCGTGCGCGTCGGGCGTATTCTTGGCGCGGACCGCATGACCGAAATGATGCTGACAGGCCGCAAATACGGCACCGAGGACGCTGTGGCCATGGGCCTCGCCCATTACGCCGTTGGCAGCGGAGGGGCATTGCCCCGCGCGATGGAGATTGCCACCCAGATTGCGGGCAACGCGCCGCTCAGCAACTACATGATGATTCAGGGCATTGCGCGCATCCATGACATGGGGCGCAGCGACGGACTGTTTGTTGAGAGCCTGTGCGCCGCACTGGCGCAGACCAGCCCGGATGCGGTGGAGGGGCTGGCGGCTTTCCTCGAAAAGCGCAGCCCAAGGTTCCGCTGATGGTGTGCCCTGATCCCCATCCCGTCGCCGAAGACGTGTCTGATGCACCGCTGCGCGCTTTTGTCGGGTATCGGATGAAACGCGCGTTCAACGTGCTCCAGGCTGACCTGACCCGAACGCTGGAGCCGTTCGGCCTGCGCATGCTGACCTATTCGGCACTGGCACTGATCGTTGAAAACCCGGGTCTGCGGCCAAGCCAACTGGCACGTGCGCTTGCCGTGGAGCGGGCCAATCTGGTGGTCTATGTCGATCAGTTGGAGGAGGCAGGATGGGTCACCCGTGCGCCCGCACCAAGTGATCGGCGCGCTTATGCGCTGCAATGCACACTGGCTGGCCGGCAGGTTTACGAGCGGGCACTGAAGGCGGTGCACGCCCATGACAAACGTATGTTGCATGGCTTGTCCGAGACCGAAACAGCCACAGTCCGAAAAGCACTGGCGCAAATGGAGCATCACACATGACCGAACATCTGGGGCTGCGACCACACGCCGTGCGCCGGGAAGACCGGGATGACGGCAGCATTCTGCTGCATTCGGGCTATGATCTGGGCCCTGTTGACCGCTCTACCGGTGTGTGGCTGGACCGCTGGGCCAATGCGACTCCGGATGCGGTGTTTCTGGCGGAGAGGTCAGGGGCAGGGTGGCGCATGCTCAGCTACAGTGAGGCGCGGGATCAGGTGCACGCGATGGCAGCGGGATTGCTGGCAAGGGGCGTTGATGGGCCCATAATGATCCTGTCGGGCAATTCGGTTGATCACGCGCTGCTTTCCTTGGCGGCGCAGTATGTCGGGTTGGTCACTGTCCCGGTGGCAGAGCAATACAGCCTGATACCTGCTGCCCACGGGCGCCTCGGATACATTGCTGATCTTGTCAAACCTGCGTTGGTCTATGCCGCTGATGGTGATGCATACGCTGCCGCATTGAAACTGATGAACTGCCCCGCCTTTTGTTCGACCGCCGCTGGCAGCGGGGCCATCCCGTTAGATCAGTTGACGCACGGTCGGGCGGACCTGCAAGCCGCCCACAAGGCCGTTGGGCCGGCCACGGTCGCCAAGTTGTTGTTGACCTCCGGGTCGACGGCGGATCCCAAGGCGGTCGAGACAACCCAAGGGATGTTGACGACCAATCAGGCACAGATCCGGGATGCGTTTCCGTTTCTTGAAACGCGCCCGCCGATCCTGATCGACTGGCTGCCGTGGAACCATGTGTTCGGGGGCTCCTTCAGCTTTAACCTCGTGCTGTCCAATGGCGGGGCGTTATACATAGACGATGGCAAACCACTGCCGGCGCTGTTCCCGCGCACGGTTGAAAATCTTGGTCTTGTATCTGGCACGGTCTCGCTCAACGTGCCGGTCGGGTTTGCGCAACTGGCCGAGGCGCTGGAAGAAAATGCAGCGTTGCGTCAGACCTATTTCAAGGACCTCGACATGATCTTTTACGCCGGCGCATCGCTGCCTCAAGACACCTGGACAAGGCTTGAGCGTGTTGCACTGGATACTGCGGGGCGGATGCCCCTGATCACGTCGGGTTGGGGGTTGACCGAGACGGCGCCTGCCACGTTGTTCCAACATGAGCCGGCACAGGGGGCAGGCATTGTCGGGGTTCCGTTGCCCGGCGTTATCACCAAGCTGATTGACGACGGCAGCGGTCGGATGGAAGTGCGCGTCAAAGGCCCAAATATCTTTGATCACTACAGTAACAATCCCGACAAAACCGCGGAAGCCTTTGATGAAGAGGGATTCTTCAGAACAGGGGACGCCATGCGCTTTGTCGACCCGGAGGACATGGATCGCGGATTACAGTTTGATGGCCGCCTGTCCGAAGACTTCAAGTTGAGCACGGGAACATGGGTGCACGCGGCGCAAATCCGCTTGGAGATGATGACTTGTCTGGGGCCGTTTGCGCAGGACGTGGTGGTCTGTGGGCACGGTCGCGACGAGGTCGGAATTCTGATCGTGCCGGGACCAAAGGCGCGGGCAGGGCAAACGGATGGTGGTGCATTGCTGAGTGATGGCTCCAGAGACATACAAGAGCGTATGCAAGACATCTCCTCAGTTACCGTTGGGTCTGCGCGCCGGGTGGTGCGTGCGCTCGTGATGGCCGACCCGCCTGACATCGGAACGGGGGAGATCACGGCCAAGGGGAACATCAACTTTGCCCGGTTGCTAGAGCAGCGCGCGCATCTTGTCGCGCGGCTTTATGACGACACTGACCCTGCGAGTATTCTGACATGATTGATTTGGAAAACGTCCGGGCCATCGACATTCACACCCACGCCGAAGAACCGTGCGGGTACCATGGCGACGATGGCTATGACCATTTGCAATCGACGATGGCGGAGTATTTTCGCGCACCCTGGACGCATCCCCCCACGGTGCCGGAGACGGCTGCGCACTATCGTGAACAGAACATTGCGGCGGTGATCTTTCCTGTCGATGCGGAACGCGAGACGGGTTACCGCCGCTATGCCAACGAAGAAGTTGCTGAAATTGCTGCGGAAAACAGTGATGTGCTGATCCCCTTCGCCAGTATTGATCCCTGGAAAGGCAAGATGGGTGTGCGCGAGGCGCGCCGGTTGATCCGCGAATTCGGGATCAAGGGATTCAAGTTTCATCCGACCATGCAGGGGTTCTATCCCAACGACCGGATCGCCTATGCCTTGTACGAAGCCATAGAGGCCGAAGGTGGGATTGCCTTGTTCCATACGGGGCAGACTGGCGTTGGGTCCGGCATGCCGGGGGGCAATGGGATGCGGCTGAAATATTCCAACCCGATGTACATGGACGATGTCGCCGTGGACTTTCCCGATCTCAAGATCATCCTCGCTCACCCCAGTTTCCCATGGCAGGAAGAGGCGCTCGCTGTCGCTCAGCACAAGCCCAATGTGTACATCGATCTGTCAGGTTGGTCGCCGAAGTATTTTCCGGACATTCTGGTGCGCTATTGCAATTCGATCCTCCAGAAAAAGG
>JBCBDZ010000231.1:0-4226 GCA_038529225.1 Pseudomonadota bacterium | reverse complement strand
GTTGCACGGACTTGGAAAAGCTGTCCACAACCTGAAAGCCCGCGCCTCGCGGCTCGGCAATCAACATGCGACAACTGTTCGTGCCCAGATCAAGCGCGGCATAAAGCTCGGGCGATCCAGGGGCACGCGGCACGGGCTTGGCCCTCTGATCAGGGGGCCGGTGGTCTATCGCGCCCGCACCTTCGGGACGCTTTGGCGCCATCTTTCGCGCCTTTCAAATCGAGTTAACCCAACGATAGGTCGCCGACCGCGTTCGCGCAAGTGGCTTGCGTTGGGGCGGCGTGCTTCATGATGAACATGAGATATCCGACGTTTACCCAGACAACGATCTGCGCCAAGACAGGGCGCGCTCGCCCTCAAGCGGCCCGCCGAGTCGCAACAGCGGCTGCATTTGTCGAAAATGAGCCGCGTGGGCCGGGCGCGGTGCCTTATCACGGGTTAACTGGAACGGAGGAATCAGATGCCTGATGTCACAATCGTCTATTGGCGCGATATCCCGGCGCAGGTCATTGTCGGCAAGGGGCGTCGTGGCTCCAAACGGCAATTGGCCGAACGCTTTGAGCAGGCGATTGACCGCGCGGCGATGAAGGTAAACGCCAAGGATGCGGATGCCTACCTTGCCGAATGGCGCAAGGCAGCCCCCTACCCCATGGACGGCGACCCCGCCGATGTGGCCGAGGCCGAAGCCGTTCGTCTTGAAACCGAATATGACACAGCACGTATCAAGGCGCTGATCGACAACGAAGGTTGGGCCGCAGGCTCACAGTAAATGTTGGGCCGCAGGCTCACAGTAAATGTTGGGCCGCAGGCTCACGGTAAGTGTTGGGCCGCAGGCTCATGGTGAGACTCGGGCCCGAGGCCCGCACGCAGGAGACGCAAAAATGGCATTGCTGAACTTCAAGAAAGACGACGGCCCCGTCGCAGGCACGCTCAGCCCCGAAGTGGAGGCGTTCCTGCAAGGCTACTCGATCGAGGTGATGCCGCGCACCGCCGAGAAAGTCGAGGATTTCCGCGCCATCCTGCCCGCAGGTACCCGCGTCTATATCGCTCATATCGAAGGCACCCCGATCGAGGACATGGTGGCAACAGCCAGACGGTTGAACGCCGATGGCTTTCCTGTCATGCCGCACTTTCCGGCGCGGATCATCAAGGACGCAAACACCCTGAAAGACTGGATCGCCCGCTATCAGGGTGAGGCGAATGTGGATCAGGCGCTCTTGCTTGCTGGCGGCGTCGACAAGCCCTACGGCGATTTCCATTCGTCCATGCAGCTTTTGGAAACCGGAGCCTTTGATGCCGCCGGGTTCAAGCGTCTGCACGTGGCAGGCCACCCAGAAGGAAACAAGGATATTGACCCTGATGGCGGGTTGAAGAACGTCGAAGAAGCCCTTCAGTGGAAACAGAAATTCTCCGTAACCACGGACGCGCAGATGGCGCTGGCCACGCAGTTCGCGTTTGAGGCGGGCCCGATTATCGCGTGGGCAGACAATCTGAAGGCTGCGGGCATCGACCTGCCCGTCCATATCGGTATTGCGGGCCCGGCCAAGTTGCAGACCATGATCAAGTTCGCCATCGCCTGTGGCGTTGGCCCGTCATTGCGTGTGCTGCAACGCCGGGCCAAGGACGTCACCAAGCTTCTGGTACCGTTCGAGCCCACTGACGTGATCTCGCAACTGGCGGCGCACAAGGCGGCCAACCCGAACTTCAACATCGCACAGGTGCATTTCTTCCCCCTTGGCGGGATCAAGACGAATGCGCACTGGGCCATCCAGAACGGGGGCCGCTCTGCTGTCCCCGCAAACGCCTGAAAAAGGACACGTAACCCGCATGGTACGCACCATCGTCGAATCCAAGACCAAAACGGCCATCATCGGCTTTGACCAGCCCTTCTGCGTGATTGGCGAGCGCATCAACCCCACAGGCCGCAAGGTTCTGAACGAAGAGTTGGAGCGCGGCGATTTTTCCCGGGTCGAGGCGGATGCGCGCGCGCAGGTCGCGGCCGGCGCCACGATCCTCGATATCAACTCGGGCGCTGTGTTTTCAAACAAGATGGCCGAAGACCCGCGCTATGCCGACAACAACTTTGTCGAGCCAACGCTGATGAAGGAGCTGGTGGAGCGCGTGCAGGCTGTAACGGATTGTCCGCTGTGTATCGACAGTTCTGTGCCGGGTGCTCTCGAAAATGGCCTTGCGGCTGCCGAAGGACGCCCTCTTCTGAACTCCGTGACCGGAGAGGAAGAGCGCCTCGAACTCGTTCTGCCGCTGGTCAAGAAATACAACGTTCCCGTCGTTGCCATTTCCAACGATGACACAGGCATTTCCGAGGATCCGGACGTGCGTTTTGCCGTCGCCAAGAAGATTGTCGAGCGGGCTGCGGATTTCGGCATTCCGGCCCATGACATCGTGGTGGATCCGCTTGTGATGCCCATCGGTGCGATGGGTACGGCGGGCTTGCAGGTTTTCACGCTGGTGCGGCGTTTGCGCGAAGAACTGGGTGTGAACACGACCTGCGGTGCGTCAAACATCTCGTTCGGGCTGCCCAACCGCCACGGGATCAACAACGCGTTTTTGCCCATGGCCATGGGCGCCGGCATGACATCTGCGATCATGAACCCCGTCGCCCTGCCCGTCGGTCCGAAAAAGATCGCCGAAAAGCGCGCCGAAGTGGCGGCCGCCGGTATCATCCTGCCCGAAGGCATGGATGACGAGGCATTTGTGCAGATGTTTGGCCTTGGCTCCACCCTGCCCCGCGCGGGCAAGGAAATGGAGGCGATACGGGCCGCCAACTTCCTCACCAACAATGACGAAGGTGGCGGCGAATGGATCAAGTTCAACCGGGTTGCGCCCAAGGCGGGCCAGGAAGGGCGCGGGCGCGCAGGCCGCACTGGGGGGCGTCGCCGGGCCTGACATCTGCCTGATTTGATTTGTGAAACCCGCGCCCTGCCCCGGCGCGGGTTTTTTTGTGCAAGGGAACAGGGCCGATTTTGGTGCGGAAGATCGGGTTCGGTAACGCAGTCTTAACAGAGCGTCCGCTACACAAAGCTCGAAGTGAGCAGCCCCGAGGTCCATCATGATACGACAACCCATTGATAACCCAATTGGTGCACGATGACGGACCCGATTCCATTGCCGCCCCGTCTTGATGCCAAGGAACTTGGTGCGTTTGCCCCTCGCCTCGCACAGGCCTGTTCCGGTGGGCAGGTGCGCCTTGATGCCAGTGAGGTCACGCATATGGGCGCCCTGGCCACTCAACTGATCATTGCCGCCGCCCGCGCGCAACACGCACAAGGCGGCACGCTCGAGATCTCAGCAATCAGCGACCGCGCCAGCAGCCAGTTGGCAATGATGGGTCTTTCACCACAACACCTTTCGGAGGGTGCGCCATGAGCCTAGAAATCCTCGCGGTCGACGACAGCCGCACAATGCGCGACATGATCCGCTTTGCCTTG
This sequence comes from Pseudomonadota bacterium, assembly GCA_038529225.1. Lineage (GTDB taxonomy): Bacteria > Pseudomonadota > Alphaproteobacteria > Rhodobacterales > Rhodobacteraceae > Tateyamaria. Next base: position 777 of record JBCBDZ010000231.1, on the reverse strand, counting down.
GAACCGGCAGGTTTCACGGTGCACACCGCCGATGATGGTGTCCATGGAACGGAGGTGCTGTCCGGTATCGCGCCGGACGTCATCATCACCGACATCAACATGCCGCGCATGGATGGTTTCGGCTTTATCGATGCGGTGCGCGATTGCGATGCTTACCGGTCCACGCCGATCCTCGTTCTGACAACCGAGGCCGCGCCGGAACTGAAACAACGGGCCCGCAAGGCAGGGGCCACCGGCTGGATCGTCAAACCCTTTGATCCGGTCAAGCTTGTCAAAGCTTTGCAGATGGTCGCCGGGTAGGAACGCAGAATGAGCACACCCGATCCGATGGAAGAAATCCGCGCCTCGTTTTTTATCGAGTGCGAGGAACTGCTTGAGGCCACTCAGGATGGACTACAGCAACTGGATGACGGTTGCGCGGACAGCGAAACGATCAATGTGGTGTTTCGTGCGGTCCATTCGATAAAGGGGGGCGCCGGCGCATTTGGTCTGAAATCACTTGTCCACTTTGCCCATACCTACGAAACCACGCTGGAAGCGGTGCGCAATGGCTCACTGGAAGCGGACCCGGCGCTGATCAACCTGTTCTTCCGCGCGACAGATCACCTTTCTGATCTGGTGCGCGCAGCACGCGACGATGATGACACGCCCTTGCCCATGGGTGATACGATCATTCTGGAACTGGAAGGTCGTCTCGGCACCGCAAGGGGCCTGCCGTCGCCGGCCTGTGTACCGCTGCCTATACGCTGGCGAAGGGTGGCTTGCTTGATGGCAAAC
>JBCBDZ010000230.1:0-4287 GCA_038529225.1 Pseudomonadota bacterium | reverse complement strand
GCAACATTCCTGGAACGCGGATCCACCGGACCGGTGGCCCAACTCAGGCACACATAAGACCAAAGGTTTCAAAGGGAGGAAAACATGAAACTCAATGTAACACGCCTTGCACGGACAAGCGTCGCCATGGCGCTCGCCTTGTCGGCGACGGCACTCTCGGCAGAAGAACTGCGGTTCTGGACAACCGAAGAGCAGCCCGAGCGCCTTGCGCGCCAAGAAGCGATGGCCGCAGACTTTGCGGCTGCATCCGGGCATACGGTTGAGGTCATTCCTGTCTCGGAAAACGATCTTGGCACACGTGCAACCGCAGCCTTTGCCGCCGGCGACCTGCCGGACGTGATCTATCACACCTTGCAGTTCGCAGCCCCCTGGACCGAAGCGGGCATTCTTGACATCGACGCCGCAACGGACGTGATCGAAGCCCTTGGCGCCGACACCTTTGCACCCGGCGCGCTGTCCATGGCTGCAACCCCTGATGGCTATGCCTCGGTCCCGGTCGATGGCTGGACCCAAATGCTGGTCTACCGCGCAGATCTGTTCGCGGAAAAAGGGCTTGAGCCGCCGAACTCCTATGCCAACGTGCTGGCCGCAGTCGAGGCTTTGCACAACCCACCGGACATGTACGGGTTTGTGGTTGCGACAAAGATTGACGAGAACTTCATGAGCCAGGTTCTGGAACACGTGTTCCTCGCCAATGGCGTGTCGCCTGTGGGCCCCGACGGGGTTCAGGCACTGGATGAGGCCGCGACCATCGAAGTGCTGGAATTCTACAAAGCCATTGCAGAAGCCTCCCCTCCCGGTGATCTCTACTGGGATCAGTCCCGCACGCTCTACTTCAGTGGCAATGCGGCGATGATCATCTGGTCACCCTTCATCCTCGATGAACTGGCTGGACTGCGCGACAGCGCCCCGCCCACGATCAACGATGATCCAACCTCCACTGATCTCGCTGCCGCCACCGGCATCGTGACCAACTTTGCAGGGCCTTCGAACCCGGATGGGGCTGCGTGGGGTGATGTGCGTTATTTCGGGATCACGTCGGATGCATCCACAGACGCCGCCATGGAGTTCGTTCAGTATTCGATGAACGAAGGCTATGGCGCGACACTGGCCATCGCACCTGAAGGGAAATTCCCTGTGCGGCGCGGCACGGCAGACAACCCGACCGCGTTTGCCGATCTGTGGGCCACACTCGAAGTCGGTGTAGACCGCAAAGCACCGCTTGGTGAACTTTACGAGGCATCCATGATCGAAGAGATCGTGGGCGGTCTGGATGTGGCACAACGCTGGGGCGTCGCTGACGGTCAGTTGTCCGCCGCTTCGGCAATCATCAACAGCCAAGTGATCAACCGTCTGGTGCGCGAATACATCGACGGCGAGCGTGACGCGGCGGCCACCGTGGCCGAACTGAACAACGCCATCGCTGCGGTCCAGTAAGCCCATCGCCGAACGGGGTGCCTGCATGCCAGGCACCCCATCCGCCCCATAGACCCATCCAAACACCCCGAGGAGGTGTCCCCATGGCGGAGCTTCAGCCTCCCGTCGGAACAGGACCTTTGGCCAAACGCGAGGCGCGCCTTGCATGGGGCCTCTTGTTTCCAACCATCGCGGCCGTTGCCCTGGTCGTGGTCCTGCCGCTGCTCGCTATTTTCTGGATTTCGTTCAAACCCGTGGAACTGGGCGATTTGCGCGCACCAGAAGTGACCTTGCGCGAAGACATTCGAGGTGATTCGGAAACGGTCGGCGACACACCGACGATCCGCTATCGCCTGCGCAATTCCTCACAGGATCAACCGATTACCGGCGTCACCTTTACGGACGTGATCCCCGAAGGATTGGTCGTGCAAGAGATTGACGAGCGGTGTGATCTGTCCGGGCGCGATCTCAACTGCGACCTTGGCGATTGGGAACCCGGGGCGCGGGAGACGCTGACCATCCCGGTTACGGTCGAACAGGCCTATCTGGACAACGGGCTGCGCCCCCAGGACAGCCCTGCCACAACCACCGGAACCTCCTCCAACGTGCTGACCAATGCGACGTTCACACTGGACAACTTCGCGCGAATTTTCAACGGCGACGAGTTCATGGAAGTTTTGTGGGTCACCTTGTTCTACACCGTTTTCGGAACGATCGGCGCACTGCTCGTGGGGCTCTTTGCAGCCCTTCTTTTGAACAAGTCTTTCAAGGGTCAGGGTATCTTACGCGGCCTTTACCTCTTTCCCTATGTGGCCCCCGTGATCGCCGTGGCCTTTGCGTGGCTCATCCTCTTTGATCCGTTTTCGGGGTCGGCCAACGCGCTGCTGATCCAGATGGGCGTGACGCCGCAAGCCATCAACTTCTTTGGCGAACGGCCCCTCGCGCTGATCATGGTCACTGTGTTCGAGATCTGGCGGTACTTCCCCCTTTCCTTCCTGTTCATCCTCGCGCGGATGCAAAGCATCGACGCGGACATGTACGAGGCCGCAGACATGGATGGCGCCTCACCATTCCAGCAATTCTGGTACCTCAGCGTGCCCCAACTGCTGGGCATACTGAGCGTGCTGTTCCTGCTGCGGTTCATCTGGACGTTCAACAAGTTCGACGACATCTTCCTGCTGACCGGTGGCAACGCGGGCACGCGAACGCTGACGGTGAACGTCTATGAACAGGCCTTTGCGGTCTCCAACATCGGCGCAGGCGCGGCCGTAGCGGTTGTGATCTTCGGCTGCCTGCTGACCTTCTCGCTCTTCTTCCTCAAATTTATCAGCCGGGAGGAAGGGTTATGATCCGCCAAGGCTACTTTACCGGCCCCGTTCTCGGGGCGCTTTGGATGGTGGTGCTGTCCGTAACGGTCGCGGTCTGCATGTCATTTGCAACGGGTGATCCGTTCCGGCCCAGCATCCTTTTGTCCCTGCTTTTTGGTGCTACCGCGGGCGGGGCAATGGTCTTTGCCGGGCGGGGCAGAGTCATGCAGGCCGGACTGGCCGGGGTGATCGCGATTGCGGTGCTTGCCGGGTTCGGACCCATGCTCATGGGTCCCGAGGCAGGTGGCGCCGCCCGCATTTTCGGCGCTGCGGCCCTCGCCATCACCTTCGCGCTGTCCATCGAACCGATCCTTGACGAGATCGCCCCGGGCGCACTTACGCGGCACGAATTCGAAGGGGCGGTGATCCGGTTCCTGACAGGCTTTGGCTACATTTTCTTCACCGCGATCGTGCTGATCCCCTTTTACGTCATGGTGATGACCAGCTTCAAAAACCAGTCCGAGCTGATGCAGAACCCGCTCGATTTCTCAATCGACATCGGCAAAGGGGTCGAGCTGTTCAGGTCCTATGACGAGTTGTTCACGCAGTTCAATTTCGGAACATATATGTTCAACTCCTTCTTCATCTCGGTGCTGACAGTGTTCATCACGCTGGCCTTCGCAATCCCCGGGGCCTACGCGGTCGCGCGGCTGCGGTTTCAGGGACGGGCCGCGTTTTCACGCTCGATCCTGCTGATCTACATGGTGCCCATGATCGTTCTGGCGCTGCCGATCTACATCGCCTTTTCAATGACGGGCTTGCGCAATTCGTTCTGGGGGATCGTGATGATCTACCCGGTGACGACGATCCCGGTGGCGCTTTACATGCTGCAGGGTTACTTCCGCGGATTGCCAGCCGAGGTCGAAGAGGCCGGGCTGATGGACGGGCTGTCACGGCTGGCAGTGATCTGGAAGATCACGCTGCCCCTGTCCCTGCCCGCTCTGGCGTCGGTGTCGCTCTATGTGTTCATGATCGCGTGGAACGAATTCCTGCTGGCCTTCATGCTGCTGGATGATCCGTCCAAATTCACGCTGACGCGCGGCATCGCGGCACTCAACTCTTCGGAAATCCCACGACAACACCTGATGGCGGGATCCGTCATCGCGACCGTGCCGATCATGGCGCTGTTTCTGGGATTGGAACGCTTCATGACAAAAGGACTGACCGCCGGGTCGGTAAAGGGATGACGATGGACCTACACGAACGCGCGCGCCAGATCCTGCGCCAGAACGACAAGGGCGGGTACACCCTGCCAACCCATGGTCTCTACCCCTACCAGTGGAACTGGGACAGCGCCTTTGCGGCGTGGGGGTTTGCCACCTTTGATGTGCCGCGGGCGTGGGACGAATTCGACACGCTGATGGCCAGCCAGTGGGACTGCGGGATGGTGCCACACATCATCTTCCACGCCCCCGACCCCAGCTATTTTCCCGGCCCCGATGTCTGGTCAACCGGGCAAAGCCCGGCGACTTCCGGCATTTCCCAGCCCCCCGTGGCCGCGACG
>JBCBDZ010000229.1:0-4477 GCA_038529225.1 Pseudomonadota bacterium | reverse complement strand
TCGAACCTCAATCTGGTCTTGTCGATCATCCTGCTGGGCACATTTGTCGTGTTCGGTTCGTTCTTCTTTGCGATGACGACCTATGCAACGGCGATGATCGACTACATCATCCAGTTCATCCCACTCAGCTTTGAAGCCTACAGCCCCCTGTCCGAAGACGCCTTTGCCGCCAATCTGCCGGAAGCGGCCGCACCACTGGCAAGTGAGTTGTACGCCGGGGCCACAAACGCGTGGGGATCGCTGAGCGGTTTCCAGGAGGGTCTGGAAGGAGACGCAGCCGCCCTGCCCGCCGACGTGCAAGCCGCGGTTTACGAGGCGGGCGCACAGGGCCGTCTGTTTGGCTGGCAGTCCGGGTGGACCACCTTCTACTGGGCCTGGTGGATCGCGTTCTCACCCTTCGTGGGTCTGTTCCTGGCGCGCATTTCCAAGGGGCGCACGGTGCGCGAGTTCATCTTGGGGTGTGTGATTGCCCCGGCGCTGGTTTGCTTTGCATGGATGACGATCCTTGGCGGCACGGCCATCGATCTGGAACTTCAAGGGGTTGCGGATGGTGCCATCATCGGTGCCTCCAACACCAACAAGCTGTTTGTGACCTTGGGCAACATGATCTCTGGCGGGCTGCTGTCGGCCATCACCATCATGTGCGTGGTGCTGATCATGACCTTCCTTGTGACCTCGGCGGACTCCGGCATCCTCGTGATGAACACTATCATGTCCGGCGGCGCGCAGGAAACCGGGGTCAAGCACCGGATCATCTGGGGCCTCATCATGACCGGTGTGATCGGATCGTTGATCATTGCGGGCAACTCAGGGCTGGGGGCTGACCCGCTGGCGTCGCTGCAGGACGCGATGATCATCGGCGCCCTGCCCTTTACGGTCGTGATGGTGCTCATGATGGTTTCGCTCGCCAAGGCGCTGTTCAATGACAGCCGCCGTGAGCGTGCGGGCATGGCCGAGGGTCAACCGGCTGAGTAACCAAACCCGGTTCGACAAAAAGGGGCGCCCCCTTGGCGCCCTTTTTCGTGCGATCAAAGCTGCGCGCTGATCCGTTCCGCGTGACCCTTGATCGCATCCATGTCCCCCATCTGACCCGCCGGGCGCATCGGCACGCCCGCATGACGGGGGTGGATGTGAAAATGCAGGTGGAACACCTCTTGCCCACCGGCCGTTTCATTGAACTGCTGCAGCGTGATGCCGTCCGCGTCAAACGCCGCTTTCGCCGCGTTGGCGACCTTTTTTACCGTCGCCATCACAGCGGCCAGTTGCGCGTCTGACGCATCCAGCACGTTGCGGCACGGAGCCTTGGGGATCACAAGGCAATGTCCATCCGTGCGCGGCATGATGTCCATGAAACACAAGGTGTCGTCGTCCTCGTAAACCTTGAAGGACGGAATTTCTCCGCGCAGGATCTTGGCAAATATGTTCTGGTCGTCATAGGCGGTCATGATAGCGCTCCTGCAGGGGAAATGTTCACAGGCCGAGTGTGGCGGCCTGTTTTTCAAAGTAGTCCGCAATCGAAGGGTCTGCATCAATAATGCTGTCAGGCAGAGTTGGGTTGCCTGCCGCGGGGGCCATGATCCGGGCAACAAAGCCGCAGGCATAGGCGGCCAGTTCCAGAACAGCGATGGCTGGCGCATCCCCTTCGAATTCATAAAGGTAGACGTCGGAATCGTCCGTCATCTGCGGGTCCGACAGAAACCGGCGCAGGTGGGCAAAGCGTGACACGTCGCCCTGCAACACAGCCTCGGCCGTCGCCAGATAATCCGCAATTTTTGCCTGATGTTCGGGACGATGGTCCAGTCTGGGAAGCGCCGTGTGGGCGACATCCAGAAGGAAACGCGCCTGTGATGTCTCGTCCATGTCGGGAAAGTCGTTCCAGTTACTCATCCACCATCTCTCCGTTTCTGACAATCAGGACTTTGCGACTCTTGTCGACAACTTTGCCGTCGATGACGGGCGTGAACTGCAGCGCATTGCCCCCCTGCGCCGAGATGCGCAGCGTAAGCGTCGGATACACCATGCTGAATTGCTTGATCACACCGTCTTTGTATTTGTAGGACAGCAAGCCGCCGCTGCACGTGGTGCACACCCCATCATCCTTGGAAATCAACACATCGATCACGTGCCCCTCCAGATCGGTATCGCTCAAGCCGAGACGTTCAAGGTCTTTATGGATGGCGTTGAGCATGTCCTCTTCGGCGTGATCGCGTTTTTGCGGGTTCTGGTTTGGGGATTTGATTGGACGATCTTCGCCGTACAGCGCATCCAGGCGCGGCTGTTTTGCAATCCCGCGCAGCCTGGAGGACACACCAAAGTAACCCTTCGCTTCCAGACCGGGGATGCTTGTGCGCGCGGCGCCGATGGTATGATCCGTCGGTGGCAGTTCCAGTTTTTCGCGCACCTTGGCCAGGGTTGCGTCATCAGGTGTCAGATCGGGCTGGTTTGTACTGGGGTGACGGCCGCCGGACGTGTCCGACGGGTTTGTGTGCTCATCCGGGCCGCTGCTTGCCGCTCCGCCGTCACTGGCGTCATTGTGTTCATCAGACCCGGTGTTAAGAGGCTGTGCGATAAAGGCAGTCAGAAACGCGCGCCGCTCTGACCAGTCGTCACGCGGAACGTCCTGAGACGCTGACTTGCGTTTTGACTTTTTCCCCATGGTGTTCCCGCCCGACGCCGCTGTGGTCATGCTATGCTGCCGCAGGCGGGGGTTTCAACTGCCGTTCACGCGTTGACGTCGACGACCACGCGGCCCTTGACCTGACCCTTGAGGATGTCGGACCCGAGCTGTGGCAGGTCCGACAAGGTGGCGGGCTGGATCATTGCTTCGAGCTTGTCCATGGGCAGGTCGGTCGCCACGCGCTCCCACGCGCGCAGGCGGTTGTTATAGGGTTGCATGACCGAGTCGATCCCCAACAGGTTCACACCGCGCAGCAGGAACGGAATGACCGTCGCCGGCAATCCCGCGCCGCCCGCAAGACCAACGGCAGCGACGCTTGCACCATATTCCATCTGTCCCAGAACACGGGCCAGCATCGCGCCGCCAACGGCGTCGACACATCCGCCCCATGTCTCGCCTTCAAGCGGGCGCTTGGTGGTTTCGTTGATATCTTCACGCGCCACGATCCGGCTTGCGCCAAGCGAGGTGAGATAGTCCGCGGTTTCGGGGCGACCCGTCACACCGGCGACCTCGTAGCCGAGCTTGGCAAGGATTGCCGTGGCCACGGATCCCACGCCGCCCGCAGCACCAGTGACCAACACCGGACCGGACTTGATGCCGTGATCTTCCAGCGCCATGACGGCCAGCATCGCCGTAAACCCTGCCGTCCCGACGGCCATGGCCTGCCGCGTATCAAGGCCCTTGGGCAGCGGTACCAGCCAATCGGCCTTCACCCGCGCCTTTTGGGAATATCCACCCCAATGAGCTTCACCCACACGCCAGCCGGTCAGCACAACCTTGTCACCCGGCGCATAGCGGTCATCATCAGACGCCTCGACTGTGCCGGCAAAGTCGATGCCCGGCACATGCGGATACTTGCGCACCAACCCGCCACCGGGGCCGATGCACAGCCCATCCTTGTAGTTCACGGTCGAGTATTCGACCGCTACCGTCACCTCACCGGCGGGCAGATCATCCAGCGCCAACTGGGCGACCGCAGCGGAGGTCTTTCCGCTCTCTTCATCCTTGTTCACCACCAGTGCATCAAACATTTCGTTCTCCATTTGCTCGGGGCCAAATCCCCTGCTTCATCTTGCCAAGTAAACTTCGGGGAGCCCGAGGGGCTGGCCCCTCGGTCCCGCAGTCACAACCAGAACGACTCCTGAACCATCGCGCTGCGCATACCATCCGGGGTCTCGACCTCCAACGGGGTGCCCGGATCCCAATGCGTCATGCGGACCATGCCGATGGATACGTTTGTGCCGAAATCCGGCGACCAGGCCGCACTTGTCACCTGCCCCACGCGGCGGCCGCCCGCGAAAATGGGCCAGGGACGGTCACAGGCAGGCACACCGTCCCCGTCGATCGAAATGGGACGGATTTCCTGAACCGGGCCCTCCTTGGTGACGCGCAGCAATGCATCGCGTCCGATACAGCCAATGGCCGTCTGCGTGTCACAAAACCGGCCCAGCCCGCACTCGTGGGGCGTATTGTCGTCAGTCATGTCGTTGCCATAAGACAAAAGGCCCGCTTCGATGCGCTCGATCCCGTTGGGACAACCGGCGCGCACGTTCAGGTCCTGGCCTGCCTCGAACAGTGCGTTCCACAGCGGCATGCCGATCTCGGTGCCATCCACGTAAATCTCGAACCCGCCCTGTTTGGAATAGCCGGAGCGCGCAATGGCAAGGTCCTTGTCCATGAACTGGAACATGTCGAACTTGAAGAACCGGATATCGCGGATCCGGTCGCCAAAGACGCGTGCCATCAGATCGTCGGCCTTGGGGCCCTGAACGGCGAGCGGAGAGATGTCCGGTTCATCCA
>JBCBDZ010000228.1:0-4537 GCA_038529225.1 Pseudomonadota bacterium | reverse complement strand
GCATGGACATGGGCGCACCTTGGGGCAGAGGGCTGACAGGCCCTTCGCCCTTGGGGATTTCCTTGTGGAGAAACCCGACTGCCATATTGGAAAAATTCGATACTATGCGGTTTTCCCTGAACAACGAGTGGACCACGAGCAGGCGTTTGATCTTTTCCCGTTTCCAGAATCCGACCAATAGCCCACCGGTTATCAACAACACACCGACCAAAACTATCCAAACAAGAAACATGTTATGAGTTTAACCCAAGGTTAAGAAACTTGTGCGAACGGATGGAGCCGACACGATCATCCCGTCCAGTTGATCCAGCGCCCATGAAAATCCGCGCGCCCCAGATGCAGCGTCAGGTCACCCGGCCACAGCCGCAGGGTCAGCGCCGCACCCACTGCCCCCGTGGTATCGCCGTCCGTCTCCATCTGCATCCACGCCAGCGGGGTTTCGGGTGTCGCGCGTGCGCCTGCGGCTTCGATCAGGGCGGTGCCACGCTGTTGGGCTTCGCCTGGAAAATACTGCCACGCGACCGTGTGCTGAATGATGTGCATACTACCTTCAGGGACTGTCTCAAGTCGCGCGGCCAACCAGTTGATTGCATCACCTTTTTCGACCTGAGCCTCAAGCACACCTGCCGCCGCCTCGGTCAGTGCCAGCCGGTGCGGCTGATCTGCCCACAGATAGGCGGTGAGGCGCAAAAGATCGCCGGGATCGTTTGCGTTCAACGGGTTGAGGTCGACACCTAACCTGCTTTCAATCTGTGGAGATGCAGCGGGCGGAATGGCGCCTGTCCAATCAGGCGTGAGCATCAGAACCGCATCCCTGGGGCCGAGAGTTTCGGTCTTGGCCTGCACTGCAAACTTGTCCCACATCAGGTTCAGCCCACCGCTCGCCCCAAGTTCGGACAGCACGATGGGACGGTCAAAATGGCTCAAGGCCACATTTGCCATGGCGATCAGCGCAGCACTGCGTCGCACTTCGTTGGTTTGGGGCGGGCTGTGTGTCCAGTCGAGCAGGAAGTCTTCGTGCGATTTCAGAGCGTTCAGCACCGCCTCTTCAAGCACAACATCAGAAGCCGAGTTTGGCGGATAGGCATCCACCAGTGCGGCGTCGCGCTGTTGCAGGACAAGGGCATGCAAACCGCCGCAGATGCGCAAGGGCAGCGAATGGCCCGCAGGGCCGATATCCCCGGCATAGGCTGCCATCTTTTGGCCCAGTGCCGTGTCGGCATCCCAGTTGTCGGCAAGAATGCCCAGCACCCGGCCCATCAGCGGAGAGCCCATGCGCGTGCAGGTGTCAGACTGGTCCCGAAAGGCCTGGATCAGGCTCATGAGAAGCGGTCCAGGAGTTTTTGCAGGGTGCTGCGCGTGTCAGGCTCTTTGGACGGCTCAGACGCCGACGCCACCGGTCTTGCCTTGGTATTCTCGGGGCCGCCCGACCGGGGAGGAGACAGGCGCATGCCGACGGCGTTCATGAATTTTGACCCATCGCCCTTTGCCAAATGTGGCGCACCGTCTGAACAGCCCCGCAGCACGTCGTCCAGCCAATCGGCATCCGCCTTGGGAAAGTCGCGCAGGACATAGCCCGGGACGGCATCCTTGTGACCCGGGTGGCCCACGCCAAGGCGCACGCGGGCGTAATCGGGGCCGATATGAGCGTGGATCGAACGCAGGCCGTTGTGCCCGGCATGACCACCGCTCACTTTCCATTTTACCTTGCCGGGGGCGAGGTCGATTTCATCATGCAAAACAATGATATCCTCGGGCTCCAGCTTGTAAAACCGCATCGCCGCCCCGACGGAGTCGCCGGACTTGTTCATGTAGGTCTCAGGCTTGAGAAGCACCGCGCGGTCGGACCCGAACCGCCCTTCGGACACCGCGCCCTGATGCTTGGACTTCCATGCCGGAAAGCCGTGATCGGCCGCGATCATGTCCAGCGCCATAAAGCCGATGTTGTGCCGATTGCGGGCGTATTTCGCACCCGGATTGCCAAGGCCGACGATCAGTTTCATGGAAGTCTCCTGCCCTTATGCCGCCCTGCAGCATAAAGGGGCAGGCAGGGGCAAACAAGGACCGTCCACGCAACACCCGGGCGCGGGCAACCGACGCGACGTTATTTGAGATGTGTTAACGCCTTTGAATCATGGCAAAGCGACGAGTCACACCCGGTGCACCGGGACGTGCACTTTTCGCAGCAATAAGGTGATTAACGCAGCGTCCAGTGGTGATTGTTAAGAAAGGATGAAGAGCGGCTGAGCGGGACCTTGTCGACTTTCACTGCGGGGTGCGCCAATGGCAGCTCTGGATGAAGAGCCGCGTCAAAAACGGTCGTTTTTGGCGCTGGTGCGAACAACACTGAAGACGTTGAAAATTTTGTGGTGCAAACCCTTGGCAAAACTGCCTTTGAACTTGTCGCGTTTTTTGTCTGCGGCCGAAGGAGCGGACATTGGTACAAGCTGCAGCATCCTGCACCATGGCCTCAAAGCTGGCTTTGGTTCGGGACGGTACTTTCCGTCATAGAAAAAGGCCGCCCAGTTCTGAGCGGCCTTGTGTTTTGTCATCAGGTGAAGCGCGCTTATGCGTCTTCGGACTGCTCGGTTGCTGGCACGTCGCCTGCATCCACATCACCGTCTTCCGCTTCTTCGTCTTCTGCCGAACGCAGGCCCGATGGGGCCGAGATGTTGGCAATGACAAAGTCGCGGTCGATGGTGGGCTTGGCCCCTTCGGGCAGTTTCACCGAAGAGATCGTGATGCTGTCGCCGATTTCGACCTCAGAGACATCGATCGTGATCGACTCGGGAATATCCCCTGCGGTCACAACCAGTTCCACCTCGGGACGTACCAATGTCAGCACGCCGCCCTTTTTCAGACCGGGCGAAACATCTTCGCCTTCCACATCAACACCGATGAACAGGTTGATTTTGGTGGTCCGCTTGAGGCGCATGAAGTCCACGTGTGTGGGCAGGTCCTTGACCACATCGCGCTGTACGTCGCGGCAGATGACGCGCACATCGTCGTGGCCTTCGACCTTCATGTTGAACAGGGTCGATTTGAACCGGCCCGCGCGCAACATTTTCAGCAGCTTGTTGAAGGGCAGATTGATGGGCAGCGGATCAACGTCGCCACCAAATACAATCCCTGGAACCATGCCGTCGCGGCGTGCCTGACGAGCGGCGCCCTTGCCTGTCCCCGTCCGTTCCAGAGCTTCGAGATCAGGAATCTCTCCAGCCATGATAATTCTCCAAATGTAAGGGCGGGATGCCTCCAAGGCTGTCACCCCGCGTGAAGTGCGCCGCTTACACCGGATTGTCCCGGTTGAAAAGAACGAAATGCGCGTCGATTTGCGCTGGACGGGGCAGAGGCCACGTGGCACCGCTGGCTGATGCGTTTGTGGGATGATCTTTACGCCTCGCGCCGGGCTTTGGCGGCGTTTGCGGTGATCGGTATTGGCTGGGCCAGTTTCTCGGCCCAGATGCCTGTGATCAAGGCGCAGGTCGGGGTCGGCGACGGGTTCTGGGGCACGCTCATCCTGATCGGTTCGACCGGTGCGTTGATGGCGATGTGGCTGGCCCCGCTGGTCTACCGCTGGATCGGGTCGTGGTCCTTGATCGCAGGCATCGCCTTCATGATTTTGGGCTTTGTTCTGAGCGGTCTGGCGCAGGGGCCTGTGGTCGTTGGGTTCGCCTTGTTTCTGGCCGCAGGTGGTTCGGGCGTGGCGGACGTTCTGGCCAATGCCGAGGTCAGCGAGGCCGAGTCCGAGACCGGGCGCAGTCTGATGAACCTCAACCATGGTCTTTTTTCGCTGACTTACGCGGTGGCGGCGATTTGTGTGGGCGCGGCGCGTGAGGCGGGCTTTGGCCCCTTTGCCATCTTTGTCGGCATGGGTGTGGTGGTCGCCGCGCTGATGATCTGGATGAAATTGCCCAAACGCAGCCTGTCCGAGGACGACGCGGTTTCGGCCACTGGCATGCCCTATGCACTGGTCTGGGTTGGTGGCCTTGTGGTTCTGGCCGCTTTCCTTGGGGAGGCCGCGTCCGAAGGCTGGTCGGCCTTGCATGTGGAGCGCACTTTGGGCGGTGGTCCGGCGCAGGGCGCGCTTGGGCCTGCGCTGCTGGCGACGGGGATGGCTGTCGGGCGGCTTGGGGCGCATCTGTTTGGCGCCGGATGGCCCCCGATGCGCGTGATGATCCTTGCCTCGTGTATCGCGGGGATCGGATTGGGGCTGGCGGGTGCTGCGCCGTCTTTGCCGGTGGCCTATGCCGGTTTCCTGCTAGGCGGGCTGGGGGTGTCCGTCGTCGGCCCGTTGGCGCTCGGTCTGGTGGGGCAGGCGGTGTCTCCGCGCCATCGTCTGGCGGCGATTTCCCAGGCGGCCGGGCTTGGCTATGCGGCGTTTTTCCTTGGCCCCGTGGTCATGGGATACGTGGCCGAAGGGTTTGGTCTGCGCGCATCGTTCTATGTCATTGGGGCGACGATGCTTGTCGTTGCGGCGGGCCTGTTGCCGCTCTGGGCGCGGATGCTGGCATCACGCACCGACTCTGCTACAGCA
>JBCBDZ010000227.1:0-4743 GCA_038529225.1 Pseudomonadota bacterium | reverse complement strand
CACAGCGCAACGGCCCCATCCTGCCCCATCTTGAGGCCGAGTACCTGGAATGGTCCGGCGGTACCCCGTGGGAAGTTGATTTCCCCGAATGGGAGCCGGTGCATCAGACACTGTTCAAGAACGGTATCCTCGGTATCGAAAACGTGGGCGGCGATCTGGACCGGGTCACCGGAAAACGCGTGACCTTTGCCTTCTTCCCATGGAACTGGGATCGCGGGGACGGGTGCATCATCCGACTGGTTGCGATGATGGACAAGGATCAGGCGTACCGGATCGAAGCAGGCGCGGATTTCTAAGCCGGAGGGCGGAGGACACCTCCGCCTTACCGCGCGTCCGTAAGGCGGATTTCAATCCGCCAGAGCTGACCGGAAAGGACATGCGATGTTGGTCAAACGTTTTGACAATGCCACCCCTTACGAGGCCCCCAATCACTGGGGCGTGACTGGGCTGCGATTGCAGGGGTTTGAAGACGGCGGCCCGGAAAACCAGTGGATCGGCTTTTCCCAGTTTCTGCCCGGCGGCGGGGCTGGCCCCGACGCGACTCCTTTTGAGAAGGTCTATGTGGTGATCGAGGGCGAGATGACGGTCACCATCGACGGCAACGACACTGTGCTGGGTGCGATGGACAGCTGCACAATCCCACCGGGCGAAGTGCGCAAGATCGAGAACCGCAGCAATCACATCTGCAAGATGCTCGTTGTCATCCCCTATCCCGAAGGAGGACGCCCGAAATGAGCACCGAATTGAGCCTCGACAACCCGCTCTCATTCTTTGACGTCTCGGGCAAGGCCGCCCTGATCACAGGCGCTTCTGGCGCGTTTGGCGCAGTTGCCGCGCGCTGTTTGTCCGGTGCCGGAGCCAAGGTCGTTCTGGCCGCCGGCAATGCGGACGCGATGGCGGAAGTTGCGGGCACATGCAAAGGCGAGACGCACCAGATCAACGCCCGCCCCGACTCCGAAGACGCTTGTGCCGCGCTGATCGCCGAAACCGTCGCCATCTTTGGCCGCATCGACATTCTGGTTGTGGCCTCCGGCATGAACAAGGTCGCCAGAATCGGCGAAATGGAACCAGCGGCCTTCGACAATGTCATAGACGCCAATGTCACCCAAAGCTGGCTCATGGCCCGCGCCGCCAGCACGCAGATGCAGGCACAGGGGGATGGGGGCAAGATTGTTCTGATGTCCTCGGCCCGCGGTTTGCTGGGACACCCGGCAGGCTACACAGCCTATTGCGCATCCAAGGCCGCCGTTGACGGGATCACCAAGGCTTTGGGATGCGAACTTGGCCCCACTGGGATCACGGTGAACGCCATCGCACCAACCGTCTTCCGTTCCCCCCTTACCGCCTGGATGTTCGGAAACGACGATCACGCCAAGACGGTGCGCAGCGGCTTTCTTGCCCGTGTGCCCAAGGGGCGTCTGGGCGAGCCTGAAGATCTGGCCGGGCCGCTCTTGTTCCTGTCCTCCAAAGCATCTGATTTCTACACCGGGCACATCCTCTATGCAGATGGTGGATACACCGCAGGATGAGCCGGATTGCTGTCATAGGCGGCGGCCTGATGGGCCATGGCATCGCGCTGACATTTGCACGCGCGGGGCACGATGTGGCGGTCACCGACCCCAACGCGGATATGCTGAACAGCGTGCCGGCACGTGTGGCCGAAAGCATGGCGCTGCTGGGTGCGGATGACGCTGAAACCGCCAGCACCGTCGGCCGCATAGACTTGGCCGGAGCCGTCAAGGACGCGGTTCAAAAAGCCGACTATGTCTTCGAGGCTGCGCCTGAAAAGCTTGAACTCAAACAGTCGATCTTTGCCGAGATCGAAACGCACGCACCCGAAAGTGCGGTACTGGCATCCAACACCTCTGTCATCCAGATCACCAAGATCATGGCGGGCCTAAAGGGTCGGCATCGTGCCATGGGCACCCATTGGTGGAACCCGCCGCACATGATCCCGCTGGTCGAAGTGGTGAAAACGGAATGGACCGATCCTGCCCTTGCGAACGCAATGGTCACGCTGCTTGGCGACGCCGGCAAGACCCCGGTGATGGTGGAAAAGGATGTGCCCGGCTTTATCGGTAACCGTTTGCAACACGCCCTGTGGCGCGAGGCGATCAGTCTGGTCGAAAACGGGATTTGCACCGCCGAAGCGGTCGATGATGTGGTCAAGGCCAGCTTTGGCCGTCGTCTGGCAGTTCTCGGGCCGCTCGAAAACGCTGATCTGGTCGGGATTGAGTTGACCCAGGACATTCATGCCCAAGTTTTGTTTGACTTGGAGGCCTCACCTGCGCCCTCATCCCACTTACAGTCCCTGCTTGATCAGGGACGCACGGGTATGGCCGCCGGGGCTGGATTTCGGGAATGGAGGACCGAAGATCTGGCCCGCACCAAAGCGCGCGTGGCCGAACACCTGCAAAAACTAGAGGCGATACTGCCCGACTAAAGCACTGACAATTCTGGGAGGAATACCAAATGACACTCAAAACAAACAGACGCGCCGTTCTGGCTGGGCTGGCCGCCACAGTGGCGACGCCAGCCATCCTGACATCAACACGGGCCTATGCGGCCAACCCTAAAATCCGCGTCGGATTTGTGACTCCGACAACGGGTCCACTTGCCGGATTTGCCGAAGCCGATGACTACATCATCGAAGGACTGAAGGCCAAGTTTGCAGGCGGTGTCATGAACAATGGCAAGGCCTACGACGTCGAGATCATAAAGAAGGACAGCCAGTCCAACCCCAACCGCGCCGCCGAAGTCGCCGCCGAACTGATCCTGTCGGACGAAGTCGACATCATCACCGCCGCCGCGACCCCGGACACCACAAACCCGGTCGCGGATCAGGCCGAGATCAACGAAGTGCCGTGTGTCACCACAGATGCACCCTGGCAGCCATACTTCTTTGGCCGCGGCGGCAATCCGGCAGAAGGCTTCCGCTACACCTACCACTTCTTCTGGGGTCTTGAGGACATCATCGCCAACTTTACCGGTCTGTGGAACGACGCGGGCGTTGCGAAGAAGGTTGGCGGACTGTTCCCCAACGACGCAGACGGCAACGCATGGGGCGATGCGAAACTTGGCCTACCCGGCCCGTTGGCCGAGCAAGGATTCGACCTGGTTGATCCGGGCCGGTATCAGCCACTGAACGACGATTTCTCGAACTACATCGCGGCGTTCAAGGATGCGGGATGTGAGATCGTCACAGGCGTGATGATCCCGCCGGACTTTGGGACCTTCTGGGCGCAGGCCGCACAACAAGGGTTCAATCCCAAGGTTGCGACCATCGGCAAGGCCCTGCTGTTCCCGTCCGCCATCGAGGCATTGGGCGATCGCGGCATCGGCCTCACCTCGGAAATCTGGTGGTCACCAAGCCACCCGTTCAGTTCGTCCCTCACGGGGACATCTGCGGGCGATCTGGCTGCTGGCTTCACGCAAGCCACGGGCCGCCCATGGACCCAACCTATCGGGTTCAAGCACGCGCTGTTCGAAGTCGTCGCAGACACGATCAGCCGCGCCGAGGATCTGGACGATCCGGATGCCATCGCGGCGGCCATCAAAGGCACAAACATGTCGACCATCGTTGGCGATGTGAACTGGTCTAACGGGCCGGTGCCGAACGTGTCCAAGACACCACTGGTGTCGGGCCAATGGCAAGCGGCAGGCGACGGGGTCGAGTTGGTGATCACCAACAACAAGCACGCCCCGGCCATCCCTGTCGGCGGTGAACTCCAGCTGCTGGGCTAAACTCAGGTGTCTGCCCTCCTGTCCATCTCGGGCCTCAAAAAGTCGTTCGGCGCCGTCGTGGTCGCCGACGACACGAGCTTTGACATCGCGCAAGGCGAGGCCGTGGGTATTCTGGGACCCAACGGGGCGGGCAAGACATCCCTGTTCAATCTGATCACCGGGGCGCTTGGCCCGGACGCCGGGCAGATAGCCTTTGCAGGTCAGGACATCTCAAACACTTCGGCCGCGCGGCGCTGCAAACTTGGCATCGCGCGGTCCTTTCAGGTGCCCCAACCCTTTGGAGGCATGACCGTTTTTGAAAACGCGCTGGTCGGCGCGATCGAGGGCGCGGGCCTGCGCGGTCACGAGGCAGAGGCCCATGTGCTTTCCGTTCTTGAAGACACGGGCCTTCTGCCCAAGGCCAACGTGCGCGCAGGAGCGCTCACCTTGCTGGAACGCAAGCGGCTGGAAATGGCGCGGGCATTGGCAGCCAAGCCCAAATTGCTGCTGCTTGATGAAATTGCGGGCGGGCTGACGGACTCCGAATGCATCGCCCTGATCGATACGATCAAACGTGTGCATGCAGGCGGGACCACCATCATTTGGATCGAACATGTGGTGCACGCGCTGCTGGCCGTGGTTGAGCGGCTGATCGTGATCGACTTTGGCAAGAAGATTGCCGAAGGCGCACCCAAGGCCATCATGGAAAGCGCCGAGGTCCGGGAAATCTATCTGGGGGTCGACCCGGATGTCTGATCCGCTGCTGAAACTCAGTGGGCTTGATGCCCATTACGGTGACTTTCAGGCCCTGTTCGGCCTCGATATGGACATCGCAACAGGCGAAGTGATTGCCATCATCGGTGCGAACGGTGCGGGCAAGACGACGCTGATGCGTTCAATTTCGGGGCTGCTCAGAAACGAAGCGGCGCAGGTCGCGTTCAAGGGTCAGGCGATTGGCGAACTGCGCGCAGATCAGGTGGCCTATGCCGGCATTGCGCTGGTCCCGGAAGGGCGCCAGTT
>JBCBDZ010000226.1:0-4766 GCA_038529225.1 Pseudomonadota bacterium | reverse complement strand
TGCCAGCAGCCTTCGCAGTCGAAGACATTCAGCGGGGTCAGGGCGAGGTGATGACCTATCTGGATGAGATGGGAATCGACCCCCTCTTGATGCAACACGCGCTATCCACACCCCCAGATGAAATCTACGTCCTGCTTCCCGAAGAGCTGGAACGCTACGGTTTTATCGAAGCATCTGAATAGCTTGGAGCGCAACCAATCAGGTTCATTCACTGGGGTTGACATAATACCAAAAGGTTTCGCATTTAAATGATACCAAAAAGTATCATGTTGCGAGACCCATGCCCGACCAGACCCAGAACGCCTTTCGCGCCCTTGCCGACCCGACCCGACGGGACATCATGCGGTTGCTCAGCGCCAATGCGCTGACCATCGTCGAAGTCTCAACCCACTTCGACATGACCCGCGCCGCCGTGAAAAAGCACCTCACCGTGCTGAGTGACGGCGGGCTGATCACGGTTGAGCCGCGCGGTCGCGAACGGATCAACCGGATCAACCCCTCGGGCCTCGCCCCCGTGCTCTCATGGCTCGAATTCTTCGACCAGTTCTGGGACGACCGCCTTGCTGATTTGAAAACCGCCATCGAAAAGGACATCCAATGACCGACACCACGCTGAACAAAACGATCTATCTCAAAGCCCCTCGTGAGTTGGTCTGGGATTACCTGACGCAACCCGAACATCTGGCCAAGTGGTTCCACGCCCCCAAAACACCCATGGCGGCGGGTGAAAGGCTGGAGTTGTTTGGCACAACAAGCGGCGATCTTTTGATCTGGGGCGATGTGATCAAGGCGCAAAAGCCCGACTATCTGGAATACACATTTACCGTCGGCCCTATGGGCGACACCGTCAGCACCGTCAAATGGACGCTCAACGACGTACCGGGGGGAACACAACTTTCGCTCACCCATGAGGGCCTTCCCCAGGGTGCAGAGGCCTTTGGTCTCACGCTCGCTCTGGACAAAGGCTGGGATGACCACTTCATGCAGATGCGCAGCGCCCTGCACGGAGATGGCTGATGGACTACACCGCCAGCATTTCGACGACTGTGTCGCCCGAAAGGGCGTCGCAAGCGGTCACAGACGATCTCGAACACTGGTGGTCCACCCGGATTGAACGGCGCACAGACGGGTTCACCACGCGGTTCAACAACAGCCATGCGACATTTCACTTCGAACCCGGACCAGACCCGTTGTCCTTCACGTGGACCTGCACGGACGCGCACATGATCATCGAGGATGTCGAGGACTCCGCAGAATGGGTGGGCACGCAGCTTATGTGGCAGATCACGGCAACCGAAACGGGGTGCGAAATCCACCTCACGCACAAAAGGCTCGGCCCCACCCTGCCATGCTTTGACGTCTGCCAGCGTGGCTGGCAGCACTTCTTTGAAACCAGCCTGCGCGATCACCTGAACTCCAACGACGGTGCACCCAACACCACGTGATGTCACATGCGGCCCGGGCCTTTTCTGATTTCAAAAATCCTTCCCGCAGGACCGATCAGCCGCAAGCGCAACGGCACCCCTTGCCGCGCCAATCCTCACCGCCTATCTAGCGCAGTGACGGGTTCTGCCCTTCTCGTGACAGGTTGCATTCCGGTGGCCTTAAGCAATTCCGAGGGAGCTGGCTCTGTGCGGATCCTGGTCCGTTTACCTGGCACCCACCTGTATATACAGGTCCTCGGGAATGAGAGAACCAAACGGTTGTGGTGGTTCCCGTCGCACAGCACGACACGTAACGGGTCGGTGGGCGGGCGTCTTTAGACCCGCAGGGGCTAAACAGTCCCGCCCGGCGACACCATCCGGCGCACCATGTTCCAATACTGATCCTGCACCGCACGCAAACTCAGCCGACCTTCGGGGCGAAACCACGTGGTCACACCCGTCAGCATGGCAATCACGGCCAGAGTCGCAACTTTCGTGTCCTGTACAGCGAAAACCCCCTGCGCAGCGCCCGCGCGCAAAATGGTCTCCAGCGCGGTTTCATACCGACGGCGCAGCCCCTCGATCACCTTGAAATTGTCAGGCGCGAGGTTTCTCAGTTCCATGTAGGCGATGAAAACAGCGTCGGGGCGCTCATGATGAAAGGCGATGTGAAAGCGCACGAAGTCTTCCAGCTGTTTTTCCGCCAGCGCATTAACGTCCGTTGGCAAGGCCTCAAGCAATTCCTCCATATGGCTCCGCATCAGGTCAAACAGGAGGCTCTGCTTGTCGGGCGTGTAGTTGTAAAGGGCACCCGCCTGCACGCCTACATCGGCCGCGATCTGGCGCATGGAGACAGCGGCAAATCCGTGGCGCGCAAATAAGGCAAGGGCGGCGCTGCGAACACGCGGTCCGGTGATATCGGAATGTGAACCAATGGTACGAGGCATGTCATCGCGTTTAACTGAACAAGCGTTCAAAACCAAGCTGCGCTTGCGCAAGACACCCCCATCGTGCATCCTTTTCACACCTGCTGCCTTTTGCGGACACCTGCCACGTGATACGCGCCATAACCCTTTTGCTGTGCCTGACGCTTGGCGCCTGCACGCAATTCCCCGAACTGGACGGCACCGTTGCGCCGGATCTCAAAGATGCCGATTTCCCACGACTCGTGCCCCTTAAACCGCTTTTGATTGCAAGCGCCCCCGTTGTAGCGGACCCGGTCCAGACGACCGAGGCACTGGATGGGCGCGTCGCCGCTCTCCGCGCACGGGCCGCCGCCCTGCAACAGCGCGACGTTGTCGACGCCGAAACAGAACGCAAGCTCGAATCGGCGCGCAACTGAACCCGCGCGCGCAGGGCAATTGCACCCCATCCCGGAACCCGCTACATCGCGATCAAACGCCCGAAGACCGGTGCGCATGACGAAAAGGACACCCAAATGAACGCACCCCTGCGCCTTGGCATCGCCGGATTGGGAACGGTCGGCATCGGTGTCGTCAAAATCGTACGCCAGCACGCCGCCATGCTGGCGGCGCGTACCGGGCGCGACATCACGATCACAGCCGTCAGCGCGCGCAGCCGCGACAAGGATCGCGGTGTGTCCCTGTCCGCCTATGCGTGGGAAGACGATCCCGTGGCCCTGGCCAAACGGGACGATGTCGACGTCTATGTTGAACTGATGGGCGGCACGGATGGTCCCGCCAAGGCCTCGGTCGAAGCGGCTCTCGCGGCAGGAAAGGACGTGGTGACGGCCAACAAGGCGATGCTGGCCGTGCATGGTCAATCCCTGGCAGAAGCCGCTGAAAACGCTGGCGTTTCCTTGCGCTACGAGGCCGCAGTGGCCGGGGGTATTCCGGTGATCAAAGCGTTGAACGAAGGGCTTGCCGGCAATGACCTCACCCGCATCGTCGGTGTCATGAATGGGTCCTGCAACTACATCCTGACCCGCATGGAAGGCGCCGGGCTCAGCTATGCCGAAGTCTTCGCAGAAGCAGACGCCCTTGGATACCTCGAAGCCGATCCGCAACTGGATGTGGGAGGCATTGATGCGGCGCACAAACTGGCCATCCTGTCCTCTATCGCATTCGGGACGCAGGTCGACTTTGATGGAATCGAGCTTGAGGGAATCGAACGAGTCAGCATCGACGACATCCGGCACGCTGACGATATGGGGTTCAAAATCAAGCTTCTGGGGGTCGCCCAGCGCACCGGGCGCGGTCTGGAACAGCGGATGATGCCCTGCCTCGTGCCTGCGACCTCCCCCATGGGACAGCTGCAGGGCGGCACCAATATGGTCGCGATCGAAGGCGATGCCGTGGAACAGATCGTGCTGCGCGGTCCCGGCGCGGGCGAAGGGCCGACCGCCTCCGCGGTGATGGGCGATGTGTGTGACATCGCGCGCGGCACACGGCTGCCCGTGTTTGGACAGCCCGCAGCTTCACTTGAAAAGGCCGAACGCGCCGCATCTGTCCTGCCTGCGCCCTATTACCTGCGCATGGCCCTCGTCGACAAACCCGGCGCGCTTGCCAAAATCGCGACAGTTCTGGGCGATGCGGGCGTCAGCATTGACCGGATGCGCCAGTACGCCCACGAGGACGCATCGGCGCCTGTATTGATCGTCACCCACAAAACCACCCGTGCGGACCTCGACACCGCGATTGAGGCCATGAAGACCACCGATGTATTACGTTCGGACCCCGTTGTGTTGCGCATCGAATCCGTCTGAACACCCTGTTTGATCACGAAAAGGACTTTTGCCATGACCACCCCTTCCATATTTCAGGACCGCATGCTCTCGCTGGGTCTGGCCCGCGTGTCCGAGGCCGCCGCATTGGCCTCTGCCCGTCTGGTCGGGCACGGTGACGAAAAGGCTGCCGATCAGGCGGCGGTGAATGCCATGCGCGAGCAGTTGAACATGCTCGACATCGCAGGTGTGGTCGTGATCGGCGAAGGCGAGCGGGACGAAGCCCCGATGCTGTTCATTGGCGAAGAGGTTGGCACCGGCAACGGCCCCGGCGTGGACATCGCACTGGACCCGCTGGAAGGAACCACACTGACAGCCAAGGACATGCCCAACGCCCTGACTGTGATCGCCATGGGCCCGCGCGGCTCGATGCTGCATGCACCGGACGTCTACATGGACAAGCTGGCAATCGGGCCCGGTTTTGACACCGACACCGTGACGCTTGAAATGGCACCTGCCGAACGTGTGACGGCCCTTGCCAAAGCCAAGGGGTGCGAGGCGTCCGATATCACGGTCTGCATTCTGGAACGCCCCCGTCACGAGGCGATGATCGAGGCGGTGCGCGCCACTGGCGCGTCGATCCGCCTGATCACGGACGG
>JBCBDZ010000225.1:0-4799 GCA_038529225.1 Pseudomonadota bacterium | reverse complement strand
CACAAGATACCTCAACTCAGCGCGGCCGATGCGATTGCTCTTGGGGTGCCGCCGGGTCTGTTGCTGGGCCGGATCGCCAATTTCATAAATGCAGAACTATGGGGACGACCCACCGAACTGCCTTGGGGCGTGATCTTTCCGGGGCAAGCGGCCCAGTACTGCCCTCAGATCGTGGGGGCTTGTGCGCGTCATCCGTCACAACTTTATGAAGCGTTTCTTGAAGGGCTCGTCCTGCTCGTCCTGCTGCTCTGGATGGTGTGGCGGCGCGCGGCCTTCAAGCGGCCCGGTCTGGTCTGCGGCACCTTTCTTGCCGGATACGGACTGGCCCGTTTTGCAATTGAGTTCGTGCGCCAGCCGGATGCGCAGTTTGTGGGGCCAGCCAACCCGCTGGGGCTGGCGTGGCACATGGGCGGATACGGGCTGACGATGGGGCAGTTGTTGTCACTGCCGATGATTCTGCTGGGTCTGTTCCTGATCTGGCGCGCCCGCCGGAGCGGGTTGCGCTCCGCATGACGCTGGAACAGGATCTGGCGGCGCGCATAGCGACCTCGGGACCAATCACCGTCGCTGAGTACATGGGCATCGCGCTCTTGCACCCCACCGATGGCTACTATACGAACAGCGATCCGCTGGGCGAGGGCGGAGATTTCACGACCGCCCCGGAAATCAGCCAGATGTTTGGCGAGTTGATCGGTCTGTGCCTTGCACAAAGCTGGATGGATCAGGGGTCACCAAGCCCCTTCACGCTGGCAGAACTCGGTCCCGGGCGCGGCACGTTGATGGCCGATATCCTGCGGGCGACGACGCAAGTGCCGGGTTTCCTTGACGCAGCGCGCATCTTTCTGGTCGAGGCATCACCCGTCCTGAAGGCGCGACAGGCAGAAACACTGGCTGCGTTTGCGCCGACATGGATCGAAACGGTTGCCGACCTGCCCGACCGCCCCCTCTGGCTTGTCGCGAACGAATTCTTTGACGCCCTGCCCGTCCGCCAGTTTCAGCGCGACGGCACCGGGTGGCGGGAACGCTGCGTCGGACTTGTTGGCGACACACTGACTTTCGGACTGTCGCCCGTCGGCCCGCAACCTGCCCTCGACCACCGTCTGGAAGACACGAAGGACGGCGATCTTGTGGAACTGAACGCCCCTGCCCGAGCAATGGTCGCGGATATCGGGGCGCGTGTGGCCGAGGGCGGTTCTGCACTGATCATCGATTACGGCGACTGGCGCAGCCTTGGGGACACGTTGCAGGCCCTGCGCGGGCACGCCCCAACCGACCCGCTGGATGCGCCCGGCACCGCGGATCTGACCACACATGTGGATTTTGAACCCCTCGCCACCGCCGCCGCCCCAGCGGCCTTCACCCGGTTGACGCCCCAGGGCGTGTTCCTCGAACGACTCGGGATCACCCACCGTGCGCAAACACTCGCC
Organism: Pseudomonadota bacterium; assembly: GCA_038529225.1. Classification (GTDB taxonomy): domain Bacteria; phylum Pseudomonadota; class Alphaproteobacteria; order Rhodobacterales; family Rhodobacteraceae; genus Tateyamaria. Next base: position 3,372 of record JBCBDZ010000225.1, on the reverse strand, counting down.
AACGGGATGACGGGCGAGACGCTGAATGCCCATATTGCCGCACATCGGCGGTTGACGCATCCGGATGAAATGGGAAACCTGTTCAAGGTGCTGGGTCTTTACCCGGCAGATGCACCGCCCCCGCCCGGACTGGAGCCATGACGCTTGAAATCCTGACCGCCGATACCCTCGCGCCCCTGCGCCACGGATTCTTCACGCGCAAGGGCGGGGCCTCATCGGGCGTATTCGAGGGACTGAATTGTGGGCCGGGCAGCACGGATCAGACCGAAATCGTCGCGATCAATCGGGCCCGTGTCGCTGCAGCACTTGGGGTGGCCGACGATCACCTTGCAGGCGTGCACCAGATCCATTCGGGGGACGCCGTACATGTGAGCGGTCCACAGACCGAAAAGCCGCGCGCCGACGGATTGGTCACGGCCACACCCGGCCTTGCACTGACCGTGCTGACTGCGGACTGTCAACCGGTGCTGTTCGCCGATGCCCGGGCAGGCGTGATCGGCGCAGCGCATGCAGGGTGGAAAGGCGCACAAGCGGGCGTTCTCGAAGCGACGGTGGACGCCATGGTCGCGCTTGGAGCCCGCCGTGAGAACATCCACGCCGTCATTGGCCCCTCGATCAGTCAGCGCGCCTACGAGGTCGGCCCGGAGTTCTTTGACAGCTTTCTGGAGGAAGACCCCGACAACACCCGCTTTTTTGCCGGTGGCGATGGCGACCGGATGCATTTTGACCTGCCCGGATACGGGCTGGCACGGCTGCGCGACGCCGGGGTGGGGTCAGCGGAATGGACGCGCCACTGCACGTACTTTGATTCCGACCGCTTCTATTCCTACCGCCGTTCGGTCCACGCAAAGGATCCCGACTATGGGCGGCTGATTTCGGCCATCGTGCTGTAATTTCGGCAAAGACGGGGCACCGCATGCCTTGACCGCGCCGCATTGTTTACTGTCGAGAACAAATACACCGCACCGCTGCCTGATAACCAAGGGTTTTTGCAACGCTGACGGCGCGCCATGATTGGCCCACGGGTTTAACTCAAATTTTCAAAAAACATACCGCAGCGTCAAAAACCCGCCAGATTGCAACGCCATTCTATCGTCCATGCGGGCCAAAACGCCTGGACAGAACAAAAAACGAAAAGGCAACAGAACAGATGGCAAAAGCGCGTTTTATCAAATCCGTGGTCACATCGGCCAAAAAAGACACCCCCCAAGTGCCATGGGCGCGCGGGACGCGCCGCGCAGCCTTCATCGCCAAACGCACCGGAGCGGCGACAGTGCGCAAATCAGCTTAGCCGCTGATACGCGCATCTCGAATCAAATGTGGCACGCTTGTCCTGCAAGGCGTCAACAATCCCGACCAAAGGCGCATCATTGATGCGCCTTACTCAGTCTATGTTCCGCATTTATTGACAATTTGCAGCTAATTTCAGAATTACTCTCCATTGTTGAGACACATGGCGAATGCCCATCTGTCGTCGTCGGTGGGGGCCGACACGGATGTGACCAGTAAGACTGAGGTTACACATGACGATCCCCGCTGCCATGCGCACCCATCGCGCACCCTCCAACCCTGTGATGCCGACCCGTTCTTATGACGTGGCCGCGCTCAACCCCGATGGCACGCGCTTTTTGCGCAGCTTTCAGGCGCCCATGCTGCCCCTGTTTGAAACTGCATTCTCCGCTTTTGCGCGTGGGGTGACGCTGACCGGCCCGCACGGAGCCATTGCGATCGAAGACCTTGTTCCGGGTGACTGGCTGAACACCTCGGCCGGTCAACCGGCCGAGGTGACGTGGATCGGCTCGACCACCTTCGTGCCTGCCCATGCAGGACGCCGCATGGAACTCGTGCGGATCATGGCCGACAGCTTTGGCCAAAGCCGCCCAGCTTCCTTTGTTTCGCTGGGCAAGGGCGCACGCATTCTGCAAACACCGCCCCATCTGCGCGGATCAACCGGCGGGGAACAGACGCTCACCCCAATCAGCGATTTCGTAGATGGTGTGAACGTAATCGAGGTCCTTCCGCCCACGCCTGTGCACCTCTATCATCTGTGTCTGACGCGCCATGCGGCGGTGGATGTTGGCGGCATGATGGTCGAAACCTTTCACCCCGGCATGGGCGGCACGCGCGAGGTGTCCCATGCCCAGCGCGATCTGTTCCTGTCGATGTTCCCGCGGATTTCGCACATCACGGATTTCGGTCCATTGGCACACCCACGCGCACCGGAGGCGGAAGAGGCAGCCTAGGCCGACTTTGCCAGCCGCGCCTCAAGCACATCAAAGGGCACGCCGGGGGCATCCTTGGCCTGCCGGATCACCAGCGATGTCTTGACAGATTCCACGTTGGGTGTAGTCAGCAATTCGCCTGTCAGAAAGCTCTGGAAACTCGACAGGTCCGGCGCCACGCATTTCAGGATGAAATCAACCTCGCCGTTCAGCATGTGGCACTCGCGCACAAGCGGCCAGGCGCGGCACCGTTCTTCGAATGCGCTCAGGTCGGCCTCGGCCTGACTGGCCAGACCCACATTTGCAAATACCTGCACCTCGAACCCCAGAACATGGGCATCCACATCGGCGTGATAGCCACGGATGTAACCCGCCTCTTCCAGCGTGCGCACGCGGCGCAGGCAGGGCGGAGCCGAGATACCGACCCGTTTGGCCAGTTCCACATTGGTCATGCGACCATCCGCCTGCAATTCGGCCAGAATCTTGCGATCAATCTCGTCGAGACGTGTGCTTGCCATGATTGCCCCCGTATTTTACGCGATGTTATAGCAGACCCCGCCAACTGCGCAATAATATTTCACGCACGCGCAACATTTGGAAATCATGTCGCCGACGCGTCATGCACCATGCGCAGATCTGCCCCCCAAAATCGGGCTTCAAACCCATGGCACGCAGGTCTATATCAAGTCGACAATCCCCGCCTCAGGAGAGCTGCCACATGTCCGACACAAAACGCACCAAGGTTCTGATCATCGGCTCCGGCCCTGCCGGATACACGGCGGCCGTCTATGCATCGCGGGCCATGCTCGACCCGATCCTAGTCCAGGGGATCGAACCGGGCGGGCAACTGACAACCACGACCGAGGTGGAAAACTGGCCCGGTGACACCGAGGTGCAGGGCCCCGATCTGATGGTGCGGATGGAAAGCCATGCATCGGCGATGGGATGCGAGATCATCGGCGACATCATCAGTTCTGTCGACTTCTCCAAACGCCCCTTTGTCGCGCAATCCGACAGCGGCACGGTTTACGTGGCCGACGCGATCATTCTTGCCACCGGCGCGCGCGCCAAATGGCTGGGCCTGCCATCGGAAGAGAAGTTCAAAGGTTTCGGCGTCTCCGCCTGTGCCACCTGTGACGGGTTCTTTTAC
>JBCBDZ010000224.1:0-4799 GCA_038529225.1 Pseudomonadota bacterium | reverse complement strand
CTCGATCACCACCATGCGCCCGTCGTCGGGGTTGATCGCCCACTGCACGTTCGACCCGCCTGTCTCGACGCCAATCTCGCGCAGCACCGCAATCGAATGATTGCGCATGATCTGGTATTCCTTGTCCGTGAGCGTCAGGGCCGGAGCGACGGTGATCGAGTCGCCGGTGTGCACGCCCATCGGGTCCACGTTTTCGATGGAACAGACGATGATGGCATTGTCGGCCGTGTCGCGCACCACCTCCATCTCGTATTCCTTCCAGCCCAGCAGACTTTCGTCCACGAGGATTTGCCCGACCGGAGAGGCATCCATGCCGGATCGGCAAATGGCCATGTAGTCATCGCGGTTGTAAGCAACCCCGCCGCCCGTGCCGCCAAGGGTGAAGGCGGGGCGGATAATGGCGGGCAGGCCGATATCCTCAAGGGTTTCCAGCGCAAGGGCGACGCCCGCTGCGAGGTCCTTGTTGCCGTCCCCATCCTTGGGGGCCGTCACGATGGTTGCGCGGGGGTTTTCGATGCCCAGACGGTCCATCGCTTCGCGGAACAGTTTGCGGTCTTCGGCCATCTCGATGGCGGCGCGCTTGGCCCCGATCATCTCCACTCCGAACTTGTCGAGCACGCCCATCTCTTCGAGGGCCAGCGACGTGTTCAACCCCGTCTGCCCGCCCATGGTTGGCAGCAGTGCGTCGGGGCGTTCCTTTTCAATGATCTTGGCGACCACTTCAGGGGTGATGGGTTCGATGTAAGTGGCGTCCGCCAGCCCGGGGTCCGTCATGATGGTGGCGGGGTTCGAATTGACGAGGATGACGCGGTAGCCTTCTTCGCGCAGCGCCTTGCAGGCCTGAGCCCCCGAGTAGTCGAATTCGCATGCCTGACCGATCACAATGGGGCCCGCGCCGATGATCATGATCGACTGAATGTCGGTACGCTTTGGCATCTGGGCCCCCCGGTTTGTGATATGCCGTTTGCGCCAAGCCGCGCAGGCAAATTGGCTGCGTTATAGGCATGGCGCAGGCAGGCGCAAGGGGGTGCGGGCGCATTCGCGCTCTGCTTGGCCATATCAAGTCATGAACAAGCAAAAAGGGGGCCGGGCCCCCCAATTGGTTCTGTGGTTGTTCGGTTCTTCTGTTGGTCGGCTTACCGCCCGATCAGGCGGGACAGCAAAGAGCGCGATTTTTCGGGCTCAACCGCGATCTGTGCCGGCAGGGGCGCAGGCGCCGTGTCGACGGGCATGGGGCGCGGCGACTCCGTGGTCACCTTGCCACGCATGTGCGGCGGGCGCTGAACACCACCTTTTTGGGCGGCGCATGCAGCGGTTGCTGCACCAGGCATGGGGCGCGGCGGCATCGTGGGCGCTTCGCTTGCGGCTTCAAAGTTGTCGGCATCCAAAAGGTGCTCTTGACCTTGCTCGGCAAGGATTTCGCGGACCGAGCGCATCATGCGGGTCGTGCGTTCGCTGGCATCTGCGCTTTGCAGCTCCTGGCGTTGACCGTATTCCATGTCTTTACAACCTCCATTCTGGACCGGATCCGGAGGAGAGCCGGACCGTTCATCGGATGTTGGCTGCGAAACAAGGCAATTCTGTGTTCAAATCGGGGTTTCTGCGTGCCCCTTGTTGCCAATGCGTCAGTGATCGGCCATTTCCCGCTCAGGTCGTATGGCTGTTGATGCTGCCATTTTGCCATAAAGATAGTCCCGGGTCAGCGGCACCGCATCGCGCCTGTGCGCGAGTTGCAAGTGATAGACGGCCTGCATCTGGTGCTCGAAAGCGAGAATGCAGACGGTCAGGTAGTAGCGAAACATGCGGATGAAACGTTCATCATACATCTGTGTGATCCGTGGCAGATTGGCGTCAAAGCGGTCCCGCCAGTGCCGAATGGTCTTGGCATAGTGCAGTCGCCAGACTTCAATATCCGCCTGCCACAGGCCCGAGGTTTCGAGCGCGGGGGCCAGTTCGGACAGGGACGGGACGTAGCCGCCGGGGAAGATATATTTATTGATCCAGCTTGAATGTGCCATCGGCGGTGCCGAGCGCCCTATGGTATGGATCAATGCCACACCGTCCGGATCGAGCAATTCGCCCACCTTTCCAAAGTAGGTGCCGAAGTTCGGGACACCCACATGTTCCAGCATCCCCACCGACACGATCCGATCAAAGGTGCCGCTGGTGTAACGGTAGTCCTGCAGGTTAAAGCGCACACGATGAGACAGGCCAGCGGCCTCGGCCCGCTTTTCAGCCGTGGCCAGCTGGTTTTCACTGAGGGTGATGCCCGTGACCTCGCAGCCATGATCGCGCGCAAGGGTCAACGCCATGCCCCCCCAGCCACAGCCGATATCCAGCACCCGCATGCCCGGCTCAAGGCATAGCTTGGCCGCAATATGGGCCTTTTTGGCGCTTTGGGCCTGTTCGAGCGTCATGGCGTCGTCGCGGAAATAGGCGCAGGAATACTGCATGTCCTCGTCCAGAAACAGGCGGTAGAGGTCGTCCGAGATATCGTAGTGATGCGCCACATTGCGCCGCGCGGTCCGCGGTGCATTGCGTTGGACAAAGCGGCGGGCATGAAACCGCGCCCGGTTGGCCATCAACAGCCATGGCGGCAAATGTCCTGCGAACCGGTTGCGAATGATCACCGTCAAAAGCTGATCCAGGGAACAGTTCTGCGGCGTGACCTGTCCGTTCATGTACCCTTCGCCCAGACCGAGGTCGGGGTTGAGGATGATGTCGCGGACGGTCTTCCTGTCGGCAATCGCCAGGTGCGCGTGTTCGCCCGTGTCCGGCCCGTAGTCGCGTGTCGTGCCATCGGGGTAAGTGATCGACAGGCGGTCCAGAACCATCATTCCGGTCAGGAACCGATCCAGCAGTTTTTCCCACATGACGCACCCCTTTCACGCAGTTTACTGCGTAAAAGTGGGGTTTTCGGGGGGTTTACGTCAAGTCTCAGGCTGTCTCGGCATCCAGGTAAGCCCTCACATTGGCTTCAAATGCCCGTGGATTGTCCGCATGGAGCCAATGCCCCGCTCCGGGGATCTTGGCAAAGCGGGCGTTGGGAAACAGCGTCTGGATGGCCGGGCGGTCGCTGCGTTTGACATAATCCGAGGTTCCGCCTGACAGGAACAGTGTCGGACCGGGGTAGGTGCTGGTCAATGCCGGGAAGTCGATGATCCCAGCCATGTTGTCGGCAAGGGCGTCGAGGTTCAGCCGCCAGCGCTTTTCGCTGATATCCAGTGACTGGGTGAGAAAGCTGGTCAGGGCGCTGTCGACTCCGAGCTTTGCGAGTTGCGCGTTTGCCTCGGACCGGCGGGTGACCACGGACAGATCCACGGCCCGCATGGCCGTGATGTATTGCATCTGGGTGTGGGTGTATCCGACAGGCGCAATGTCGCCGATCACGAGCCGTCGCAGGGTCTCGGGGCGGGTGTGGGCCAGCATCATGGCCGCTTTTCCGCCCATCGAGTGACCCACCACGTCCATGGGTCCGCCGATGGACTCGATCACTTCTGCAAGGTCGCCCGCGAGCGCGGCATAAGAGTTGTCATCGTCCCAGAAGCTGGACCCGTGGTTGCGCATGTCCACCGTGACAACTGTGCGGGTGTCCGACAGGCGCTTGGCGATGACGCCCCAGTTGCGCCCGGACCCGTAGAGGCCGTGGGCGATCAACAGCGGCGTTCCGGGTCCGCGCCCGTGGGTGGTATAGGCAAGCATGACAGGTGCTTAGCCCGGAACGGAGTGGTGGACCAGAGGGATTGAATTCGCAGGCTCCGCTGGGGTAAGGCGACCCGATGGAGACTGAAGCAACCCTGCAAGAGCGCAGCCAGCGCGTGCAAAGCGCCCTTGACGGTGCCTTTGGTGTGCGTGCCAAGACGCTGGACAAGGCGCTGCGCAAGACGGGCCGGCGGATGCCCAAGCGTCTGCATGCCCAAGCAAGGCTGATCGTGGATGCGCAGGGCCTTGGGGGCAATCCAAAGCTGATGCGCCGCATTGACGGCGCCGCCATTGCGCGCGCCGAAGAAGAGGTTGTCAGGTGGCTCGACACGGTGGACCGCGCGGACCGGCGGCGCGGGTTCTGGATCTGGGCAGGGGCGATGGTCGGGTTCAATCTGATCATCATCGTGGCCGGCGTGGTCACCTGGATGTGGTGGACCGGGCGGATCTGAACGCAGCGCGCGCAACGGTTGGCGGGATTTTTCGGCGGCAGGGCCGAATCAAGGCGTTAACCGCGTAAAGCAGGGGATTTGGGTGATGCACCATACGTACACGGCGCGTGCACAGGGTGTGCACCGTCGGGCGGGTTAACAGAGCGTGCTGTGGCGTTCGTGCATGAAAGGTTAACTTCGTGCCGTTGCGCCGGGGGTGCGGAGGCCCGGCGTTTGGCCCTGTGTTTACGCGGCAGTGCAGCATCGCCTCGGGTCGGGTTTGTCGATGTGACGCGGCCCGTGCTTCCCGCGTTTCTTTCCGACAATGACTGCGGGCATATTATTCGCTTCTCAATTTTATTACGCGCGTTAAAAAAATCGCGTGAATTTTAACGCAACCGGCGCGCTTTGACCCGGCAAACAACAGGCTGTGTCATGGATGGCGGCGCAATGCCGTTTCGATTTTGCCGCAGCGAAACATAAAGAATTTGTCGCTTTCCCGCGATTTTGCCGCAGTGCAGCGTTAAAAACAGGCAGTCCGCGAACGTGGCAGTTGTCTTCTGCCGGTGGTTTTCAGGAAGCGGCGATGCTGCAAGGCTTTTCCAATGGGAGGCCATCAAGGGTCCACGAAACTGCGCAATATGTGGACCCTTGATGGCCTCCCAT
>JBCBDZ010000223.1:0-4814 GCA_038529225.1 Pseudomonadota bacterium | reverse complement strand
TCGAACACGTGCCCGTGCCGCAACAGCCGTTTACACCTGACGCCCTCGCCCTTTACGATAAGATCAGGAGGATGCAGGCGCAGATCATGATGAAGGGCGCCAAGGGCGAGACGGAGATGTATACGTGATGGATCAGGTCAAGTTCACAGCCATGAAAGATGGCGATGCCGAGGACTATGCGTTTCTCACCGAACACGAAGTCGCGTTCACCAAAGGCACTGCGGATCGCCTGCTGACGGCGTTGGAAACGCTGGACGAAGGGCTGTCAGGCTACCAGATCACGCGGCTGGGGCATTCGCTGCAATCGGCCACGCGGGCCTGGCGCGACGGGGCCGACACGGACTGGGTGGTGGCCGCGTTGCTGCATGACATCGGCGACATTTTTGCGCCCTACAATCACGACGAATACGCGGCAAGCATCATCAAACCTTTTGTGCGGGAACAGTGCACATGGGTCGTCGAAAAGCACGGTGATTTTCAGATGATCTATTACGGACACCATGTGGGCGGCAACCAGCACAAACGCGACGCCTATGCAGGGCACCCCTATTTCGACGACTGCGCGGCCTTTTGCGAGCGCTGGGACCAGTCCAGCTTTGATCCAGACTATGACATGCTGCCGCTGGACCACTTCCGCCCAATGGTGCGCGAAGTCTTTGCCCGCGAACCCTACGACCCGGCCGTGATCCAGACGGGCATACGGGTGGCATTGGTGGATGACGAGGTTGCGCGCGGGCGTTAAGAACTGGAACTTGGGGAAACCACAGCGAAGGTCGGCATTGAGCCCGAACCTACCAAATGCTGCGCGCGGCCCGAAATGCCGCTAAGTACCAAAAGTCCACATTGGCACCAGTACCGAAGCCCCCTGTCTGATGATCAGGTCCCACTTCCGTCTGGGCAGCAGCGTCGAGCATGTCAATCACGGGTGAGGAGCCGGGGATAGCCGGACCGAGGCGTGTATCATGTTGGGATGGATCTCCGGACCTTCAAAAACAGAAGAGCATCTCTCTTTCGTTAAGGCTGACCGATCCGTGATTGGGCAGCGGTCTCAGTCACCATCCGCGACGCCTTCCGCACGGACACGCGCACGGCGCGCGCGATAGCTTGGCAGCAGGATCAGCATCACCGACAGGATCAACAGAACCAGCGTCATGGGGCGTTCCCAGATAAAGGCCACACCGTCATAAAGCTGCATCGACCGGGCAAAGTTGTTTTCCAGAAGCGGTCCGAGGATGAAGCCGATCAGCAACGGGGCAAGCGGATAGTCGGCAAACCGGAATGCAGTCGCGATCACGCCAAAACCCACCAAGATCAAGAGTTCTGTTGCGTTGTTCTGCCCGATATAGGCCCCCATGAGCGTGAAGAAGAGGATGAAGGGGATCAGATAGTTGCGCGGCACCGCCAGCACCTTGGCGATGTAGGGGATCAGCGGCAGGTTCAGAATAAGAAGCACCAGATTGCCCAGATACATCGAAATGATGACCGCCCAGAAAATCTGCGGGTTATCGACCATCAGACGCGGACCGGGCGAGACGTTCAACGCGATCAGTGCGCCAAGCAGAATCGCCGTCGTGCCCGAGCCGGGAATACCCAACGTCAGAAGCGGAACAAAGGACCCCGTACAGGCGGCGTTGTTCGCCGATTCCGGCGCAGCCAAGCCTTTGACCGAACCTTTCCCGAATTGCTCCTGCTCTTCTTTCGTGGCTAGGTTGCGTTCAACTGCATAGCCGAGGAAGGATGCAATCGTGGCGCCTGCGCCCGGCAGAACGCCGATGAGGAAACCTTGAATGGACTGCCGCCCAATCACAGGTGCAATGGCTTTCGCCTCGTCTTTGGTAATGCGCAGGTCCTTGATCTCGCCACTGCCCCCGGCCTGTTTGGACCGATTGGGGTCTAGTACAAGATAGATCGCCTCGGGCAGCGCAAACATCGCCATCGCAAGCGTGATGAAGCCAAAGCCGCTTTGTAGATCCAGAATACCGCCAGTAAAGCGCGGCATGTTGAACAGCACGCCCTCGCCGACGGTGCCAAGGGCGAGGCCCAGAAAGGTCATAAGCAAGGCCTTGAACACCTGACCGGTGCCCGCAAAGGCCGCAATGGCAGACAGGCCCACGACCATCAACGCGAAATACTCGGACGAATGGAACAAAAGCGCGACGCTGGCCAGCATTGGTGCAAAACCAAGCAGCAAAATCGCCCCGACGGTTCCGCCCGCAAAGGAAGAAATAGCGGCGACGGTCAGCGCCTTGCCTGCTTTGCCCTGCCGCGTCAAAGGATAGCCGTCAAAACTCGTGGCCACCGTAGAGGCGACGCCGGGCGCATTGATCAGGATCGACGACGTTGAGCCGCCGAATACCGCGCCGTAATAGACGCCGGCCAAAAGGATGAGTGCAGCCGAAGGATCGCCGATGGTCACCGCGATGGGAATCATGATTGCGATGATCGACATCGGCCCGAGACCCGGAAGCATTCCGATGAATGTGCCGACGAGACATCCGCCGATCACCATAAGCAGGTTTTGAAATGACAGGGCCGTTGTGAGGCCGATCATGAGACCTTCTAGCATGATGAACCTCCCCTACAGAAACACCGGAAGCGGCGTGAGAAAAATGCCAAGAACCACATTCACCAGATACCAAACGCCCCCGGCGGCAATCGCGGACACAATCGCAATGACAAGGTAACGACGTTCGCCAAGGATCATGCTGCCTACGCCGAGGAACAGGAACGTCGCAGCCAGAAACCCGATGGGGCGCAGCACCAGCGCATAGACAACCATGAGCCCGAGCAGCGCCAGCGCCTGACCGATCTTGTAGTCTCCAAGCTTGCGATAATTGATGTCCGCAGCATCAGGATCAGGCGACTTTTCATATCCAGAAAGAACGACGAGTGCGGCAATGGTTCCGCCAACCGCGAGGACTTTGGGGAAACTCGATGGCCAGATCGGATTGCGCTGCATGATGGGCGGCAAAAGGTCATCCATCATGAAGAATGCAGTGTACCCGTAGATGGCAAACGCCAACAGCAGGAAGAACGCGATCCATCTATCGAGTGCCATCCATCAGTCCTCCTCTGACCGAAGCGTGAAATTGTAGATTGAACTGTCAAAGCGATTGAAGGCTTCATAGTCCAGCAGGTCGTAAAGTTCAGCGCGGGTCTGCATCTGCGCAACCAACCCTTTTTGCGTGCCGGTTTCGGCGATCTCGGCCAAAGACCGCCGCGCTGCCCCCATGGCCAGTCGCAACAGTGTGACGGGGTAAATGACGACACTGGCGCCCAGCGCCTGCAGTTCGTCGGCACTCAGAAGGTCCGATTTGCCGAACTCCGTCATGTTCGCCAGAAGAGGTGCGGGAATGCCGTCTGTCGCGGATTTCCAGTCATCCGGCCCGGTCAGGGCTTCTGCAAAGATGACGTCGGCTCCTGCTTCCACATAGGCTTTGGAGCGGGCGAGCACGCCGTCGATCCCTTCGCCCGCAAAGGCGTCCGTGCGCGCAATAATGACCGTGTCGGGATCGCGCCGCGCCTCGGCAGCAGCCCGGATGCGGCGTTGCATGTCTTCGATGGAGACGAGCGTCTTGCCATCAAGGTGTCCGCAGCGCTTTGGCATTTCCTGATCTTCAATCTGCACGGCAGCAATCCCGCGGCTCTCGACGATCTCGATGCAGCGTGCGACGTTCATCGGTTCGCCAAATCCGGTGTCGCAATCCAGAATAATCGGAAGGTTCGTGACGCGGGCGAATTGCTCTGCGCGATCAGCCACTTCGGTCATCGTTGTCAGGCCGATATCCGGTAATCCCAGGTCGGCGGCCAGAACGGCACCGGACAGGTAAATCGCTTCGAACCCATGCCGTTCAATCTCGACCGCTGCCAGCGGAAGAAAGGCGCCAGGTGCCCTTATGATCTTGCCGCTGGCAAGCGCACGCCGAAAGGCTTTGCGCTTGTCCGATGGATTAAGCGTGCTTCGCATGGGTTTAAATATCCAATGATAGGTCAAAGAACCGGCCCGCCATGAAGGCGGACCGGTATTCCTTGACTACGCTTACAGGAAGCCGAGTTTCTTCATCAGATCGCCGATGACCTTTTCCTGACCTTCGAGGAAGGTTTTGAATTCCTCGCCGGGGTTGTGGATGTTGGCCCAACCGTTGCGCGCACGAACTTCTTCCCACTCAGGCGTATCATACATCTTGGCGATGGCATCCTGGTACATGGCCAGCTTGTCTTCTGGCAGACCCGGTGCCGCGAAGAACCCGCGCCAGTTCACAAAGGTGGTGTCGATGCCCTGCTCTTTCATCGTCGGGGCATCCGGTGCCGCGTCGACACGCTCGTCCGCCGTGATACCAATGATCTTGACTTCGCCAGCGTTGGCCAGCTCAACCGCTTCGGAAAAGCCTGTTGATAGCGCCTTGATCTCACCCGACAGAAGCGCAGCCATCGCTTGACCACCGCCGTCATACGCCAGATACTTCACGCCAACAGGGTCCTGACCCGCAGCTTCCATGACCATCGCCGCAACCAAATGGTCCATGCCGCCGGGTACGGAGCCACCGCCAACTGCGGTCCCATTGGGATCAGCTGCATAGGCCTTGACCAGATCGTCCATGGAGTTGATCGGGCTGTCTTTGCTCACAGCAATAGCCGCGTAATCCCCGATAGTGCCAGACACCAGCGTCAGGTCACGGAAGCTTTGTGGGAACACGCCTGTCAGCGAGCGGATCACGATGGGAGTCGAGTTGACCATCAGCGTGCCGTGGTTGCTCTCTGCGTTCTCGATCAGGTAGGCAATCGCCTTGCCACCGCCACCGCCGGACATGTTC
>JBCBDZ010000222.1:0-4885 GCA_038529225.1 Pseudomonadota bacterium | reverse complement strand
GATCGGTCGCGTCATGCCGTTGGGCACCTTGCGCGACTGGGGATCATGTACGAACAGGGTCAGGGTGTCCCAGTAGATGTCGAAGCCGCTGCACGCCTTTATGTGCGCGCGGCACGTGATGGAGACGGCGAAGCCTTTTTCCGGCTTGGCCGACTCTATGCCTCGCAGTCCCCCCTGTTTGATGACCCGGCACGTGCGGCCATGCTTCTTGAACGTGCGATTGCGGCGGGTGTCTACGGCGCTGAACGGGAGCTTGCAAAACAGTACGAATCCGGGCGCGGCGTAGAGAAGGACATCGCGCGCGCACGCGCGCTGTTCAGCGTAGCCGCCGAAGGAAACCCGTGGGCGGCCCGCGATGCCGGGCGCGTCTTTGCATCCAGTGACGGTGTTGCCGCTGACTTTGCAACCGCTGCGGCGTGGTACCGACAGGCGGTTGAAGGCGGGGTGCCCTGGGCGGCACTGGACCTTGCCAAAATGACCGAAGCGGGTCGTGGCGTGGTTCAGGACCGCACCGAAGCACTGGCGCTTTATGCAAAGGCGATCAGCCTGTCGGATGACGAAAACCTTGCCCGGCTGGTTGGCGATGCCGTGGCGACCTACAGCCAGGTCGAACTCGTTACCGCCGCGCAAGTGATGTTGGCGCGGGCTGGCAAGCAACCCGGTGTCGCCGACGGACAATTGGGTGCCGGGACGCGCCGCGCCTTGAACGAGGCCTTTGCAGATCAGGGTATAGACCTGCCCGCAGGTGCCATCACAATTGAAATTCTCGCTGTATTGGCAGCACTCAATTAGGAGCCCCAAATGATTACCAGATCCCTCTCCGCTATTGCCTTAGCTTTCCCGCTCCTTTTGGCCGCCTGCGACGAGGTTCCATTGACCACAGGACCGGCCTCCGGCAACGTCGAGCGCCTGAAAGGGTTGGGATACCGGGTGACTGCGCAAAGCGAGAGCGGAGCGACCACGGTGATGCGGTACAGCGGTCCGATCAACGCGTCGGTACAATGCGCACAGTCATCCGTTCAGTTTGGGACGGTACGACCACAGACCGTGGCGGCCAATGGGACGATTCAGGATTTTGATCTGAACAGCTACCTTGTTCTGGTCAACGGTGTTGCGCGCGACGGGCTGTATGTGATCAGCAAGGCCACGCGCGCATCCACCCGTGCAGCGGCATCGTCAATCGAAACCATCGCCTTTGAACCTGGCGACAGTGGGCGCTTTTCGTCAGGTCTTACGTGTCGGGCGGGCTGACGGCCGGATCACGACCCATTCAGGTCGACATCGCGATCGTTGCCGACATTCGGGTCGGTGACGTGGCTGCGCCATGCCATGCGGCAGCGGCGGCGGCATTGCACGAAGCGGGGTACTCTGTCGCAGTTGTACCAGTCATCACAGAGGCAATCCCCGCCGATCCGTGCCAAACAGACCCGCATATGGCCGAACTGCTGCACTCCGGCGCTGCCCGGCGGGCAGGACCGGGCGCATCCATAGAGTGCACCCTGGCACTGGCGTTTGACGCCCGGTTGTTCGCTGCCGATCTGATGTGCATGCCGCGGATCAACGCAAGGCAGCGTGTTGTCACCGTCGAACGCCCCGCATCACTGGCTGCACTGGACCGGCCGGCGCTGGACAGGTTGCGGGCAAAAGCCGAGATTGCCTTGGGCGGATCCGTCGTCTGGGTCCCGACGTCGATCACGGCGCGCGACGCGATGGCCTGCGTGGTGCCCGACTGGCCGGTCACGGAAGAAGACTGGGCGCCCGTTGCACCGGATTTTTCGCGTGTGCGCGCCGACGCCGAAGAGCGCGCAAGACCCACCGTAGGACGTGCCCGGATTGCCCGCACACGACCGACTGCCGCCTGGCCAAATGCCTTCTTGTCCACACCACTCGTGTCATTGCGGCAACGCGGACAACATTCAACGGACGCCGAAATCTGGCCTCATCCAGCGCCCCGCGAAACATGGCCCAAAGCCAGTTTGAGCCTTGCGGAGTTCTTTTCCAAGGTTGATCTGCTGGCGAACGCGGATCATGCCGATATTGATCCCTTTCCCGTCGAAGCGTTGATGGCGCTTTCGGCGGGTGTTGTTCCCTGCCTGCCGGAAACCTACCGCGAACTGTTCGGAAGCGCGGCCGTTTACGGATCGGACGCTGACATGGTCGAGGCGGTCATCAACCTGAAACTTGACCCCGGCTTGATGAAAGGTACGCGCAAGGCCGGAAATGCCCTGCTGCATCAGGTTTTTTCCAGCGACAATTTTGTTTCCCGGGTCAAGGGGTGCATCGGCACGCCGAAAATTGCCTCGTTCGCGCCAGTGGTACATGCACAGCCGTTCACCCGCGTTTTGTTCTATTCCACCAATGGCATAGGCATGGGTCATCTCACACGGCAACTGGCTGTCGCGCGACGGTTGCCCGAACGGATCCAGCCGGTCTTTGTCAGTCATTCCCGGGCCGTTGATACGGTGCGCCAATTCGGCTTTGTCGGTGAGCATTTGCCCTATCACACCACCTATGGCGAGGCGCAGGCGCATTGGAACGTTGGGCTTGCTGCGGCACTGGCTGCAGCGTTTGCCTTTTACAAACCAAACGTCATGGTGTTCGACGGCAACGTGCCCTTCAAAGGACTGCTGAATGCAATTGCCGAAAGACCGGGCATGGTGTCACTCTGGATTCGTCGGGCCATGTGGGGCGCTGGCCGGGACGCCGAAGCCTTGGATCGGGCATCGGTGTTCGACGTTGTCGTGGAACCGTTGGACCCGGCATGGGCCAGCGACGAGGGACCCACAGTCGCGCTCCGGTCTGACGTCCGCGTGGTGCCGCCCGTGCGCATCCTCGACCGCAAGGAAGTACCAAGCAGGCAAGACGCCTGCGCATCCCTCGGTCTTGACCCATCCAAAACAAACGTGCTGATCGCCGCCGGTGCCGGCAACAACTTTGACCTCGCCGGAATCACGCGTCGGATCATTGATCGGCTGAACGGGCGTTCTGACATCGGGCTGGCCGTGGCGGAATGGCAGATCGCAAATGATCGACTGGACCTGCCAGACAGCATCGCCCGGCTGAGCGGATACCCGTTCGCGCAATATGTATCAGCCTTTGATTTCGCCGCCGCAGCGCCCGGCTACAACACGTTCTGTGAACATCTGGCGGCTGGCTTGCCCACATTATGGGTTCCCAATGAAAACGAACAAATGGACCGCCAGATCGACCGCGCGCGCTATGCAGTTGCCCAAGGTTTCGGTCTGGTGGTGCGCCGCGATGCGCCGTTTGATGTGGCACCATGCTTGGACCAGCTTCTAAACAGGGACACACGCGACGCTATGGCAAAGGCAGGCCTTGCGTTCGCCGAAAAACACATGATGGAAAACGGGGCCAATGCGATTGCAGACACCATCGCTGACCTCGCGAGTGTTTCAATCGCCCGTCTGCCCGTGAATCCGGAGCCCGTTCGGGATAAGGTGGAGGTAGAAAACCCGGTCGCATAACGCATGCACGCTGAACCGGCACACGGCCCGAGTGTGGGTCAGCTTGGGTGGCATCTGTTCGTAATCTACCGGAGCGGGTAGGCTGCGACCCGACCGCCAAGGCAAACTGTCATCAACTGAGTGAAGTCGCCAATGACAAAACCGCTACCCGACTGGCTGATGGATCATTACGAAAACCCGGAACTCTTGGGTCAAAACGCGCTGGGTCACGTGTGGCGCGGACAAGACCGGATCACTGGCCGGGATCACATCATCAAACTGAGATCCAAGACCGAGCAATCAATCCAGTCGGTGATGCGCGAGCAGTCCCTTCTTGATCAAGTGATGTCTGAACATGTTCAGAAGCGCTTGAACTCTTGGCAGCACGACGATGAGATCGCAACTGCTTACGCGTACATCGACGGCCCAAGCCTCGAGGATCACCTCAAGAGCATCCAATGTCTGTCCGTACATGATACGCTCGACTTGGCTCGCGCTTTGCTGCAAGGGCTATCGGTCATTCACGGTGCCGGTTTCATCCACCGCGACATCAGCCCAAGCAACATCATACTGCCGCAAGGCGATTGCGCCCGCGCTGTCCTTGTTGACTTCAATGCGATCGGTGAACTGACGGAAAGTACCTTGATCGGGCAAACCACAGTTGTGGGTCAGTTTGCGGGCAAACCCTATTACATGGCACCCGAACAGTTTGCCGGCGCGCCCCAAAGCGCCAAGACAGATGTCTGGGGGCTTGGGGCTGTGCTGTATGAGGCCAGCGTAGGGTCCCGGTATCGTCAGTCCTCGGACATCATTGGTCTGGCGAAAGAAGCTATGTCGTCCAACCGGCCAGATGTCGGCGAAAGCCCGGCGGACTTGCGCGACCTGCTGGCGTCGTTTCTTGCCAACGACCCTGCTGCGCGTCCAACAGCAAAGGCTGCTTTGGGCAAAGTTATGGCACTCAAGTCAGCGTCACAGTCGACGCCTCAAACGAGTGAGCAACGGCCGCCGGCGCCAGAACCCATGGGCTACGCGCCCCAAGTCCCTGCACCTGCCAAATCCTCCACTGGGACATGGGTTCTTCTGGCGCTGGCGATCGCCGTGCTGACGGTCTCAATCCTAGCGTCGGTTTTCATGTTTGGATTTCTTGGCGACATATCTCTGCCACCGCTTCCGGCACTGACGGACCCCGACTTTGCCCAGACGCTCATGTTTATTGTACTTGGCTTGGGCTTGATCCTTTGCGGCCTTTTCGCAACCTCTCGCTTGCGCCGTCGGGCACAAAACCTGTCATCTGCTCTGCCGCTTCGTGCAGCTGAGCTCATTGCCGCGCCAGATGCCCGCGCACGGTTGTCCGAAACAATCTGCATCGAGATAGACACTGTCCGGCAGGCAGCAGCGAATGCCGGAGAGGAATTTCTTAC
>JBCBDZ010000221.1:0-4955 GCA_038529225.1 Pseudomonadota bacterium | reverse complement strand
CCCGCTAGCGGCCTCGTTGGCGCTGGTCAGGGCGGCAACACCGGCATTGATTTCTGCGCTGTTGCTGGCCGTGGCGGGGCCAACACTCAAGCCCGCGCCTTGCAACGCGCGTGGGCAGAGCGATTGTGGTTCCTGCCGCAATTCCCGCTGGAAACATGGAATTTCCGCATTGTTCACATTGCCGGGGCGCTCGTTCTCGGCTTTGCCCTTTTTGCTGCGCGTACCTATGGTGCTGCCACCAGCCCACCCCGCCCGAACACGCGCCTCTTGACCGTTCTGGCCGCTCTGTTGGCCCTGCCGGCGCTGTACGCGGTGTGGACCACGTGGGGCTTCATGAGCTTTCTGGACTCCGATCAGGTGGTCGAAATGGGCGGACGCACTGTCTGGGTGTCACAACCCAGCGACAATGCCGCCTTCGAGAACGAGATGTTCGCGCCCTATCTGGGCCTGTACGAAAGCGAGATTTACAGCTTTGGCCTGCCGCTTTTGCTGGCCACATTCGGCGCGATCGTGCTTGGCTGGTTTGAACACCGCGGGCGCGACGCCATTGCGATTTCAGACGTGGTCCTGATGGTGTGCGCGCTGGCTGTCGCGCTGTACCTGATCCCGGTTTATGAAACACAGGCCCGCCAGTCGGTCGGGACACCTCAGGTGCCCATCGGTGTCGCGTTCGCGGCAACTGCCGGGGCCGCGATGATCATAGAGCTGACCCGCCGTGTGGCCGGTCTGGCGCTGGTGATCATTACAGGGGTCTTTCTGCTATACACATTCACGGCACACCTGCTGCCCGGTTTGCTGGCCGTTGAAAACCCGTACACGTGGCATCGGTTTTTTGGGTTCCTCTATACGGACGCCGGAATTTTGGGGCCAACCACGGCCGTGTCGTCCACCTATATCATCCTGTTCATCATCTTCGCCGCGTTCCTGCAGGCCTCCAAAGTTGGCGACTACTTTGTCAACTTTGCATTTGCAGCCGCCGGACGTGCACGGGGTGGCCCGGCCAAGGTTGCGATCTTTGCCTCTGGCCTCATGGGCATGATCAACGGCACCTCTGCCGGCAACGTGGTGGCCACCGGTTCGCTTACGATCCCGCTGATGAAAAAGGTCGGCTATCACAAGAAAACAGCCGGCGCGATTGAGGCCGCCGCCTCGACCGGGGGGCAGATCATGCCACCGATCATGGGGGCCGGTGCCTTCATCATGGCCGAGATCACGGGCATTCCCTATACTGAGATTGCCATCGCGGCGATCATTCCGGCCGTCCTCTATTTCGTGTCAATCTACTTCATGGTCGACTTTGAGGCGGCCAAGCTGGGTATGCGCGGCATGCGCGAGGATGAGTTGCCCAAGTTCAACAGGCTTGTGCGTCAGGTCTATCTGTTCATCCCGATCATCATTCTGATCGTGGCCTTGTTCATGGGGTATTCGGTGATCCGTGCAGGAACGCTGGCGACAGTCGCTGCGGCTGTGGTGTCGTGGCTGACGCCGCACCGGATGGGCATACGTTCCATCCTCAAGGCCTTCGAGATGGCCGGCATCATGTCGATCCAGATTATCGCGGTTTGTGCCTGTGCGGGCATCATCGTCGGGGTGATCTCGCTGACAGGTGTTGGCGCACGGTTCTCTGCACTGCTGCTGGACCTTGCGGGTGTCAGTCAGTTGCTGGCGTTGTTTTTTGCGATGTGTATCGCAATCCTGCTGGGCATGGGCATGCCAACCACCGCTGCCTACGCCGTTGCGGCCTCGGTCGTGGCACCCGGCCTCGTGCAACTGGGCATTCCAACGCTGACCGCGCATTTCTTTGTGTTCTACTTTGCAGTTCTGTCGGCGATCACGCCCCCTGTCGCGCTGGCCAGTTATGCCGCTGCGGGCATCTCGGGCTCCAACCCGATGGAAACGTCGGTGGCCAGCTTCAAGATCGGGATCGCGGCGTTCATCGTCCCCTTCATGTTCTTTTACAGTTCGGCCATCCTGATGGAAGGCGAGTGGTACATCGTTCTCAAGGCAGGCGTAACGGCGGTGTTTGGCGTCTTCCTGTTGTCATCGGGCGTGCAAGGCTGGTTCTTTGGTGCACCCGCGGCATGGTTCATGCGCGTCGGTATCCTGCTTGCCGCGCTCTTCATGATCTCGGGCGGGTTGGTCACGGATCTGATCGGGATCGCCGTCTTTGCGGGTGTCTATTTCGTTCAGAAAGTCATTGCGCCGCCCGCAGGTGCCCAAATCGCCGTCAAGGGTCTGGACTAGGCAAACAGCCCTGCCACAAAGGCGAGGTGCGACATTGTCGCGCTTTGGTATGCAGCGGTATACTGTAGACGTGACGGTTTTCATCGGGTAACGAAGCCGCAACTTAGACCCTCAGGAGGCTGCCATGTCCGATATCATTTACACCAAAGTGGACGAAGCACCGGAACTCGCGTCTGGATCCTTTCTTCCCATCATCCAAAAGTTCGCAGCCGCAGCGGGCGTTTCCGTCGGCACCAAGGACATCAGCCTTGCAGGCCGCATCCTCGCCACGTTTCCTGAAAGCCTGACAGAGGCGCAACGCCAGTCCGACGACCTTGCCGAACTGGGGCAACTGGTAAAGACGCCAGAGGCAAACGTGATCAAGCTGCCGAACATTTCGGCCTCCGTCCCGCAACTGGTTGGCGCGATCACCGAATTGCAGTCCCAGGGCTACGCCCTACCCGACTACCCCGAAGCACCCGAGACGGCAGAAGAAAAGGCCATTCGGGCCAAGTACGACGGCATCAAAGGTTCGGCGGTGAACCCGGTTCTGCGCGAAGGCAACTCGGACCGTCGCGCAGCCAAGGCGGTCAAGAGCTTTGCCCAGAAGAACCCGCACCGCATGGGCGACTGGTCAGCGGACAGCAAAACAAAGGTGTCCTCGATGAATGGCGGAGACTTCTTTTCCAACGAGGTGTCTGCAACGCTGCCAGAGGCAACGACTGCCAAGATCGTGCTGGAAACGGCATCCGGTGAGACTGTTCTGAAAGACGGCATTGACTACCCTGCCGGGACCGTAGTGGATGCGACATTCATGAGCGCAGCCGCCCTCAAGACGTTCCTTGCAGAGCAGATCGAAGAAACGAAGGCGGACGGTACGCTGTTTTCCCTGCACCTCAAGGCCACGATGATGAAAGTGTCCGACCCGATCCTGTTTGGGCACGCCGTCAAAGCCTTCCTTGCTCCGGTGTTCGAAAAGCACGGCGCTGCAATGGACGCTCTTGGCGTCAACCCGAACTCGGGTCTCGGCGATCTGCTGGCGCGGGTTGAAGACAATGCCGACATCATGGCCGATATTCAGGCCTGCATGGCCGCCCGCCCGCCGATGTACATGGTCGATTCCGACAAGGGGCTCACCAACCTGCATGTGTCGTCAGACGTGATCATTGACGCATCCATGCCCGCATTGATCCGCGCAGGCGGCAAGGGCTGGGGCCCGGACGGGAAAGAGGCGGACGCGAACTGCGTCATCCCCGACAACTCCTACGCGCCGATCTATGACGAGACGATCAAGTTCTTCAAAGAGAACGGCAAGATGAACCCCGCCACCGCTGGAACCGTCCAGAACATCGGTCTGATGGCGCAAAAGGCCGAAGAGTACGGCTCGCATCCAACCACGTTCGAAATTCCAGAAGCAGGCACCGTCAAGATGATCCTCGCGGACGGCACCGTCTTGCATCAGCATGACGTCGAAGCGGGTGACATCTGGCGCTCGGCCTCGACCCGCAAGGCGCCGATCGAGGATTGGGTAAACCTCGCAATCGACCGCCAGCGGGCAGAAGGGTGCCGCGCGATCTTCTGGCTCAATGCAGACCGTGCGCACGACGCGCAACTGATCGCTTATGTGAAACCCATCCTTGAAGCCAAAGGCGTGGCGGACACGTTCGAGATCATGGCGCCCCGCGAAGCAACCCGTGCTTCGTTCGAGACGATCACAAAGGGCGACAATGCAATCGCGATCACAGGCAACGTGCTGCGCGATTATCTGACCGACCTGTTCCCCATTTTGGAACTCGCCACATCGGCCAAGATGCTGTCCATCGTAAAACTGATGAATGGCGGTGGTCTGTTTGAAACAGGCGCAGGCGGGTCCGCGCCCAAGCACGTGCAGCAGCTGGTTGAGCAAAACCACTTGCGCTGGGACAGTCTGGGTGAATTCTGCGCGCTTGGCGAAAGCCTGACCTTCCTTGCAGACACCAAAGGCAATGAAAAGGCACGCGTTCTGGGCGCTGCCGTCGATGCAGCCACGCAAGGCATTCTCGATCACGGACGTTCCCCGTCGCGCAAAGTCGGTGAGCCGGACAACCGCGATAGCCACTACTGGTTTGCGCGCTACTGGGCGGAGGCCTTGGCTGCACAGAGCGACGACGCGGAACTCGCCGCACATTTCGCGCCCATCGCCGACGCGTTGAAGGCAGGTGAAGATGCGATCCTGTCGGAACTGGCTGCGGCTCAGGGCCCGGCCGCGGATTTGGGCGGATACTACCGCACGGATCCTGTAAAGACGGCGGCAATCATGCGGCCATCGCCAACGCTGAACGCCATAATCGGGTAAACTTGACAGGGGCGCGGTCGTTCAGACCAGCGCCCCTTTTTCCAAAGAGCCGTAGGTTTCCCGCAGCACGTTCTTTTGCACCTTGCCCATCGTGTTGCGGGGCAGGGCATCCATCGCGATGTAACGGCGTGGATGCTTGAACCGGGCCAATTGCGGTTCGACCTGGGTCGCGATATCCAAATCGTCAGAACCTGGGTTCTCCAAAACCACAGCTGCCAGGACGCTTTCGCCAAAGTCCGGGTGGGCGACGCCAAAGACCGCACTTTCGACCACGCCCTCCACATCGTTGATCAACTCCTCGATCTCTTTGGGGTAGATGTTGTAGCCGCCTGAAATGATCAGATCCTTTTGCCGCCCAACGATGCTGATGCGACCATCCTCCGATGCGACCCCCAGA
>JBCBDZ010000220.1:0-4991 GCA_038529225.1 Pseudomonadota bacterium | reverse complement strand
GCCAAGTTCATCCCCTTCCACATGGACGGCGAGACACCCGCCAGTGCTGCACCCATTCTGTCCGAACGGCTGGCCGAAGAAATGCCGATTTCTGTCCTGTTGCTTGGCATGGGGGCAGATATGCACACAGCCTCGCTGTTCCCCGGGGCGGACGGTTTGGTTGCGATGATGGCGGACACCGCGCCCTTGGTGGTGCCTGTTTCCGTAGAGGGACAAGAGCCGCGCATCTCCTTTTCCGGGCCTGCGCTGGCGGGCGCGATGGCCAAACATCTGGTGATCTACGGCGACGAAAAACGCCGTGCTCTTGAGGCGGCACAATCCATGTCACCGGTTGAGGCCCCGATCCGGGCTGTCATGGACGGGCTGACAGTCCACTGGGCGGAGTAAGCGATATGTGGGATGACTTGAACACATTGGCCGCCCGGGTGGGCGATCGGCACATCTTCGATCTGTTTGATGCCGCGCGCGCGGACGACTTTGCCGTTCAGACGCAGTTCATGCGGTTTGACTACGCCAAGACAAACATTGACGTTGCCACGCGCGATGCGCTGTTGGCCCTTGCTGATGCGGCGGGCGTGTCGGCGCGACGTGACGCGATGTTTGCGGGCGACAAGATCAACGAGACCGAGGGGCGGGCCGTGCTGCACACCGCCTTGCGCAATCTCGACGGTGGTCCGGTCATGGTGGATGGTCAGGACGTGATGCCCGAGGTGCTGGCGACGCTGGACCGGATGGCGGCCTATGCTCAAGACGTACGCGCCGGGCCGATCACGGATGTGGTCAACATCGGGATCGGCGGGTCCGACCTTGGGCCCAGCATGGCGGTGCAGGCCTTGTCCCCGTATCGCGATGGGCCGCGCTGTCATTTCGTCTCAAACGTGGACGGTGCTCATATCGCCGATGTGCTCCGGGAACTGGACGCGAAAACGACGCTTGTGATCGTCGCGTCCAAGACCTTTACCACCATTGAAACGATGACCAATGCGCGCACCGCGCGGGCGTGGATGATTGATGGGGGTGGTGATCCGACCACCCAGTTTGCCGCCCTGTCAACGGCACAGGACAAGACAGCCGACTTTGGCATCCCGGCCGCGCGTGTCTTTGGGTTCGAAGACTGGGTCGGCGGGCGCTATTCGATGTGGGGGCCTATCGGGCTGTCCATCATGCTGGCCATCGGCCCGGACGGTTTTCGCGCGTTTCTGCGCGGCGGGCAAGAGATGGACCGCCATTTCCGTGCGGCCCAAGGCAGTGAAAACATGCCCCTCATGCTGGCCCTTGTGGGCATCTGGCACCGGCAGGTGCTGGGCCATGCCACGCGCGCTGTGCTGCCCTACGATCAGCGGTTGGGCCAATTGCCGGCCTACCTGCAACAGCTTGAGATGGAATCAAACGGCAAGTCGGTTGGCATGGATGGTCGACCGTTGCCCGTAGACAGCGGTCCCGTGGTCTGGGGCGCGCCCGGCACCAACGGGCAACACGCATTCTACCAGCTGATCCATCAGGGGACGTCCGTGATCCCGTGCGAATTCATGGTGGCCTGCGATGGGCACGAAGATGATCTCAAGCATCACCACGACTTGCTCGTTGCCAACTGCTTTGCCCAGTCCGAGGCGTTGCTGCGCGGACGCAATCTGGACGAGGCGCGCAGCAAGGTGGCCGACAAGTTCGAAGGGGCAGAACTGGAACGGCAGGCCGCCCACCGCGTCTTTGCCGGAAACCGCCCCTCGACCACGCTGATTTATCCCAAGCTGGATCCGTTCACGCTGGGCCAGATCATCGCCCTTTACGAACACCGCGTCTTCGTCGAAGGCGTGATCCTGGGCATCAATTCCTATGATCAGTGGGGGGTGGAGCTGGGCAAGGAATTGGCCACAGTACTTCAACCTGTGATCGAGGGTCAGGAATTCCCGACCGACAAGGACGGATCGACCCGCGCCCTTGTCCATTACCTCCATAGCCATAAAAAGTAAGACTTTTTCCAAGCGGAAAGTTGTGCATACGCCGGCGAATAACCGCCGACGTATGCTTACCTATGGGGGAATACCTGACCTAACCCCCGGTTGCGTCAAGCCGATTTGTCCACTTACACTCAATCCGGGGCGCACGATATTCACGCCCTTTGATTTTATAACTTCAGTATTAGGAGGCACCAGTATGGCTGGCACCCAACACGGGCTTACGCGGCTCGATCAACTCGTAAAGACTTGTATTCACGGCAACGGACCCGCACGGCCCTTTGCCCAAACCCTTGGCCGAGTGATGCCACCCAATCCGGTGCATATCTCCAACATCACCCATGCGGATGTTATCGCGGCCCTTGATGAGCTGTCCCAAAGCATGGGTGCGGATGAAAACACCGATGGTCCAGCGGACGCGGGCATGACCTTCTTTGGTCAATTCGTGGATCACGACATCACGCTGGATGCCACATCCGCCCTTGGTACCCGGATTGACCCGGCAACCATCCCGAATGTGCGCACGCCGTCGCTTGATCTGGACTGTGTCTACGGCGCCGGCCCGGAAGCATCTCCGTTCCTTTACGGCGCGGGCGAGGCGGAACAGTTCCTTGTCCACGGACGCAAGGACAACCCGCGCGACCTTGCGCGCACTTGTGCGGGCAAGGCGCTGATTGGCGATCCGCGCAATGACGAGAACATCATCGTGGCCCAAGTGCAGTCCGTCTTTATCGAGTTGCACAACCTGTTGATGAGCAAGCGCGTCGAAGGTGGCGGTGAGGCTGATGACATCAAGGCCTGCGCCCATGACGGCATCGACAAGCATATCTGGCATGATCACGTCAGCCCCAAACTGACCAATTTCGAAGAAGTCCGCCGCTTTATCCGTCTGCACTACCAGTGGATGGTGTGGTGCGAGTTGCTGCCTGCCTTTGTCGAACAGGAGTGTCTCGACTGGGCGCTGAACGATCCGAACCCGTTTGGCTGGGACGCGCCTGTGATGCCGGTGGAGTTCACCGGGGCCGGGTACCGCTTTGGTCACGCAACGACACAGTTCCAGTACGCGCTGACCAATGGTGGTGACCCCAAGGGATTGTTTGCGCTGCCCGGTTTTGGCCCGCGCCCCGTGGATGGCAACATCGAAATGGCCATGTGGTTTGGTATGAACGGTGATGTCACCTCGCAAAAGGCACGGCCCGTTGGCCCCAAGCTGGGTCTGCCCCTGCTGAACCTGCCGTTCGTGCATGCGCCCATCGAACTGGCGGATATCGGGGAAACGCTGACCCTCGATCAATCCCGAAATCTGGCCCTGCGCAACATGGTGCGCGACCGCTACACCTACCAACTGGCCAGCGGCCAGCAACTGGCGGCCAAGCTGGGGACCAAGCCGGTGCCGGTGCCGGACATCCTGAAGCACAAAGGGTTCGCCAAGACTCCGCTGTGGTTCTACTGCCTGCAAGAGGCCGAGGCCCACGGGAACGGCAAGCTGACCGGGGCGGGCGGCCGTCTGGTGGCCTCTGTCTTTGCCAACCTGCTGCGGCGTGACCCGACAACCTTCATTCACATGCCGCACTTCAAGCCGTGGCATGGGTTCCAGGGACAGCCGAGCGTGATGGCTGGCATCATCGCCTATATCGAGGCCAACCGCGCGCACATGAAACATGTCGAAGAGCTGCAATGCGGCTGAAACACTGCGTAGGGCGGGGTGAACCCCGCCTTACGGCCCTGGCCGCGCGCGTCCATGATACTTGCATGGGCGCGCGCGCCTTGGCAGGCTCCCGGCAAAAGGGGGGCAAGACCTCCCACCAGTTGTTTTCACGGGAGGTGCCAGATGCTTGGCCAAATGATGAATTTCCCTCTGACCATCGGATCGCTTGTGGATCACGCCGCGCGGTTCCATGCAGAGACCGAGATTGTGTCCGTCAACACCCTTGGCGGCACCGAAGTCACCACATGGGGGCAGGTTGGAGCGAACGCGCATCGGCTGGGGGAGGCCCTGCACAAGCTGGGTCTGGACCCGCAAACCCGGTGCGCCACAATCGCCTGGAACAACCGCCGCCATCTCGAGGTTTACTTTGGCGTTTCGGGCGCAGGCTTTGTCTGCCACACGATCAACCCGCGCCTTTTTCCCGAACAATTGGTCTACATCATCACCCATGCCAACGATCGCGTGTTGTTCATCGACAAGAGCTTTGTGCCGCTGGTCAAGGCCATCCGCGACCAGATCCCCTGCGTTGAACACATTGTCCTGTTGGGTGGCGCAGACCCGGATGCCGCCAGCATGATCGAGGGGCTGACGTTTTATGACGATCTGATCGCCACAGGCAGCCCGGATTTCGCATGGCCGGAATTCGATGAAAACACCGCCTCTTCGCTCTGCTACACATCAGGGACGACAGGGAACCCGAAGGGTGTGCTCTATTCCCACCGCACAACAGTTTTGCACGCGCTTGTCGCCAGCGCGCCCGATTGCATCGGGTTTTCGGCGCGGGATGTGGTGCTGCCGGTGGTCCCGATGTTCCATGTGAATGCATGGGGCACGCCCTACGCCTGTGCAATGGTCGGGTCGCGCATGGTGCTGCCTGGGCCGGGGCTTGATGGGGCTTCGCTGGTTGGGCTGATCGAAACATACAAGGTCAACATCGCCCTTGGTGTGCCGACGATCTGGCAAGGGTTGCTGGCAGAGGCGCGCAATGCAGGGTCGTATCTGCCCAGCCTGACACGCACCGTTGTGGGCGGGTCGGCCTGTCCGCCATCGATGATGGCGACGTTCCGCGAAGAGTACGGCGTCGAAGTGATTCACGCCTGGGGCATGACAGAGATGTCCCCGCTGGGCACCACAAACCAGTTGCTGCCCAAACACGCCGACATGCCCGCCGCCAAACAGCATGCCTTGCGCGAAAGTCAGGGGCGTCCGCCATGGGGTGTCGACCTCAAAATCGTGGATGCGGATGGCCATGCATTGCCCTGGGATGGGGAGACACAGGGTGATTTGATGGTGCGCAGCGGGGACATCTCTGTCATGCCCCAGGCGTG
>JBCBDZ010000219.1:0-5022 GCA_038529225.1 Pseudomonadota bacterium | reverse complement strand
CGACGCCTGCGGCATCTGCTTCACCCGCATGGCGCAGGATGAGGCCACGCACAGGCACCGGCAGCGCACCGATCTGGTCCTCGAAGTCCGGCGGCGTCCATCCTGCATCGTCCGTGGCAGTCTCTGTCAGACCACTTGAGAACGCCTCCAGCGTTTCAGACGACTCGATCAGAATGGCGGTGCGCACCGGGTCCTGTGTGAACCTTTGCGGCAAATCGGTGCGGTTCGCCATCGCCTGATTCAGCGCAGCGCGTGCCGTTTGCACTTCGCTCAACCCCAGTTGCAATTGCGCAGCCGACCGCTCCTGCAGCAGGCGCAGGGACTCAACATCCTTCAAGTCGTTGCGCAAACGTTGGGCCCGCTGATTCAGCGTTGGCGTCAGTTCCGCCAGCAGCATACCCGCCCGTGCGGTGCCCGCAGGCCCGTCCGGGTGCAGAAACGCGGTGGGCGTGTCCTCAGGGGTTATGGTCTGCAAAACTGCCAGCAATTGGGAAATCTCCGCATCGCGGGACTCAAGCTGGGCGCGCAACTGCGCTTCGCGGATTGCGGCCCGCCGCAAACCCGACCGCATGGCCGATAGACCCGCCTCATAGGCCTGAACCGTCTGCGTCAGGGCCCGCACGCGATCCCGCGCACTGTCCGCCTCCTGCAATTGAACCGAAGCTGCCTCAAGCAGATCACCCGCGGCACGTGCCAGATCACCGGCGCTGTCCTGCGCAGAGGCGTGCGGCGCCCAAAAGCAAAGGAAAAGAACGGCAAGTCGTCTCATGCAATCAGGCTCTGCCCGGTCATTTCAATCGGCTTCTCAAGCCCCATCAGATGCAGCAATGTCGGCGCAAGATCGGCAAGGCGTCCGTCGCGCAGCGCACCGTCGGCCCCGATCAAGGCAACCGGCACCAGATTGGTGGTGTGGGCCGTGTGCGGCGCACCGGTGTCCGGATCAATCATAACCTCGCAGTTGCCGTGATCCGCCGTAAGGATCATGGCGCCCCCGGCAGCCTCCAACACAGGCAACACCCGCGCAAGACCCTGATCCACAGCCGCACAAGCAGCCATCGCAGCATCCAGATCGCCAGTATGACCGACCATATCCGGGTTGGCATAATTCACGACGATCAGGTCATACCCCGCCTCGATCGCCCCGATAAACCGGTCTGTCACCTCCACCGACGACATCTCCGGCTGCAAATCATAGGTGGCCACCTTCGGGGACTTCGGCATTGCCCGGTCTTCCCCATCCTCAGGTTTTTCCTCACCTCCGTTGAGGAAAAAGGTGACATGCGGGTACTTTTCTGTTTCGGCCAGTCGGAACTGGCGCAAGCCTGCACGCGCCACCCAGGCTCCCAGCGTGTTCACAATCTCGGGCTTGGGGTACACAGTGGTCATGTACGTCCCGTGCGCCTCGGAATAATCCGCCATGCCCATCAGACCCGCCCAATCGGGACGGCCAGCAACGTCAAAGGCGTCAAAACCCGGCTCGCCCATGGCGGCCATGATTTCTCGCGCACGGTCAGCACGGAAGTTCAGACAGAACAGCCCGTCTCCATCTTTGGCCCCTTTAAATCCATCGATGACAGTGGCCGGGATAAACTCATCCGTCTTCTCACCCGCATAGGCCGCCTCAATCGCCGCCTGCGGGCTCTGCGCGACCGGACCATCGGCGCGTACCATCGCAGCAAAGGCGGTCTCAACCCGATCCCACCGATTGTCCCGATCCATGGCATAGTAGCGGCCCGTGACAGTCACGATGCGCGCACCCGAAGGCAGCGCGGCTTGCAACGTCTCAAGATACCCCAGCGCGGATTTCGGGGGCACATCGCGTCCGTCAGTGATAGCGTGAATACACGCTTCAAGGCCAGCATCGGTGCACGCCTTGGCCGCCGCAATCATGTGGCTGATATGGCCATGCACGCCACCATCCGACAGTACGCCCATCAGATGCGCGCGCCCACCTGCCGCCTTGATCGCCTCGATCCATCCGGTCAGGCGGTCGTTGGTGAAAAAACTGCTGTCCTCAATCGCCAGATCGATCTGGCCAAGATCCATCGCAACAACCCTGCCCGCGCCGATATTGGTATGGCCCACTTCGGAATTGCCCATCTGGCCGCGCGGCAGCCCCACATCCGGACCATGGGTGATCAGGGTCGCATGCGGACACGTCGCCATGATGTGATCAAAGGTCGGGGTGTCGGCCAGCGCAGGAGCGTTGCCTGCGGTTTCTGCACGCAGACCCCAACCATCAAGGATGCACAAAACCACGGGTTTGGGGACTGCCATATGCTCAAAGACCTTTGTTCGCAGGTTTGCCAGCGTTCTAGCGCGCCCGGTCACGCTTGGGAAGAACGCTTGCCGATGCGGACAAGCGGTTTAGGATCGCAACAGGCAAGGAGGCCACAAGATGAGCGAACACATGCTGGTGCACCTCAACGTGGTGCGCCCCATCGGACCGTTTACCGCGGCACACCCGAACGCGGTTTACTTCTTTGAACAGCTGCCCAAAATCTTCGCGCTGGCCAAGGCAGATGGCGACATGTTCTGGCACAACCATGGGGCCCGGGCACCCGACGGACAATACCTTGAGATGGCCGACCTGCTTGCACAAAACACCCAAAGCACAGAGGAAAACCTGCACATCATGACGATGGCCGGGTGGCGCGACATCGCTGCGATGCACCGGTTCACCTACCGCGAGCCTCTGCACCGGGACGGGATGAAAGCACTGTGCGACTGGGTGGACAGAAGCGAAGGGCCGACAATGGTTATGTGGTGGGCCAAACGCGGGCGCCGGATCGGATTGGATGAGGCGTGGGACAAGATCCAGACGCTGAGGCGTGAAGGGCCCGGACCCGAGGCCTTTACCCTGCAACAAAGGTACTCAGAGCCAGCGCATTGACCGGCAGGCGATGGCCATGCAGAAGCAAAATCTGAGGCTCTATCACAGATCGAGTCAGATCAGTGGCATATCGTCGTCGTCGTCCTCTTCTTCTGGCGGCCAAACTGTGTCCACGATAATACTAACGGCAAGAGCGCCAAGCATTATAGCTGCTGATTGGACAAATGAGTTCTCGTTCACCGGCATGTGTTGCGCGATTGCCGGGAACAGGTTTTGAACTGCTTGCAACAGCAGCGCGGCGGCTCCACCAAAGGCAAGGGCGTTGATTGTGCGGTTTCGTTTCATGGTCAAACCCCTTTCGCGGGTTTGCGCCGACACGGATGCCTTTGGACAAAGAACATGCTATGCTGCCGGCGCTGATTACGTCAGCCGGCCCGATGGTGATATCCTAGCAGTTGGAACCATTGGGCCGTGAATCAAAAAATAGGCCGCGATACATCTATACTCAAAGAACTTTCTGTATTTAAGTATCAAATAGACAGTTTACATATGTGTTGATACTAGATATTGTATCCTATGTGAGAGGCAATGGCGATGAAATTTTGCCACATATGCGCAAAGCTCTGTTACTTTCACAATTTTGACTGGATATCAGGTCAGTGCGTATCCTATATACTTGATGGAAAAATCGCGTTAGGCGTGTAAAATGAGGCGATAGGGCAGTTATGGCTCCCAATGTTGACAGGTCTTTTGACAGGTCTCTTGCAGAATTTGCGGCAAGGAAGTCGAAGTTTGCGATGAGCAACGCGGAGTTGAGCCGCCGCACGGGTCTTAGCGTCAACACCATCAAGACTTACTTGAACGGCGAAACTGTTCGGGAAAGCACTGTGCAGCGCTTGCACGAGGCGCTGGATATCTATTCGTCTGAACGGCAGGCGATTGCCGAAGGTAAGGACGGAACAAGATTTGAACCCTTAGGCGCCACTGATGGTAAGGATATTGACAGTCTCGAAGCAACTGCGCTGGCTCAGATTGGTATGGCGACAAACAATTTGCGAGAAGCTGTAAAGCAACGCAGGCGTGCCGGAACTGAATTATCCGATGCTGTGCGGGGAGAGATCGCGATGGAAATAAAACTTCTGCAAACGTTGCTGGAGTAGTGGGCTCAACTCGTGTCAGTCCGGGTTTCCGCGCGTAAAGCTGATCTTGGACAAATCCGGCGCACGGGCGTCAGTGGCCACCACATCCACCGCGCTGGATCCCGGCGTAAGAATGTGACGCAACAGCGCCACAGGGTGCGCGCGCAGGGTCAGTCGGGTAGAGACATAATCCTCCACCACCTGCTCTCCCATCGTCATCTCGGGCAACAGTGCCGTGGGTTCATCCACCACCTCGCCATCAATGTCCCTTGCAAACAGGGGCAGGACCGGCCCTGGCGCCAGGGCCTTGGCCTCCCACAACGCCTCACGACGTTTGAGCCCGATACCGGCAAAGGCATCCGCCTCTGCCAGCCGCACCAGAACGGGCGGGCCAAGCCCCGCCTTACGCCACACATCGCGCACCGATTGGTAGCCATTGCCGCGCGCCGCCGTCAGCCAACTTGCATCCTCTTCGCTCAGACCCTTGATCTGGCGGAACCCAAGGCGCAGGGCCAGCCCGCCCTGCCCGTCCGGTTCCATCACATTGTCCCAGAAGCTGGCGTTCACACAGATCGGGCGTACCGTGACCCCATGCTCGCGTGCGTCGCGTACGATCTGAGCGGGGGCGTAAAACCCCATGGGCTGGGAATTGAGCAGCGCACAGGCAAAGATGCCCGGGTGATGGCACTTGAGCCAGCTTGAGGCATAGACCAGAAGCGCAAAACTTGCCGCGTGGCTTTCGGGAAACCCGTAAGACCCGAACCCCTCGATCTGGGAAAAACAACGCGCAGCGAAATCGTCCTCATAGCCATTCTTGCGCATGCCGCGCAGGAAGAGCGCGCGGAATTCACTAACGCTCCCGTGTTTCTTGAACGTGGCCAATGAACGGCGCAACCGGTCTGCCTGATCAGGGGTGAAATTGGCGCCCACGATGGCGATCTGCATCGCCTGTTCCTGAAACAGCGGCACGCCCAGCGTCTTGCCCAGCACAGCGCCGAGTTCATCAGAGGGGAAAGACACCTCTTCCTCTCCGTTGCGCCGCCGGATGTA
>JBCBDZ010000218.1:0-5025 GCA_038529225.1 Pseudomonadota bacterium | reverse complement strand
CGACACCGCTCTGACCGAAGCCGTACTGGCGCGTACGCAAACCCGTGCAAATGCCCTGCAACTGCCCACGCTCAGCATCACCAAAAGCGATGAACACATCGCCCACCCCGGCACCCTGACGCTCAGTGCCGAAACCCTGTTGGCGGTCCTGCGCGACATCACGGCGTCAGTGGCGCGTGCGCGCCAGTACGGCTTCGGTCAGAGCGGTGTCGACGGTTAAGGGCAGGTGGGGGCCGTGCTGTTCTGTTGCACCAAGCGGGAGGACCGCGATGGCGTCGCTTGCATCCATCGTGCTGCGCGCGCGCTCTGACCAGAGGGGGATCATGTTGCGCCGCCAAAGAAGCGGTCGAGAAAACCTGTCATCCACGCCCCTTGCGCTGCGTCATGTTCGAGCATCAGGGCTGTGGACTGGTCGCGTGCCTGGACGCCGGGTTCCGCGTAGCGCCCCCAGCCTTCCGCCCGGTCTTGCCAGCGTTGAAAGCCCGCGATGGTCTGTTCGGGGTGAAACTGCACCCCGACAATGGTGTCCTCCACTGCAAATGCCTGGTTCTCAAACAGTGCGCTGCGGGCCAGATGGCGTGCGCCGTTCGGCAGGTCGAAGGTGTGAAAATGTGCTTGGGCAAAGTGCAAAGGTTCTGGAAACAAATCGCGCCCCGCCTCTGTTGGCGTGACCTCGTACCAGCCAAATTCGTGGTTGCCATGTGCAGGCGCCCCTGCCCAAGCCCCCATGTGGTGGGCAATCATTTGGGCACCCTGACACAGACCCAAAAGGGGCAGGTCCGTCTTCATTGCCGCGTCGATCATGCGGTATTCTTCGTTCAGAAACGGGTGCAAGTCGGTGTCATAGGCGTTGTATATGCCGCCATAGACAACGACCCCGGCCAGATCGTCCGTGATCTCGCCCAAGGTGTCTCCTTGCCAAGGGCGGCGCGCATCCAGGCGGATGTTGTTCACCGCGCACCAGGTCGTAATCCGGTCGTCCATGGGGCCATCGCCGTGGCGCACACATAGCAGTCGCTTTTCCATGCCTTTCCCTTTCAATGGAAAGTGGATGTCAGCGGCCCTTGAGATACTTAAATCCGTGCCAGAGATGTTGGCAGAGGGTTTCAAATTTTTGCCGGGTGCGCAAGTGTTGAGAGATGAAAAGCCTGACCCCTGCCGCCATTGCCCCGCCCTTTGCCCGCTATTCGCACGGCGTAGAACTGCCTGCGGGCGCACGCATCGTGCGCACATCCGGGCAACTGGGCCTCGCGCAAGACGGGACGGTGCCCGATGGGTCGCAGGCGCAGGCCGAGATCTGCTTTGCCAATATCACCGCGATTTTGGAAGAGGCGGGGATGGGTGCGGATAATGTGTGTCATGTAAGTGCATACGTCACGGACCGTGCGCATATGCCCGGTTACATGGCCGCGCGTGATGCGTTTCTGGCCAACGCCACGGTCCTGCCCAGTTCCACATTGGTGATCGTGTCTGGTTTCACCCGGCCAGAGTTTGTCGTTGAGGTCGAGGTGTGGGCCGCCGCGCCCTAGCTGTGGTCGCGGCGCGCCAGTTTCCACAGCGTCCAGCCAAACGTGCCGCCAAAGAAAACTGTTGCGATGCCGATGGCCTCCCATCCGCCGGGGCCTGTGGGCAGGCCGCGATAGAGAAGGGCCGCACCGACCATACCCAGCCCGGCCAGTGAAAAGCTGAGGCGGAAGATCAGGTCGCTGCGGGTGGGACCGTGTTTGTTGCTCATGCCTGAGCAATATGGGGCGACGTGACCGGGAGGCCAGCCCCCGTCCTTTCAGGACTCCCCCGGGATTTTTTTGAAACAGAGAAGATGTGTGTGGAATTACGTCGGGAACGGGTCCTTGGTGGCGGGCAGGATGGTGCCTGTGCAAGTGCCAAAGCCGATTTTGTAGCCGTCACCGCTGGCGTGGCCTGACAGGGTGAGGGTGTCGCCGTCCTCGAGGAATGTGCGGGTTTCGCCCGTGTCGAGCGTCAGGGGTTCCTTGCCCCCCCAGCTGAGTTCCAGCAGGCTGCCGCGTTCTGACTTGGTCGGGCCTGAGATTGTGCCGGAGCCCAGAAGGTCGCCTGCGTTCATCGGGCATCCGGACGTGGCGTGATGTGCCAGTTGCTGGGCCGAGGAATAGTACATTTCGTTGTAGTTGGTTTGCGCGATCGTTGTGGCAGCTTTGCCCGCCGGGGCCAGAGTGACGCTTAGGTCGATGTCATAGAGCATCGGGCCGGTGTCCTTGAGGTGGTCGAGCAATGGGACCTCGCGTTCCGGCGTCGCGGTGCGGAACGGATCAAGAGCGGCCTTGGTCACGATCCACGGGCTGATCGAGGTGGCCGTTGCCTTGGCCTGAAAAGGGCCAAGGGGCTGGTATTCCCACGCCTGAATATCGCGCGCCGACCAGTCGTTCAGCAGGACGTAGCCAAAGATCGCCGCATCCGCCTGATCGACGGTGAGCGGACCGGTTGAAGAGGTGCCGACGATTGCCCCCATTTCAAGTTCCAGATCAAAGCGGCGAGAGGGGAGGTAGGCGGGCATTTCGTGATCGGGGGATTTGAGTTGTCCCCAGGGTCGGCGGATATCGGTGCCCGAAATGACCACGGACGAGGCCCGTCCATTATACCCGATGGGCATGTGCAACCAGTTGGGGGGCAGCGCATTTTCGGGGCCGCGAAACATGGTGCCGACGTTGGTGGCGTGATGACGGCCTGCGTAAAAGTCGGTGTACTCGGACACGACGAGTGGCAGGTGCAGCGTAGCCTCGCCCATAGGCGCCATCAGCGGCTCGACCAATGCGCGGTCGCGCGCCCCTTCGCCCAGAAGGTCGGTCAACCGGTTGCGCAGGGCCGTCCAAACGGCGGGGCCCTGTTCCATCAACTCGTTCCAGAACGGCACGTCAAACAGTGGCTCGTCCGTGAGGTCGATCACCCCCTGTTCCTCGGCCGCTTGCATGTCAAGTATCAGGTCCCCGATGGCAACGCCGCAGCGTGCATCAAGGGTCGGCGTGGAAAACACCCCGTAGGGCAGGTTGTTGAGGGGAAAGTCAGTTTCAGCCGCGTTTGCGCTGGTGATCCAAGAGCGTTTGAGAGGCATGGAAGTCTTTCGTCAACCTACCAACAGCCGAAGCCGCTGGACGGGGGCATTTCGCCCGGGTGCATTTACTGTTGGGTGCGGGGTCGGCGCAATGTCGGTAAGACTGCGGGCAGGTGCGACAGTAAGGTCAGTCCGTGACGGCACATCTTCTTCCTCTTCTGACAGCGGCTCGGACATCACGTCTTGTCATCGTCGTTCTTTTTCTTGCCCCTGTTTTGCAGCCAGCGTGCACCAACGAAAAACAGGATGAAAAAGACCGTCCATGACAGCAGATCAATCAGGTAATCGGGCATCCTATTTCGTACCCGGCGTGCCGTTGAATTTCTTTTCGATGTCCGACCAGCAATCGATGTAATCATCCTGCAAAGGGGCCTCCCGGGCCGCAAAGCGCGTCAGGTGCTGGGGAAAGCGTGTTTCGAACATGAACGACATTGTATTGTCTAATTTCTCCGCTTCAAGGGACGCGTTGCTTGCCCCCTCAAAAGCGTTTTTGTCAGGCCCGTGAGGCAGCATCATGTTGTGCAAGGACATGCCCCCTGGAACGAACCCCTTGGGCTTGGCGTCGTACTGACCATAGATATTGCCCATCAGTTCGGACATGATGTTCTTGTGGTACCATGGCGGGCGAAAGGTGTCTTCGGCCACCATCCAGCGTTCGCGAAACAGCACAAAGTCGATGTTGGCCGTGCCCGGCTGGCCCGAAGGGGCGGTCAACACGGTGAAGATCGACGGGTCAGGGTGGTCAAACAGAATCGCACCCACGGGACAGTAGGTTTTCAGATCGTATTTGAGGGGGGCGTAGTTGCCGTGCCACGCCACCACGTCCAGCGGTGAGTGCCCGATCCTGGTTTCGTGAAACTGCCCGCACCATTTGATTGTCAGGGTCGAGGGGGCTTCGCGGTCCTCAAACGCAGCGACAGGGGCTTTGAAGTCGCGCGGGTTGGCCATGCAGTTGGCCCCGATGGGGCCGCGGCCCGGCAGTTCGAACTTCTGCCCGTAGTTTTCACAGACAAAGCCGCGGCATGGCCCGTCCAGCACTTCGACCCGGTAGACGAGGCCGCGGGGAATAATGGCGATCTCCTGCGGGGCGATGTCGATGACGCCGAGTTCCGTACAGAACCTCAGCCGTCCTTCTTGCGGGACCACGAGGAGTTCGCTGTCTGCGGAATAGAAGTAGGCGTCCTGCATCGACTGAGTCACCAGATAGATGTGGCTGGCCATACCGACTTGCGTGTTTACGTCTCCCGCAGTGGTCATGGTTCGCATGCCGGTCAGCCAGGTCAGTGCTTCGTCCGAATGAGGGACCGGATCCCAGCGGTACTGCCCAAGGCTGGTCACATCATCGATGACGTGGGGTGCGGATGCCCAGTGGGGCAGGTCGATCCGTTCGTATCGGCCTGAATGCTTGACCGACGGGCGGATGCGATAGCACCAGGTGCGCTCGGGGCGTTCATGTGTGAAGGCCGTACCGCTGAGTTGTTCGCCGTAAAGGCCGTAGTTGCATTTCTGCGGAGAATTCATGCCTTCGGGCAGAGCCCCGGGCAGGGCCTCTGTTTCGAAATCATTGCCAAAGCCGGGCATGTAGCCGGCCGTGATGCCCGCACCCGACGGGGCCTGAATCATTGTGTGCGGATCGGACTGACGGTTCATTGGCGTGCTCCCTTGCAGATGCCGGTCAGAGGTAATAGTTGTATTTGTAACTAACAAGGGGTGAGGTATGCGTGACGATCCTGATTTCGATGTGCGGATGTTTCTGCCCTACCTGCTCAATCAGGCCGCAGAAGCGGCAAGCCTTGAGTTCCAGAATGTCTACAAGGACCGCTACGGGATGCTGCGCAACGAGTGGCGCGTGCTGTTTCACCTCGGCATATACGGGCGGATGACGGCCAGTGACATTGGCGCACGGGCCCAAATGCACAAGACAAAGATCAGCCGCG
>JBCBDZ010000217.1:0-5092 GCA_038529225.1 Pseudomonadota bacterium | reverse complement strand
AACAGGTCGCCGAAGAACCGGAACCACGTGTCCATGTTCCCCTTGTGCACGTTGTGCGTCAGGTGATCGAGGTAGAAGAACCCGACGCCGCGTGGTTTGGACTGCTCCAGCCATTCATACTCGGCATTGTAGGGCGACGTGTCATAGTACTGATCGACGAAATAGATGAGGCTGCCGCCGATCCCGTAAATCGCAGGCACATCCAGAACCTTGTCCGTGCCCTCATACGGCTTGGCCCCCAGCGACAGGGCCCGCTTGAACGCAGCCTGTGCATCGACAATGCGCCAGCCCATGGATGGGGCACAGGGTCCATGCTCTTTCACAAAGCGTGCGCCAAAGCTGTCTGGCTCGGCATTCAAAACGTAGGTGATATCGCCTTGCTGCCACAGCTCGATCCGTTTAGCGCGGTGCCGCGCCACCTTTTGGTAGCCCATGCGTGTAAACAACACGCGCAATTCTTCCGGATCGGGATGGGCGAACTCGACAAATTCAAACCCGTCAGTGCCCATCGGGTTGGCTTTGGTGATTTCGGATTTCGGGGCGTCGTGAGGGAAAGGGCCCATGCGGCAACTCCTGTAACAGGTGATTTGCCTTTGGAATACTGCGAGCCTGATGCGTTTGGCGCGTCAATATAATAGCGTTTTCGATATTTTTCGCGCATAGTACGCGCAAAAAGTACGATCCATGCAGAAAGTTACGCACTTGCTAGATTCCATCGATATCCGCCTTCTCGACGCTCTGCAGCAAAACGCACAGTTCTCAGCCCAGCAGCTCAGCGAAAAACTGAACCTGTCGGCAAGCCAGATCGGACGGCGCCGCCAGCGGCTTGAAACGGATGGCTACATCGAAGGCTATGTCGCGCGCCTTGATCCGGCGCGCCTTGGGCTCAGCGTTCAGGGCTTTGTTCAGGTGCATCTCAGCACCCATGGCCCGGAACACTCAGCCAGCTTCGCGCGTCTGCTGGACACGTCGCCCGAGATCACAAGTGCATGGGCGATGACGGGCGATGCGGACTACCTTTTGCGGGTGTACTGCGCGGACCTGGGGGCGCTCAACCGGCTGATCCATGACGTCCTGCTGCCGCACCCTTCCGTTGCGCGGGTGCACAGCCAGATTGTGATGGACCAGCTCAAACGTGATGGCCCTCTGCCGACCTGAGGGCAGACCCCTAGGGTTGAGGCGAAAAAGGATCGCAGAACCGGCATCCCGGGCCAGATTTTCGCTCTTTGTCCTGCTTTGCCGCTGTTGCCGGTTGTACTTGGGGACAAAGCCCCACATTCTTGCCCCATCCTGAAAAGGCAACACAATGGAAAGCTTCCTTTACCAAGCGTCCATCTACCTCGCAGCCGCCGTGCTCGCTGTCCCAATTGCTGCGCGCTTGGGATTGGGGTCGGTGCTGGGTTATCTGGCAGCAGGCATTCTGATCGGCCCGGTTCTGGGTCTCGTCGGGGCCGAAACCGAAGACCTTCAGCATTTCGCCGAATTCGGCGTGGTCATGATGCTGTTCCTCATCGGGCTGGAACTGGAACCGCGCGCCCTGTGGGACATGCGCCACAAACTGCTTGGTCTTGGCGGGGCGCAGGTCGTGCTGTCGACCCTTGCGATGATGGGCGTGGCGATGGCCTACAACCAGTCCTGGAGTGTCGCTCTGGCCATCGGGCTGACGCTGGCACTGTCCTCGACGGCGATCGTATTGCAAACGCTGTCGGAAAAAGGGCTGATGAAAACCGGCGGTGGACGTTCGGTGTTTTCGGTGCTTCTGACACAAGACATCGCCGTGATCCCGATCCTCGCATTTCTGCCGCTATTGGCGGTGACACTGCCAGCCCAGATTACTGCAAACGGGTCCATCGAGCGGGCACATGGGGATCATGGCGGCGGGCATGGCGGCGGGCACGGCGACTACTCCCTCAGCCTTGTGGACGGGCTGCCGGGCTGGGGTGTGACGCTCGTGACCATCGGTGCCATGGTGGTCGTCATCTTGGCCGGTGTGTTCCTTACGCGACCCATTTTCCGGTTTATCCATGCCGCGCGGCTGCGAGAGATGTACACCGCCCTTGCACTGCTGATCGTTGTGTCGATCTCGTTTCTGATGATGCTCGTGGGCCTGTCACCTGCGCTCGGCGCCTTTCTGGCCGGGGTCGTGCTGGCCAGCTCGGAATTCCGCCACGAACTGGAAACCGACCTCGAACCGTTCAAGGGCCTGCTCTTGGGACTGTTCTTCATCACGGTTGGTGCAGGGATCAACTTTGGTCTGCTGTTTGAACGCTGGCCTGCCCTCATTTCCATGGCGCTCCTCGTGATCCTTCTCAAGGGACTTGTGCTGTATTGCCTTGCTGTGACGTTCCGGATCAAAGGCAGGGATCGCTGGCTGTTCACGCTGGGTCTGGCACAGGCGGGCGAGTTTGGCTTTGTCCTGGCCGCGTTTTCTGTCGGTCAGGGGGTGATCTCTCAATATGTTGGCCAGACCCTTCTGCTGGTGATCGCGCTGACGATGCTGATCAGCCCGCTCTTGTTCATCCTTTACGAGGTGATCTCGCGGCGCATGGCCGAAACAAAAGGCGAAGTCGAGGCGGACACGATCGACGAGGAAGGGCCGGTGATCATCGCCGGGATCGGGCGCTTTGGGCAGATCGTGAACCGGTTGCTGCAAGGCACCGGGTTCAAGACAGTGGTGCTGGATCACGACATGGAAACCATCGCGCTGATGCGCCGGTTCGGGTTCAAGAGCTTTCTTGGAGATCCCAGCCGCCCCGACATCCTGCACGCCGCCGGTATAGAAACCGCACGCATTCTCGTCGTGGCACTCGACGATCCCAAAGCCGCGACCAGCCTTGTGACCTATGCCCGCAAAATCCGCCCGGACATCCACATCATCGCGCGCGCCTATGACCGGGTGCATGTCTACAACCTTTATCAAGCCGGCGCAGACGACATCGTGCGTGAAATGTTTGATGCCTCCTTGCGCGCCGGCCGCTATGCACTCGAAAACCTCGGGCTGAGCGAATATGAGGCGGCCGAGGTCGAAAGCCTGTTCTATGCCCATGACCGCGAAGCTGTGCGGCGTCTGGCCGAACTGCATGATCCGAACGTGCCGACCTCAAAGAACGATGAATATGTAGCACTCGCCCGAGAGCTCGAAAAAGACCTCGAAGAATCAATTTCGGCGCGGGGCGAAGAACCGCGACGGGCATGAACCCCGCACGCGCGCAGGTGGGCGGGCGGGCGTCTTTCGGCACCGCCGAAATAGCACCGCCCGACGATCACCTCACCCGTCAGCCACCCCTGCCTCGGCAAAGGTCGCCATGCCCGAGTGACACGCCACAGCCCCCTTGAGCACCCCAATCGCGAGCGCCGCACCGGACCCTTCGCCAAGGCGCAGTCCCAATGACAAGAGCGGGACCTTGCCAAGGGCCTCAAGCATGCGCGCATGGGCCCCTTCGGCACTCTGATGCCCGGCAACGACGTGATCGAGCGCGCCCGCAACAGTGTGCTCGAGACAGGCAGCGGCAGCCGTGCAAATGAACCCGTCCATGATCACCGGGATGGACAAGGACCGCGCGCGCGCGATCGCCCCCGCCATTCCTGCCAGTTCGCGCCCGCCCAGACGCATCAGTACGTCCAGACCGTCTCGAGCATCTGCATGTCTGCTCAAGCCGTCAGCCACCACTTGCGTCTTCAACGCCAAAGCATCGCCTTCAACCCCGGTGCCGCGCCCGGTCCACGTCCCGGCATCCCCACCGAACAGACAGGCCGCAATCGCCGCTGCGGAAGTGGTGTTGCCGATCCCCATCTCTCCGACCACCAACAGGTCCGACGCAGGATCGACCGCGTCCCAACCAGAACGCAAGGCGGCCACCACTTCGGCCTCGCGCATCGCAGGTCCTGCGGTAAAGTCAGCCGTCGGTGTGTCCAGATCCAAAGGCACGACGTCCATGCGTGCCCCAAATGCCCGGGCGAGTTGGTTGATCGCCGCACCACCATGCTCGAAATTGGCCACCATCTGCACCGTAACTTCAGGCGGGAACGCCGAAACCCCGCGCGCCGCGACCCCATGGTTGCCCGCAAAGACAATGACTTGCGGCGCGTTGATGGCCGGGCGCGCATCTGCGCGCCAGCCCGCATACCAGATGGCCAGATCCTCCAGACGCCCCAGCGCACCAGGGGGTTTGGTCAACTGACCGTTGCGCACCGCGGCCCCTTCCAAAGCGGCGGCGTCCTGGGCCGGCATCCCTGCCAGAATTGCGCGCAACGCGTCTAGTGTTTCAAAGCTCATATGACGTCTTGTCCTTGCCAGTTTCCCTAACGCTCTTTACCCAAAGCGAACCCGTTCGCAAGTCAGGACCGGACATGGCAACCGATGAAACCGACACCGCACTGAGACAACGCCTGTGGGACGTGCCCGCAGCGCTTGTCTTGCTCACGCGGCTGCCTTTGCCGCGACTGCCAGACCACGCCTTTGCCAACGGGGCGCGGGCGGCCTGGGCCTATCCGGTCGTCGGTCTTGTTCTGGGTTGTCTGGCAGGCATCGTAGCGTGGGGAGCCAGCGCGCTGTCGCTGTCGTCGCAACTTGGCGCGGGGCTGACGCTTGCTGCGTTGGTCATGTTGACAGGCGCCATGCATGAGGACGGGCTGGCGGACACTGCAGACGGGCTCTGGGGCGGACATGACCCGGCGCGCCGCCTCGAGATCATGAAAGACAGCCGGATTGGTGCCTATGGTGTCCTCGCGCTCACCCTTGCCATGGGCCTGCGATGGCTCGGTCTGGCCGAGGTAAACCTCGTCGGACTGATCACTGCCCTTGTGATCTCGCGGGCGACGATGACGCTGGTCATGCGGTTACCGCACGCGCGCGACAACGGGCTGTCCCATAGTGTCGGGCGCCCGCGCCCTGATACCGTGGGTGTTGCGCTGATCATCGCGGGCCTGTGTGCCGCGATACTCTCCGGGGGCCCGGGCCTTTTGGCGCTCGTGTTGGCAATTGTCGTGGCGTCAGGAATCGGTGCTCTCGCGCGGGCCAAGATCGGCGGGCAAACCGGCGACATTCTCGGAGCAGTACAAATATGTACAGAAATCACGGTCACCGTGATTT
>JBCBDZ010000216.1:0-5143 GCA_038529225.1 Pseudomonadota bacterium | reverse complement strand
CCGCGCGTGGTCGAGGACACGGAAAACACGATATCGTTGTCCCACGCGCGCAGGCGATGGGCCAAAGTGCTTT
The DNA here is from genome assembly GCA_038529225.1 of Pseudomonadota bacterium. Classification (GTDB taxonomy): domain Bacteria; phylum Pseudomonadota; class Alphaproteobacteria; order Rhodobacterales; family Rhodobacteraceae; genus Tateyamaria. Next base: position 5,070 of record JBCBDZ010000216.1, on the reverse strand, counting down.
TCCCGGCACCCGAGGGCGAGGACAGGATGATGAGCAATCCGCGGCGTTTGGTCTGGTCGGTCGTCATGTCTTATTCCACGTTCTGTACTTGCTCGCGCATCTGGTCGATCAGCGCCTTCAGCGCCAGCCCGACCCGGGTCAGGTCGGCGTTTTGCGCCTTGGAACACAGGGTGTTGGCCTCGCGATTGAACTCCTGCATCAGAAAGTCGAGCTTGCGCCCGACGCTACCGCCCTCATCCAGCAAGGCGCGGGCGGCGTCCACATGGGTGTGCAGGCGGTCGATCTCTTCGGTGACGTCCGCCTTGACCGCCAACAGGGCCAGTTCCTGCGCGACGCGGTCCGGGTCGGCCCCGTCTGTGTTGTCCAGAACACGGGCGAGGTTCTCTTTCAGGCTCGCCGCGACCTCGTCCTTGCGGGCTTCGGCCAGTGCGGCGGCTTCTTTCGTCAGGTCGGCCACGTCTGCCAGTTGCGCGATCAAGACGGTCCGCAATGCAGCGCCTTCACTTTGGCGCATGGCATCGAATGCTTCCAAAACTTCGGGCACCTCTGCGACAAGTGCGGCGCGCAACGGTGCCGGGTCATCTTGCGCAACACCCTGTTCCAGAACACCGCGCATCATAGCGATGTCGCTGGCGCGGGACGGCGCAAGGGAAAGCCCCTGCTCCATCGCCTCGGCTTCGATCTCAAGCAGAGAATGAATAGTGGCTTTCATCTGTGTGGTGTTCAGCGACACGGAGGCGACCGCATCGTCTCGCGACAGGCGCAGGGACAGTGTCACGTTCCCCCGCGCGGCATGCGCCACAACAAGCGGGCGCAGCGCCGCCTCGAGCCCGTCAATCCAGTCTGGCACGCGCAGGCGCACATCCAGCCCCTTGCCGTTGACGGATCGGACATCCCAGGACCAACGAAACGGCTCAAGTGCGCCATTTGCAGCGGCAAATCCCGTCATGGAACGGATGATAGGGTCTTGTGTTTCTGTGCGCCCCTTGGCGCCGGGCGATACCTTGGTCATACTCAAGCGTTTAGGGACTGAGCCCACAGGGAGCAAGCCAAAGCCTGTTGCTGTGTTGCGGGGGGCAAATTAACCAAACGTTAAGATTTGCCCCCGGATCGCGGCGGATTTGATACATATTGGTGCAAAGACTGACATGAACGATCAAATGGTTTATCTTTGAAACGGACCGCGACACGCAGATTATGGACAAATCAGACGACAGCCCGCACAGTATCGCCAATATGACAGAGTTTCGCGCAGAAGTTGGTTATTCCGCTCTTTCCCAGGTTGAGGCCTATTGGGAAGGGCTGCGCGGTGCCCGCCTTATGCCGAAGCGGTCAGAGATTGATCCGCGCGGGATCGAATCCGCACTGGAACATACGTTTGTCCTTGAGCGTATCGCGCCCGGAATGGCCCGTATTCGTATTGCGGGCAGCCACTTGAGCGACCTCATGGGCATGGAAGTGCGCGGGATGCCCCTCACCTCTCTGATCACGCCGCCGTGCCGCCGTCAGATCAATGACTTGCTCGAAGACGTCTGTCAGCGCCCTGCCGTGTGCGAAATGCGGCTGAATGCCGAGATCAGCGTCACCAAACCGCAACTGGAAGGCCGTTTGCTGTTGCTCCCGCTCAAGAGTGATTTGGGTGACGTCAGCCGTATCCTGGGCTGCTTGGTGGGTCAGGGAGAAATCGGTCACACGCCACGTCGTTTTGATGTGGTCGGAGCCAAGATCCGGTCGGTGACTGCGCCCTCGACCTTGCCGGTCTCTCAGGCGCAGGCCCCAAAAGTACCTGAAACGCCGCGTCCGGCGGACGGGTTTGCCGAACCTGCGCGCGCTTTTAAAACGCACACGCCGCGTGCTGATGTGCCTTATTTGCGCGTGGTCAAGTCGGACGACTGATCAACGCAACGCACAAGACAAGAAAAAAGCGCGAGCGACGGTGATCTGCTCGCGCTTTTTCTTTGGTTTGCGTCCGGCTCAGCTTGCCGCCCGTGCCCCGCCCCGCGCGCGGCGCAGGTTTGAAAGCTCTTCGGCCACAAGGAACGCCAGTTCCAGCGACTGTGAAGCGTTCAGACGCGGATCGCACGCCGTGTGATAACGATCCGACAGGTCCTCGTCCGTCACGGCGCGCACGCCGCCCGTGCATTCGGTGACGTCCTGTCCGGTCATCTCGAAATGAACGCCGCCCGGGATGGTCCCTTCGGCTGCGTGCACGCCAAAGAATTCGCGCACTTCGCGCAAGACCGACTCGAATGGACGTGTCTTGTAACCGGTAGAGGACTTGATCGTGTTGCCATGCATCGGGTCGCAGACCCATGTGACGTTTGCGCCTTCTTCGCGCACGGTGTTGATCAGGCGCGGCAGGTTTTCACCAACGGCGCCTGCACCAAAGCGTGCGATCAAGGTCAAACGCCCCTCTTCGTTGTTCGGGTTCAGCTTGGCCATCAGTGCCTTGAGGTCCTCAGACGTCATCGTTGGGCCGCATTTCAGGCCGATGGGATTCTGCACCCCGCTTGCGAAATGCACATGGGCCCCGTCGGGCTGACGCGTACGGTCCCCGATCCAGATCATGTGCCCGGACCCTGCCAGCCATTTGCCGGATGTCGAATCCACGCGCGTCAGCGCCTCTTCGTATTCCAAGAGAAGTGACTCGTGGCTGGTGTAGAACTCGACAGTCGAAAACTCATGCGTGGTGTCCGCGTCAATCCCTGCGGCGGCCATGAAATCGATGGTGTCCTGAATGCGCGTGGCAATCTCGCGGTACTTTTCGGCCTCTGCCCCTTCGGCAAAGCCGAGGGTCCACGAATGCACCATGTTCATGTCTGCATAACCGCCCGTCGAGAAGGCGCGCAGCAGGTTCAGCGTGGCGGCCGCCTGCGTGTAGGCTTGCAGCATCTTCTTTGGGTCAGGAATGCGTGCTTCGGGCGTGAAGTCCAACCCATTGATGATGTCGCCGCGGTAGCTGGGCAATTCCACCCCGTTCACAGTCTCGGTCGGGGCCGAGCGTGGTTTGGCAAACTGACCGGCCATGCGGCCCAGTTTGATCACGGGCACTTTGGCACCGTAGGTCAACACCATGGACATTTGCAGCATCACCTTGAACGTGTCGCGGATGCCATCTGCGCTGAACTGGTCAAAAGCCTCGGCGCAATCGCCCCCCTGAAGCAGAAACGCTGTTCCGCGCCCGGCATCTGCCAGATGTTTGGTCAGCCTGCGTGCCTCGCCTGCAAAAACCAGCGGTGGATACTTGGACAGCTGCGCCTCAACCGCGTTCAGGGCCGCAGCATCGGTATAATCGGGCATCTGTATGCGGGGCAGTGTGCGCCAGTCAGATTTGGTCCAATTGCTCATCGTTTCTCTCCGCAAAAAATGTTGGCGTTAACGCCAGCGAAACCCCCTATACAAAAGGTGCGCGCACGTGACCATATCATAATTGCGACCTCTTGACCTAGGGTTTGGCTCATGCTCAAGGTTTGCGTCACGAAAAACGAGCGGACCTGGTCAACCAGACACCCCCGCCAGCCTTAGGATCCCGCAGCGATGTCGATCACGCGCCCTGCCACCCGGACCCATCCCCAAGGGGATCAGCCAAAGCGTTTTGTGTTTGTGTTGCTGAACAACTTCACCTTGCTGTGTTTCTCGGCTGCGCTGGAAAGCCTGCGCATCGCCAACCGGATGGCCGAGAAAGAGCTGTACAGCTGGCGTATCATCGGTGAAGGCGGCGATGTGGCGTATTGCTCGGCGGGGACCGGTTTCAAATTGGACGGCGATCTGGACGAGGTTGGCCGGGACGACACAATCATGATTTGCGGTGGCATTGATGTGCAGGCCGCGACAACCAAGCGTTTGCTGGGCTGGTTGCGCCGCGAGGCCCGCAAGGGGCCTGCCGTCGCCGGCCTGTGTACCGCTGCCTATACGCTGGCGAAGGGTGGCTTGCTTGATGGCAAACGCGCCACGATCCACTGGGAAAACCAGGACAGCTTTACCGAGGAGTTCCCGGAGGTCGAGTTGACCAAGTCCGTGTTCGTAGTCGACGACAAACGGCTGACGACGGCTGGAGGGACATCCTCGATTGATCTGATGCTGAAGCTGATTGCGGATGACAATGACGAACAACTGGCCAACGCGGTTGCGGACCAGCTGATCTATTCGTCGATCCGCACGGATCAGGACACCCAACGCCTGTCCGTGCCCACCCGTATCGGAGTGCGTCACCCCAAGTTGAGCCAGGTCATCCAGATCATGGAACAGAACATCGAGGAACCGATCAGCCCGTCGATCCTCGCCAAGGATGTGGGCATGTCCACGCGCCAGCTCGAGCGGCTGTTCCGGCGATATTTGAACCGTTCTCCAAAGCGTTACTACATGGAGTTAAGGTTGCAAAAGGCCCGCAACCTGCTCATGCAGACGGATATGAGCGTGATCAACGTGGCGTTGGCGTGCGGGTTCGCCTCGCCATCTCACTTTTCCAAATGCTACCGCGCCCATTACGACACCACGCCCTATCGCGAGCGTGGCACCCATGCGGCGCGTCTGTCCATCTGACCCACAGGTCCGAAATTCACCACATTGCGTCCCTTTGCCTGCCCGAATTGGGCGCTAGGCCAAGCGGATGATGTTGTCAGACCCGGAAAACCCGCGCCACATGCGCCTGTTCGAATTGATGCGCCAGCACGATGTCGCGCTTGATCGTGCGTCAGAAGTGAATGCGTGGCGCAGTCGGCATCTGAATACCGCGGAACTTGAGCGCGTCCAGCAGATTGCTCTGCGCTCGTTTCCCGACAGGCCTAGTCGTCAATCGCGCCCTTGAACCCGGTCGCCACGACGAACTTTTCCGAACTGTCCGCGCGTGACGCAGGTGGTTTGACGTTCGCCACTTTCTTGAACCGTCGTTTGAGCAGTTGCTGCAAACCTCCTTCGGCCCCGCCTGCGAGGGTCTTGGCCACGAATGTGCCGCCCTCTTCCAGCACGTCAAAGGCAAAGTAAGCGGCCGCTTCGCACAGGGCTATGATGCGCAAATGGTCTGTCTGTTTGTGACCCGAGGACGAGGCCGCCATGTCCGACATCACCACA